>CAJVXR010000072.1 GCA_913009535.1 uncultured Flavobacteriales bacterium | reverse complement strand
TCCAAGACAAAAAATGATCAATTTGATGTATCTAGTATTTATTGCAATGCTAGCTCTAAATATGTCAAAAGAAGTTTTAACAGCATTTGGTCTTATGAACGAGCAAGTTGTTGAGTCAAATTTGAATGCAACAGAAAGAAATAATAAATTTAAACAAGGATTAGACGAAAAGGCTAGTGAGCAACCTGGAAAATACCTATCGTTAAAAAATAAAGCTGACTCTATTTCAGATCTTGCTAATGATTTATATAACCACTTAGAATCTATCAAAACCTCTGCTTTAGAGAATTCTAAATTAGAAGATGTAACTGACTACGAGGTTATGGATAAGGCAGATGCTATAGACGAAATGTTTTTTGTTGGAAAAATACTAACCCCTGAAGGTGAAGAATTTTTAAATCAAATGAAAATATTTAGAGAAGGTGTTTCAGATGTTCTAAAAACAAACTTATCTCTTCAAGATATAACTAATGATGTTATTAAGA
The DNA here is from genome assembly GCA_913009535.1 of uncultured Flavobacteriales bacterium. Next base: position 6,862 of record CAJVXR010000072.1, on the reverse strand, counting down.
AATTTTCTACTAATACTATTGTTGATAGAGAGGGAGTTGTTAGAGATTGGATTGAGTACCATTATATGGGATATCCATTAGTAGCATCCATAACTAAATTTACAATGTTGCAAGCTGATATAAAAACTATTGAATCAGAACTTCTTTCTGCAATGCTTCAAGGAAAATTAAAAATAGAAGCCTCTTTAACTAATTTTGATGCTATAGTAGTCCCTGATAAAACGGCTTTCTTTTCTGGTGATAATTTTACAGGTAGAATTATCTTAGGGAAAAATGATAAAACATTAAAAGCAGATAAGGTATTAATTAATGGTAAGGAATTAGATCAGTCTTCTATGATGACTGGCCAAACTTTACTTGATTTCCCTGCAGGTGCAGTTGGAGAAAGAGAGATTATCGGAGAATTTCAATTTAGAGAAGGAGATTCTATTATAACAATACCTGTAAAGAGTACTTATGCAGTTGTACCTAAACCAAACTCTGCTACTGTTTCTGCAGATAAGATGAACGTAGTCTATCAAGGAGTTAGAAACCCTTTTTCTATATCCTTTGCTGGAATCCCAGATAATAAAGTAGACCCATTAGCAACACCTGGCTTAAGAAAAGGTAAGCTTGTAGGTAAAAAAGAAAGAAAATCAGCAGGAGACTATGAATTAGATTTAAGAAAAATGCCTACTGCCCTTAAAGGTAAAAAAACTATTAATGTTAAAGTAGTTGGAACTTTACCAAGTGGAGAAAAAGTAGTTACTACGGTTCCATTTAGAATCAAACCAATACCTTCTCCATTAGGATCTATTGATGGTGAAACAGGCTCTATGTCTATGAACAGAGCAGATTTAGCCTCAGCGATTATTGATGCTCAATTTAATGGTTTTGATTTTGATCTACCATTGTCCGTTGACAACTTTAAGATTAACATTCAAGGAAAAGGTGTTTTTGCGTGTGAAGGTGATGAGTTAAGTGCACAAGCAAAGCAGGCTTTAAGAGGTGCAAGAAGAGGTTCACAGATCACTATAACTGATATTGCTCCAAAAGGAAGAGGTACAAGTACTATTATTCCTACTGCTGCACCATTAATTGTAACCCTTAAGAATTAATTATATGTCACTACATAAAAAAGTCATATTCGTTTTTTCATTATTTATTGGTTTAAACTTTACGTTTAGTCAGAGTAATCTGTTGAATGCTAAAAACCCAGAAGATATTGGAGTTAAAACATTAAGCCAATTAGATTTAGATGATGAATCTGTTTTAGAGTATGGTTATATAGATGATAAAGATGTACTTTTTTCTAGAACAGTCTGGGAAATCGTTGATTTAAGTGAGAGAGTTAATTTCCCATATTTATATCCAACGGATACTACATTGGTTGGTAAAGAAAGAAGACCACTTATATGGTACTTGATCAAAGGAATAAAAGAAGGAAAGATATCTAGAATATTTGATGATGGTAAATTTAATTTTGAAGTAGATTCTTCAAGTGTTTTTAAGAAATTAACCGATACAGTTATCAAAAGAAGGGGTATCAATAAGATGAATGATTTTGGTGGATACAGAGACTTTGCTCTTTTTAATGATGTCGACTTTGGCGAGTTTACTTATGTAGATGAAGATTCTTTAAAGGAAACGAATGCACCATTATACAACTCATATTTAAAATTTAGAAAAGCTGCTGTTCTACCTTATTTAACTAAGGGAAGAGATTATGAGATTAATAATTTTTCTTATGATATGGTAACTCAATATTTAATTAAAGGAGTTTGGTATTTTGATAAGATACAAAGTGATTTACGATACAGACCTTTAGCCATTGCCCCAGTTACAAAGCAAGTCGCTAATATGGAATTAGATAACAACGCATTCTATGAAGAGGATATTGAGAAGGTTCCAATGTTTTGGGTCTACTATCCGGATGTAAGAAATGTATTAAAAAACGCTTACGTTTTTAGTAACTCAAATAGTGCCGTAAGAAAATCTTTTGATGAATTAATTAATTCTCGCAGATTTAATGCCGTTATATATTTAGAAGAAAATATGCAAGAGGATAGAGAGATTAAGGAATATATTTCTAAAAACTCTTTCATGCAATTATTAGAATCAGAAAGAATTAAGGAAAAAATCAGAAACTTCGAACATGATATGTGGAGTTGGTAAAAATTATATAATTTTTTAAAAAAAACGCTTATAGTAGTATAAGCGTTTTTTTTATACCTATATATCAATAGGACTAACTATTTACACTATTTTTGCATCTTAATTTTGTAATGACCTATGTTAAATATTCATAAAGCTTCGATTTTTTTTCAAGGTGAACCTCTTTTTAGCGATATTACTTTTAGACTCGGTAATGGAGACAGAGTAGGACTAATCGGAAAAAATGGGGCGGGAAAATCTACATTATTAAAAGTTATTTCTGGGGAAATCGATACTCAGTCTGGTCAAATTGCCAAAGAAAAAGAAGTTAATATTGGATTTTTAAAACAAGATATTGACTTCGAATTTGGCAGAACTGTATTAGAAGAATCCTATTTAGCCTTCTCTGAAATAATATCTATTGAAAAACAACTTTCCTATATTAATACACAACTAGCAGAGAGAACTGATTATGAATCTACCCAATATAGCCAGTTGATCGTAGATCTAAATGACTTACAACACAAGTACGAGATTATAGGAGGATATAGTTATCAAGGAACTACAGAAAAAATTCTTCAAGGTCTGGGTTTTTTACGTTCTGATTTTACTAAGCTAACAGATACTTTTTCTGGGGGATGGAGAATGAGAATTGAACTTGCTAAGTTACTTTTGCAAAATAATGATATTCTTCTTTTAGATGAGCCTACTAATCATTTGGATATTGAAGCTATCATTTGGTTAGAGAACTTTTTAAAGAGCTATGCTGGAGCTATAGTTATCGTTTCTCACGATAAGATGTTTTTAGATAATGTTACCAATAGAACTATTGAAATCTCATTAGGTAAAATATATGATTACCCTAAACCATACACTCAGTATTTGGTCCTTAGAAATGAAATTAGAACGCAGCAATTAGCTTCTCAGAAAAATCAAGCTAAGCAAATAGCACAAACAGAAAAATTAATTGAAAAATTTAGAGCCAAAGCTTCTAAAGCTACTATGGCTCAATCCTTAATCAAAAAGCTAGAAAAAGTAGATCGTATTGAGGTAGATAAGGACGATAATAGTGTAATGAAATTAAATTTCCCTGTTTCTGTCACACCTGGAAAGGTTGTAATTGAAGCTTTAAATGTATCAAAAAATTATGATGAGTTAAGTGTTTTGAAAAACATAAGCTTATCTGTTGATAGAGGTAGTAAAATTGCTTTCGTAGGTCAAAATGGTCAAGGAAAATCTACTCTTGCAAAAATTATTGTTGGAGATATTAAATCTGAAGGAGTTGTTAAGTTAGGTCATAATGTACAGATTGGATATTTTGCTCAAAACCAAGCTGAGTATCTTGATGGTTCAAAAACTGTATTGGAGACAATGATTGATTCTGCTAATGAGAAAAATAGAAGTAAAGTTAGAGATATTCTAGGCTCATTTTTATTCAAAGGAGATGACGCAGATAAGTTTGTTCGAGTTTTATCTGGTGGGGAAAGAAATAGATTAGCACTAGCTAAACTACTCTTACAACCACTTAATGTGCTTATAATGGATGAGCCTACTAATCACCTTGATATAAAATCCAAGAACGTTTTAAAAGTAGCTTTAAGCAAATTTGAAGGTACTCTATTATTAGTTTCACACGATAGAGATTTTCTGCAAGGTTTAGTTAATAAAGTTTATGAGTTTAAAGATAAAAAGCTAAATGAATACCTAGGAGATATTGATTATTATTTAGAGGAAAAAAAGCTTGAAAACATGAGGGAGGTCGAGTTAAAAACTAAAATTAAAGTTGAAAAGCCCGTAGATAACAAATTGTCTTATAATAATCAAAAGAAGTTAAAGTCATTAAATAATAAATTATCTAAAGTTGAATCAAGTATTGGTGTTTTTGAGAGAGAAATTAAAGATTTAGATAGTAAATTAGAGGCAGATTATGATAAGTATGCTAATGAAAAGAATTTTTTCGATATTTATCATTCAAAAAAAAATAATCTAAATAACTTAATGAAAGATTGGGAGTTAATCCAAAATGATCTAGAAAAATTGAGTAAATAATATTATAGATGTTTAAGCTTTTATTCTTGTATAATTTAAAAAGCGTTGTATATTTGTAAACTATATCGCGGGATAGAGCAGTGGTAGCTCGTCGGGCTCATAACCCGAAGGTCATAGGTTCGAGTCCTATTCCCGCTACTAAAACAATAAAACGGTTATACTTTTATAGTGTAACCGTTTTTTATTTGTATCATTATCTACTTTAATAAAAATATAACTTGAACAAAGCTCAAAGTAAACCTAAAGTTTCTCTGCTAAAAGCCTTTACTACCATTATATGGCCCAAAAGGAAGATGGTTTTAATAGGTCTATTACTTATCATAATAAGCAAGGGAGCCAGTTTTGTAGCACCTCTTTCTCTAAAAATATTGATGGATGAAATTATTCCAAACAAGGAGTTAGACCGATTGAGCATTTTAATAGCCATTGTCATAGTAGCTATTCTGGTTCAAGCAATCACCTCATTTTTACTCACAAAAATCCTTTCCGTACAGGCTCAATACCTCATTGCAGAGTTAAGAACAAAGGTGCAAAAGAAAATTTTAGGGCTACCCATCAGATTTTTTGACAATACCAAGTCTGGTGCCTTAGTCTCGAGAATTATGACAGACGTGGAAGGGGTTAGAAACTTAATTGGAACCGGTTTGGTGCAACTGGTAGGAGGGACGATCACTGCCATTGTCTCTATTATGCTCTTGTTGCAAATTAGTGTCTCTATGACTTTGTTTACGCTCATACCCTTGGCGATTTTTGCTGTAATTGCATTGAAGGCATTTAAGGTCATAAGACCAATATTTAGGGCCAGAGGAAAAATTAATGCTGAAGTCACCGGAAGACTTACGGAAACCCTGGGCGGTATTAGGGTGATCAAGGGGTTTAACGCGGCACAACAAGAGGCACGAGTCTTTGAAAGAGGTGTTCATGAGCTATTTGTCAATGTAAAGAAAAGTCTTACGGCTACTGCATTTATAACCTCATCTGCGACATTTTTGTTAGGTCTTGCTACCACAGGAATTATGGGAATAGGCGGATATAAAATCATGATGGAAAGTTTGACTCTCGGTGAATTCTTAAGTTTCACCTTTTTGTTAGGTCTAATGATAGCGCCAATCGTGCAAATGAGCAATATTGGTAGCCAGCTCACTGAGGCTTTGGCTGGTCTAGACCGAACCGAGGAGCTCATGAATGAATCTGGTGAAGAAGATGATCCTAGGCGAACAATTGCTCTAAAAGAGATTCAGGGCGCTATAGATTTTAAGCAAGTGTCTTTTGCCTATGAGGAAGAGAAGGACGTATTGCACAATATTAGCTTTAGCGCTAAAGCAGGTGAAACGATTGCTCTTGTTGGTAGCTCAGGATCTGGAAAATCTACTATAGCGGGCTTAGTGGCCACGTTTATCAATCCCGACCATGGGCAAATAACTATTGATGGCCATCCACTTAGAGACGTAACCTTAGAGAGCTTTAGAAAACAACTAGGAGTGGTCTTGCAAGACGAATTTCTATTTGAGGGAACCATTAAGGAAAATATTATGTACGCCAAACCTAATGCCTCAGATAAACATCTTTTAGAAGCAGTTAGTGCAGCTTATGTTAATGAGTTTACAGATCGTTTTGACGACGGTTTAGACACGTTAATTGGGGAGCGGGGCGTAAAATTATCGGGTGGACAAAGACAGAGAATTGCTATAGCAAGAGCTATTTTGGCCAACCCTTCTATTTTAATCCTGGATGAGGCTACATCTAATCTTGATACTGAAAGTGAGGCGCTCATTCAAAAGAGTTTGGCGACCCTTACTGAAGGGCGAACAACTTTCGTTATTGCCCACAGGTTGAGTACGATCAGAAAAGCCCACAAAATACTAGTTATTGAAGCTGGTAGAATTGCCGAGCAAGGGACTCACGACCAACTCATTAAGGCAAAAGGAAGATACTTTGATTTATTTACTTACCAGGCTAAAATATAATAGGCTCGCTGTTCTTGCTTTATAACTTGAAGATATTTTTAGATTTCAGTTGTCATGCTGATATCCATACGTTGAGGCCCATTATCATCAAGAAAAATCTTAGCTCGTCCAGGGTCAATTTTATTGCCCAAGATCATTTTTTTTGGTTATCTTAAGTTTTTGTTCCAAACAATCAGAGTGAGTATATACTTTATTATTTGATTTTCATCCTAGTTTCTCTTGTATTAGTAGTAGTATAATTATGCTGTGGTTTATAGGTCTTTTTTTGATGGATCTTAAATGGATTTCAATTTATTGTAATTCAGTTGTTTTTAAATGAGTTAGCTGCAAAAACAATAAAACGGCTATAATTCTAAAAAGTGTAGATGTTTTGTTATTTTTATAAAATGAAAAAAATACTATTACTCCACGTTTTATTAATCTTTGGTTGTTCAAAAAATACTCAAATTAAATATCCAAGAATTGCTATAATTGGTCTTGGAATTGAATCCAGTACTTTTTCTCCAGCCACAACAAGTAAAGAAGCGTTTCATGCTAAAAAAGGAGTAGAAATTTTTGATAAGTACCCTTTTTTACATAAAGATTCCATAACTCGCAATAGTGCTGAATGGCTCCCTATATTAGTCGGCAAGGCTCTGCCTGGTGGAATTGTAACCAATGAAGCATATGAATCTTTAGTCAAGGAATCTTTAGAAATGTTAAAACAAAATGGT
>CAJVXR010000071.1 GCA_913009535.1 uncultured Flavobacteriales bacterium | reverse complement strand
TCTGTTAAATCATCTGCAGGCACGTATACTGCTTGAACAGATGTAATAGAGCCTTTTTTAGTGGATGTAATTCTTTCCTGCATTGCTCCCATTTCCGTAGCTAAAGTAGGTTGGTAACCAACCGCTGATGGCATTCTCCCTAGTAAAGCAGAAACTTCGGAACCTGCTTGAGTAAATCTGAATATATTGTCTACAAAGAACAAGACATCTTTACCTTGTCCATCTCCTGCACCGTCTCTAAAATATTCAGCAACTGTCAAACCTGAAAGCGCTACTCTAGCTCTTGCTCCAGGAGGCTCATTCATCTGACCAAAAACAAATGTTGCTTTTGAGTCTTTCATTGCTTTTTTATCTACTTTACTTAAATCCCATCCACCTTCTTCCATGGATTTATCAAATTCTTCTCCGTATTTTATAATTCCCGATTCTAACATTTCTCTTAAAAGGTCGTTTCCTTCTCTTGTTCTCTCTCCAACTCCTGCAAATACAGAAAGTCCCCCGTGGCCTTTGGCAATGTTATTAATCAATTCCTGAATCAAAACTGTTTTACCTACTCCAGCTCCACCAAATAAACCAATTTTACCACCCTTAGCATAAGGTTCAATTAAATCAATCACTTTTATTCCAGTAAATAAAACCTCAGTTGAAGTGGAGAGCTGATCAAAATCAGGCGCTTCTCTGTGTATTGCTAATCCATTTTCTCCTGTTTTAGGTAAATCACCTAAACCATCAATTGCATCACCAATAACATTAAATAACCTCCCATAAATATCTTCACCAATTGGCATTTTTATTGGATTTCCTGTCGCTACAACATCCACTCCTCTTTGAAGACCATCTGTTGAATCCATAGATATTGTTCTTACCACATCTTCCCCAACATGAGACTGAACTTCGAGAACTAAAATAGAACCATCCGCTTTCTTAATTTCAAGAGAATCGTATATCTTAGGAAGTGTAGATTTAGATGAATCAAAAGCTACATCCACTACGGGACCAATAATCTGAGAAACTTTACCTATCGAATTTGACATTGTATAATTTTTAATTGAAAATATTCTTATTAATATGGAAATTTAATTCCGCAAATATAAAATTTTATAGTTTAATTTCTTTAATTTTTATACAAAAAAAAGGCGCCAATTGGCGCCTTTTTATTAACATTTAAAAATTGATATTATGGATTTAAAGTAAACCCAACATAATACTGTTGACCTATAAAACCAGAACCTGGCATATTTTGGTATTCACATCCACCTATATTCACACCACCCACTTTAATGTTGGCGTTAATTTTAGGTACTGCAAAACTCATTGTAGCATCAAATGTTGTATTTGAATCAATCCATCCATCCATAAAACCTGACTGTTCCCAGTAAAATTTATCATGGTATTTAGCGCTAATATTGAATGAGAAATTTTTTGCAAGTTTAGTTGAACCTAAAGCAATTTTAACTCTTGTTTGCGGAGTATTGAAATATGATTTATAATCAGAACCGAACGTAGCAAATTTCATTTTGTTATAAGAAGAGGATATATTTAAATCATAAATTTTAAACAGATTAGTTTCTAAACCTACCGTTAAACCATAAGTTCTAACCACCTCATCGGTATTACTATCGTAACTCACTATTCTAAAATCTCCTTGAGCAATAGCTGCAAGACCTCCAAATGTTGGATGCATAAACATTGGCGTAACAACATTTTGAGCAGAAATAAAATTATCCCACTCAGTGAAATAAGCATTAATATCTAAAGCAGTTTTCTTGCCATTTATTCTATAACCTAAATCATAAGATTTCACATACTCAGGCTCTACGTTCCCAAGTTCTGCAATAACTGGAGCTTGAGCTAGAACGGAAGATAAGGTGTAAGAATTATTTTTTATGTGGTTTCCTGTTAAAGTATACCTGTCAGTTGTAGTAACTCCTAAAACATCCATACTAAACCTTTCGACATTATCAGGCGAACTACCCATTAAAATAGCTGAACCAATATCCAGACCGATGTATTGATCTTGAGAAGATGGGTTTCTGTATCCTGTTTGGTAAGAAAATCTTAAATTTTGATTTTCGGAAAGAAATAAAAGCCCACCAATTCTTGGTGTAATATGACCATCAAAAAACTGACTCTTATCGTAACGCATCGATCCAGTTAATTTCAATGCTCCATCAAATAAATCTTTTTTAACTTGAGCATATAATCCCATGTCAACAAATTCAATTGGAGACGTATAATCTGTAAACAATGTTCCGTTTGATCTCAGGGCATATTTTCTGTGGGAAGCACCAATAATTATATCTGCTATACTTACTAAGTCTTGCAAGTTATAATTTACCTCAAAACTAGTTGATTTTGAAGTATCTAAAATTCCTGCTCCTCCTGAAAAAACATCAATTCCATTTGTAACAGCTGTTTTGTATACAGAATCCCAAGCAGCACTTCCAGGCTGAATCATATTTTGATTTGCAACTGTTCTAGCTGTTCCATGAGCAGAAAGATCATTCTTACCTAAAGATTGAAGTAATTGACGGAACGTAAGTCCTTGCTGAGCAGCTCCTAAAATTGTTTGAAGTCCAACAACAGGGTTTGCATTAACAGTTGTGTAAACTCCACTTAAACCAAAATACTGACCCAAATATCCACCATACCATGCGCCTAAACCTCCAGGTTGAGAAAGTACCATTACAGCACCTAGTGCACTTGTATCGTGGGTGTTTCCAGAATCTTCAATAGAAGTATAAGCTCTTAAAGTAAGATTTTTATTATTGTATTCAATTTTATGTTGTTGTAGTCCAAAGTTTTTCAACATGTTTCTGTTTGTAGCATGAAGCATTGTATTCCCTTGACCTAGCTTAGAATTGAAAATTATTTCAGAATCTTCTGTTGGCTTGTAGTGTAAAGAAATATCTGCTTTCATACTAGAAGCTTTATTGTCAATTAAATCCGTTTCCTTGTATCCAGTAGCGTTAATTGTTTGAAATCCAAAGAAAGTGTTGTTCATAAATAAATTTCCAAAGAAAGCAGCTTGAGCACTACTCAATAAACCTTGCTGTACAAGTCCAGGTAAAACCAATCCAGCAAAAGCTCCATCCATGTTTATATTCTGAGCAAGATCTCCGTAAACATTGACTCCATCGTAATCAGGATACATAGAAGGGTCAGTTGGTGGAGTTGAATCTAAACCTGATTGATTTCTCCAAGGAGCATTTACTCCTGTATTGTTAGCATTATATGATCTTCCACGACCTAATCTATTAATATCTCTGTAATCAACCGCATGCCAATCTTCACCCTCCACATAACTAACTGTAAATTTAGCAGCAAACTTATCACTGAATTTGTTAGCAGCTCTCAAGGCGATGTCATAATAATAATTATCACCTGCAGCTTTTTGAGAAGTAATACCGTGCTTGTAAGAAACACTTACTCCAGGAAAGTCAAAAGGATTTTTACTGTTCATAAACAATATACCTTTAGTTGCATTGGCTCCGTATAAAGCAGATGCAGCACCTGGCATAAGTTCAACACTTTGAATATCTAAAACATTTATTCCAAGTAAGTTACCAGCTGAGAAACTCAGTCCTGGTGCCTCGTTGTTCATTCCATCTACAAGCTGAACAAAACCTTCATTATAAACAGTTGAGAAACCTCTAGTATTAACTTGTTGTAATAAAAGACCTCCAGAATTAATTTGAACTCCTTTAAGGCCATCTAAACTAGCATAAAAGTCAGCTCCTGTAGATTGCGCTATGTCTTTATAATCAAACTTCTCAATAGTTACAGCGGACTCAAAAAGTCTTTCTGGAACTCTAGAAGCTGAAACAACGATTTCATCTAAAAGGTTCTGTGAAGAAACTAATTGTACATTAAAATCTAAATTAGACGAAGTAACATTTAAAGTAGCAGAATCAAAACCTACACTTGAAACAGTTATTGTAAAGGGTGGTTGTTGATTAACGGAAATAGAAAAATTTCCATCGAAATCAGCAATAGCACCATTTAGCGCACTAAAAACAACATTAGCTCCGGGAATCGGATCGTTGTTGTCATCAGTAACAGTTCCTGTTACGGTAGTTTGTGCGAAAATTAAAGTACTAAAAAGTACTGTAATCAGTGACAAAATTCTTTTCATAATAATATTATTTTAGTTTTTGTTAGTTGTTATCAAAACTCTATAACCTTGTAAATATAAATAAAATTGTAAAACTATCAGTTTTTTGGTGATATATACGTGATTTAATAATATAAAAGGCTGTTTATTTAGAAAATATAAAAAATCAATCCAACCTTAAATTGCTTAATATCAGCTATTGCGAGATGCTTGTCAGTGAATTCTTCTTTAAATAAAGGCTGAAGGCCCAAATAAAGGCCTAAATTCCATGTGTTGTTACCTGCATTTAGAGTAAAACCTGTTTGAAGCTTATTGAAAGGCAAGTCTCTTGTAATTTCTTTTCCGGAACTTGATTCAAAAACATGCTTACTACTAAAAACATAACTTGTTTTTATTCCAAAATATATTCTCCAAAATTTATAATTTTCTGCTGTTGAGGTTCTCCATCTAATCTCAAAAGGGAATTCTAGTTCGTTTAAAGTCCATTTATTTTTTGTGAAGGATTGTGGATCAGTAATAATATTGGCATCAAACTGATTGTTTAAACTAGATAGTTTTAAATTATTGTGAAAGCTCCCGGTGGAAAGTCCCAAACCCAAGCCCAATCCAAAATTTCTGTCCTTATTTAATGGAAAATCACGAATAAAACCTAAATTAACGGAACTAGAGAACTTATTTTGATTAAAATCATTTGGACTGTTTAAAAGGGAATTATAGAAAACTCCAAAATAAAACTGATCTTCTCTGTACTTGTCATCAATTGAGTCAAGTTGAGAAAAGCAACTGATTGAAAATAAAAAGAAAAAGAAAAAATTTCCAAATTTCAACATACAACAAAGTTAATTTAATAAAATAAAAAAAGCACCCTAAAAGGATGCTCGAATATTATAATTTAAAAACCAGTGATTATTTGTTTTGAGTATAATCCCCTATTCTGGTTGTATAATTAATTTTTAATGCATTTACCTTTCTAAGTTCTTGTTTAATATCAGAAATAAGACCCATATTAGTTTCTCCGTCAACCTTTAAAGAAGTAGTAAGTACGTTTTGAAGTTCCTCACGTTTGGTAGCTCTTTCAGCAAGAATGTAAGCTCCTACATCTGAAACTACAGAAAACTTGTCATTAAGTTGAATTTTTGGTTGGTCTCCATATTTTTTAACATACCTCTCGCTTGGCTTTCCAGCATAGATATAGATAACCCTATCTTTTTTATCTAATTTCTGTACTTGATCTGCAGCTGGTAGAGTATTGGTAACCATTAATGTATTGTCACGCATAACAGTTGCAACCATAAAGAAAAATAAAAGCATGAAAACAATATCAGGAAGAGATGCTGTATTTATGGCTGGTTGTTCTCCGTCTTTTTTCTTTTTAAACTTAGACATCTTATTATTTATTTTAGTTTACTAGGTTCAGCCTCAGATAATTTTTGAGGATACATTCTTTTTAAAACATCTAGTTTTGGTTTCAACTTAGCTTTAAGTTTCGGACTTGTTCTGGGGTCAGAATAAAATTTATTGGCTTCTACAAATGTCATTCTTTCATTTGGATATAGAGAAATAAACTCTCTATCTCTAAGCACGTTGTAGGCTGCAACTAGTTCGTTTTGTACCGAAATGTATACCTTATAGTCTGTTTCTCTATCGTTTTTAAGTGAAATGATTGCTTTTTCTGGATTATCAGAGGAGGACTTGTCTCTTTCTCCCTTACAATAATCACATGCTTCTTCTCCAACTCCTCCCCCATTATCTAGAAACTTAACTGCTGCTGATCTAATATCACGAAGTTCCATTGGCTTTTCTTCAACTAGAATATCGTTATTTTTATTTACTACAACAGTAAAAATATTTCTTTCTTTAATGATCGGTGGATCGATTACATCTTCCATCGGAGGAAGTTTTCTATTAATACCTGAATCCGTTTCTATGGTAGTGGTTACTAAAAAGAATATCAGTAATAGAAAGGCAATATCGGCCATAGAGCCTGCATTAACTTCAGGTGATTTTCTAGCCATCTATTTTTTAATTAAGTTTTTTATAGAATTAAAAGCCATAGCACCTAGAGCAATTACAGTTAAAAAATAAAAAGTTCTAATACCTGTTTCTACCCATCTTGAACCACTAGCTGATAAAACCGCATCGTCTTTCATAGGAGTTTCAACTCCAGAAGAAAAAAGAAAAGCAATTAAAATCACAAACAAAAAAGCTCCAAGAGACATTAGTGAGCTTTTTAATTTATTTTTATCAGAGGCTAAGTTTTTACCGGAAAACCCAAGAGTTATTAAAATAGTTATTGCCAATGTAAATTGAGCTAAATAAATAATGTAGGAAACAAATCCATAATCCCCTTGCAATGCACTCATCTCAATTGCATCGTCTCCTTTACCAATTATAAAAAGTAAGAATAAAACACCAAGTAATCCTATACTTGCACATACAAGCGTTGTTATTTTTTGAATATTCATATAGATTATTTTTTATGAGCTACAAGAATGTCTATCAAAGTTATGGAAGCATCTTCCATGTCATTTACAATACTATCAATTTTTGCAATGATGTAATTGTAAAAAATTTGAAGAATAATAGCAACTACAAGTCCAAATACAGTTGTTAAAAGTGCTACTTTAATACCACCAGCAACAAGTGATGGCTGCATGTCTCCAGCTGCTTGAATCTTATCAAAAGCTTGTATCATACCAATTACTGTTCCCATGAAACCAAGCATTGGAGCAAGAGCAATAAATAAAGAGATCCACGAAACATTTTTTTCAAGTTGACCCATTTGAACCCCACCATAAGCAACCACTGCTTTTTCAGCACTCTCTACTCCATCGTCTGCTCTGTCAAGTCCCTGATAAAAAATAGATGCTACTGGACCAGAAGTATTTCTACAAACTTCTTTAGCGGCTTCAGTTCCACCAGATTTTAAAGCACTTTCTACGTCTTCGGTTAATTTTTGAGTATTAGTTGTTGCAAGATTTAAATAAATAATTCTTTCAATAGCTATTGCTAATCCAAAGATTAAACATGCAAGTACAATTCCCATGAACCCAGGACCTCCTTCAATAAAACGATTTTTTAATTCTTGAGTAAAATTAGCTTCTGCTGGCTCCTCATCCATTACTTCTTCCTGCATTACTTGTTCCTGCATTACTTCTTCTTGAGCTACTTCCTCTTGCATAGCTGATTCATCTTGTGCATAAAGCCCAAAGTTTGATAAGAAAACAGCCGTTACTACTAAAAGTGATAAAATTCTTTTCATTATTTGTAAGTTAATTTGTTTAAATAAGTTGTTAAATATATATAAAAAAGTTCAAATAAAAATAATGTTTTCTACAAACATAATTTGTCCAGCGACAACAAAACAACATACTGTTTGGTATGTTGTAATGACGAACTTTAGATTTGCAGAGAGGAAGGGATTCGAACCCTCGATACACTTTTGGCGTATACACGCTTTCCAAGCGTGCGCCTTAAACC
>CAJVXR010000070.1 GCA_913009535.1 uncultured Flavobacteriales bacterium | reverse complement strand
CATTAGATATGGCTAAAAAATCAATTGTATTATTAAAAAATGAAAGTTCTTTGTTGCCTATAAAAAAGAAAGGTCAAAAAATCACTTTGATTGGTCATTTAGCTAATGATAATAATAGTCCACTTGGAAATTGGAGAGGAGCAGCTGATAGTAATACAGCGGTAACTGTTCTTGAAGGTTTAGAGAATTATGGAAATAATTCTATTACATACAAAAAAGGAGTTGATTTATATTATGGAGAAACTAATTTTCATAACAGAGTTAAATTAAATCATACTGATAAAACTGGTTTTAAAGAGGCTAAAATAGCTGCTAAATCTGCAGATATAGTTGTTATGGTTTTGGGTGAAGAAGGTTTCCAATCTGGAGAAGGTAGAAGTAGAACAGAACTAGGATTACCTGGTTTACAACAAGAATTGTTAGAAGAAGTGTTTAAAATCAATAAGAATATTGTTTTAGTTTTAATGAATGGAAGACCATTAAATTTAACATGGGCTGATGAAAATATACCAGCAATTTTAGAAACTTGGCACTTAGGAACACAATCTGGAAACGCAATAGCTGAAGTATTGTACGGAGATTATAACCCTAGTGGAAAGTTGACGATGTCTTTTCCTAGAAATGTAGGACAAGTTCCTCTTTATTACAATTTTAAAAAAACTGGAAGACCAGGTGCTTCCTCAGAGGAAGTTACAAGATCAACTTATGCTGATGTTGAAAATAGCCCATTATATCCATTTGGATATGGTCTAAGTTATACCAATTTTAAATATTCAGAATTGACTCTAAGCTCAAATGAAATAACTAGAGATGATATTATCACTGTTAGTGTAAAAATTACTAATACAGGAAAAGTAAAAGGAAAGGAAGTTGTACAAATGTATATAAGAGATCATTATGGAAGTTTAGCAAGACCTGTAAAAGAGTTGAAAGGATTTGAACTTGTGGAATTAAATGCTGGAGAAACTAAAGAAGTTAGTTTTGAAATTGATAACTCTTCATTACTATATTATACTGCCAATGACCTTTGGGAGTCAGAAATTGGAAAATTCAGTGTTTTTATTGGTGGAGATTCTGATGTTAAGGATAATAAATCATTTGACTTAATCAATTAAAAAAATGATTACTTTAAAACAATTAGCTAAAGAATTAAATGTTTCAGTTTCAACTGTTTCGAAAGCTCTAAGCAATAGTGATGAGATTAGTTCGGAAACAATAATCAAGGTTCAAAACTTAGCTAAAGAATTAAATTATAAAAGAAATAAAATTGCATTAAGCTTAAAGAGTAATAAAACACTTACACTAGGTGTCATTCTTCCAGATATTTTAAATAGATTTTATGCTAAAGTATTATACGGGATTCAAATAGCCGCAGAAGAATTAGGTTATGATATTATTACATTTTTTTCCAGAGAATCAATGTCAAAAGAAATTGATTATTTAAAAATAATTGGCTCAGGAACTGTAGACGGAGTATTGCTAGCTCTTTCTGAAGAAACATTAAACAAGAATGAGTTCTCTCACATAAAAGATTTAACATTAAATAATATACCGTTAGTGATGCTTGACAGAATTACTGACAAAATAAGTTGTGATAAAGTCATAATTGACGATTTTGATACTATATACAATGAAGTAAAAAGTCTAGTAAAAAAGGGTCGCAAGAAAATTGGATTCATCACAGCTATAAACAACTTAAATGTTGGTAAATATCGAAGCAATGGATACAGAAAAGCTAGTGTTGATTTTTTTGGAAAATATGATGAACAGCTAATATTAAAACTTGTCCATCAAACTAATATCAGCCATACTGAAAATTCTGAGTATTATAGAAAAAGTGCACATAATTCTATAAAACAGTTTATCAAAACTAGCCCAGGCTTAGATGCAATTATTGCCGCAGATAATATTTCTGGAATTTTAGCAGTAAATATAGCTTCAAAATTAAATATAGATATTCCAAAAGATTTATCAATTGTTGGTTTTGGGGATAAATTAACATCAATGCTTTCAGAACCTCAACTAACAACAATTAATCAACATGCTGTGCGAATCGGTAAGAGATCTGTAGAGATATTAATTAATAGAATTAACAGCAAATCAACTGATAACTCTTTTGTAACTGAAATCATTCAAACAACAACACATGGCGGTTCTTCAAAATAGTATTTCCCAATTTCTAATTATTAAAGTGATATAAATTATAAAAAAAGAAAATCCAGTTATAAATTTTATAATTGATGATGAAATAATACCCACTAACGATCCTATAGCTGGTTTAATTCCTTCTGAAACACTCTTACCGCCAAAATACTCTCCGATTAGTGCTCCTAAAAAAGCCCCTATAATAATTCCAAAAGGAATTGGACTAAAAAGCCCTATTAAGAGTCCTATTGAAGTGCCGACAATTCCATATTTACTTCCTCCAAAATATTTAGATCCTATTATAGGAATGAAGTAATCAGTTATAAAAATTGTAATTGCCACTATAAATGTTATAGTTAGTAATGTATTGCTTGCAGAAAAGTCCTGAATTTGACAAATAGCCAATAGTCCAAGCCAGCTTGTGATAGGGCCTGGAATTATAGGTAGAAAACTACCAATTATTCCTGTAATAATTAACCCTGCAGAAACTATTAATAGAATAGAATTCATAATTTAAAAATGTTTTATTAAAGATAATTAATTATCATACACTACAATAGTTTATAATTTTTTGTAATTTTAATTATACAATACTAAAGATGAAATATTATATAATCGTTTTTTTATTTTCAACCCTTTTTTCATGTGATTTATCGAACAGTAAAGAGCTGTCTGTCAGTAAGTTGGTTTCCGATGAGTTAGAAACATTTAATTGGAAAGATGTAGATACTTTCCCTAGATTCCAAAACTGTGATACAATTATTAACAGAGAATCTAACTTTAATTGTTTTGTAAATACTTTGACTACAAAAATTCAAGCTAATTTAATTAATAATGATATCGTAGTTTATGAATCAATTACTGATACAATAATGATTAATTTTATTGTTTCTAATAAGGGAGTTATTATTTTAGAGAAATCAATGAATAAGACTGAAATTCTAAATGTCAATTTATTGATTGACTCTATATTTGAGCTTACAGTTTTAGGGTTACCAAAGCTATATCCAGCTATTAAACGAGGTCAGCCTGTCAACACAAAATTTAAATTACCAATTTTAATATCCACCAATGAATAGTTTATTTTAATGAGCAATGAGAGAATTATATTAGGAATAGACCCCGGCACAACTATCATGGGTTTTGGAATCATAAAAGTCGTAGACAATAAAATGATTTTTCTTCAAATGAACGAGTTAAATCTGATGAAATATAAAGATCATTATTTAAAATTAAAACTAATTTATGAAAGAACCAGTGAGTTGATTGACTCTTTCCATCCTGATGAAATAGCTATTGAAGCACCTTTTTTTGGTAAAAATGTCCAGAGTATGCTAAAGCTTGGAAGAGCACAAGGAGTTGCAATGGCAGCAGGGCTAAATAAAGAAATTCCGATAACAGAGTATTTGCCAAAAAAAATAAAAATGTCAATTACTGGAAATGGAAATGCTAGTAAAGAACAAGTTGCAAGAATGTTACAAGGAATGTTTAAGTTAAAAGAATTACCTAAAAACTTAGATGCAACAGATGGTTTAGCAGCTGCAGTTTGTCATTACTACAACTCTGGAAAATTGACTGGAGAGAAAAACTACTCTGGATGGTCAAGTTTTATAAAGCAAAACGAAAAAAGATTAAAGAAGTAATTTTTTAAACTAATTAATAATTTAAGTGTCAGGAATTTATATTCACATACCATTTTGCAAGAAGGCTTGTCACTATTGTGATTTTCACTTTTCTACATCTTTTAAGTATAAAGGTGAAATGATTAAGGCATTACACAATGAAATTTTAATTAGAAAAGATGAATTAAAAAATGAAAAAATAGAATCAATATACTTTGGTGGAGGTACTCCGTCATTGTTAAGCACTATTGATATTAACTCCTTAATTCTTTCAGTTTGCGATAACTACAATGTTTTAGATTCTGTAGAAGTCACCTTAGAAGCTAATCCGGATGATTTAACAGAACAAAAAATTGTAGAATTATCCAACAGTAGAGTAAATAGATTAAGTATAGGGGTTCAATCTTTTTTTAAACAAGATTTAGTCTTAATGAATAGGTCTCATACAGATAAAGAGGCTATTGAATGCATAGAATTAGCAAGTAAATACTTTGATAATATTTCTGCTGATTTAATCTATGGTATTCCAGGTCTAGATAACTCTAGATGGAAACAAAATATTGATATACTACTATCTTATAGTATTAGTCATATTTCTGCTTACGCCTTAACTGTTGAACCAAAAACAGCATTAAAAAAGTATATAGACAAGGGAATAATTGATGATGTAGATGACAGGCAATCACAAGAACAGTTTTATATTTTACTCGATATTTTAGAGGCTAATAAATATGAGAATTATGAATTATCTAATTTTGCATTAGATAAATTATATAGTGTAAATAATTCCGCATATTGGCAAGGAAAAAAATATCTTGGAATAGGCCCGTCAGCACATTCATTTAATGGAGATAGTCGATTTTGGAATGTAAAAAATAATCTTAAGTATATTAATTCAATAAATAAAAATATTTTACCTCATAGCAAAGAAAGTTTAACCAAGAAGGATAAATTCAACGAAATAATTATGTGTGGTTTAAGGACCAACTGGGGTGTCTCTTTAATAAAAATAGATGTTGATTTTGGTGCTAGTTATAAAAATCAATTAATAAAAAATGCACAAAAATATATTAATAAAAACCTACTTTTTATCAAAAATGATTTTTTATATATATCAAGAAAAGGCAAGTTTTTATCTGATGGAATTGCTTCAGATTTATTTATGTTAAATTAAAATAAAAGATATAACTTTAATAAAAATATTAAATATGAAATGGGAAGGAGTAATGCCAGCTGTGACTACTAAGTTTACAAATAATGATGAGCTAGATTTTGAAATGTTTAATAAAAATATTGTTACACAATTGGATGCTGGTGTTAGTGGAATAGTTTTAGGAGGTACTTTAGGGGAGGCTAGTACCTTAACAAGGATTGAAAAAAGTGCATTAATTAAAAATACTGTTGAGATTGTAGAAAATAAAATTCCAGTTTTGATGAATATTGCAGAGCAATCTACCTCGGAGGCTATAGTTTCAGTGCAAAATGCAGAAAAAGATGGAGCATCTGGATTGATGATTTTACCACCCATGAGGTATAAAGCAAGTGATAAAGAAACTGTTGCATACTTTAAATCAGTTGCTAAAAGTACATCACTACCAATAATGATTTACAACAACCCTATTGACTATAAAATTGAAGTTACATTAGATATGTTTGATGAATTATTGCAATGCGACAATATTCAGGCAGTTAAAGAGTCAACTAGAGATATTTCTAATGTTACCAGAATTATCAATTATTTTGGTGACAGATTAAAAATAATGACGGGAGTAGATACAATAGCTTTAGAAAGCTTGTTAATGGGCGCACATGGATGGGTAGCAGGTCTTGTAGATGCTTTCCCTAAAGAAACGGTAGCAATCTATAAATTACAAAAAGCGGGATCTATAAATGAGGCTTTAGAAATATATCGCTGGTTTTTACCTTTACTTGAACTTGATATTAATTCTAAATTAGTACAAAACATAAAACTGGCGGAAATGTATACCGGTATTGGAACCGAAAATGTTAGACTTCCTCGACTACCACTTATTGGAGATGAAAGAAAAAAAGTTATTAAAATAATAGAAAGTAGTTTGGAAACTAGGCCAGATCTTTCAAAATACAATTATTAATATGTTACATGGAAAAAATTATATAGGTAATAGCTTATCCTCTAAAGGAAAAGTAACTTTTAAAACTTTTAATCCACAGTTAAACAAGAATAATGAATGCAGTTTTACAGAAGCAACTACAGAAGAATTGAATAATGCAGTTAATTTAGCTCAAAGTGCTTTTTTAAAATATAATAAAATTCATAGTTTACAAAAATCACTTTTTTTAGAAACAATCGTTGAACAATTATTACTAATTGAAAATGAAATTGTAGGTGTTTATTGCAATGAAACTGGCCTCCCTGAAGCAAGGGCTAAGGGTGAATTAGGAAGAACAGTTGGACAGCTAAAGACATTTTCTGCTTTATTGAAAGAAGGAAATTGGGTTAATGCATCTATTGATACAGCTGACCCTCATAGAATTCCTTTACCTAAACCTGATTTAAGAAAAGTATCGATTCCACTTGGTCCTGTAGTAGTTTTTGGAGCTAGTAATTTTCCTCTAGCATATTCAACTGCTGGTGGCGATACTGCTTCAGCTTTAGCTGCAGGTTGTTCTGTAATAGTTAAATCTCATCCAATGCATGCGGGTACAGGTGAACTAGTTTCTTCTGCAATTATTAAAGCTGTTAAAATTACTGGAATGCCAGATGGAGTTTTTTCAAATATAAATAGTGGCGGAATACAAACTGGAATAGATTTAGTTAACAACCCTTTAGTTAAGGCAGTTGGTTTTACAGGCAGTTTAAATGCAGGGAGGTCTTTATTAAATTTAGCTAATAAAAGAGATGAACCTATTCCTGTATTTGCTGAAATGGGTAGTGTAAACCCAGTTATTATATTGCCTGAAATATTAAAAAAAGATTTAAATGACTTAGCTATTAACTATGCAAAATCAATTACTTTAGGTTCAGGGCAGTTTTGTACAAACCCTGGTATTATTATAGGTCTAAAGTCAGCTGTTTTTACGCAATTTGTTAATTCTTTAAGTTCAAATATTTTAGATATTTCTCCTAGCTGTATGCTACATCCTAATATTTTGAAGAATTTTGAAAAAAATAAAAATGCATTAATCACTAAGAATAATGTAAAAGTTGTAGCGGAATTCAAAGCTTCAACAAAACCTAATTATCCCAAACAGACATTAGCTCTTGTTACTGGAGCCGATTTTATTAACGATAAAAATCTAGAGGAAGAAATATTTGGTCCTTTTTCCTTATTTGTAGAGTGTGAAAACATGAATCAATTAAAATCAGTTATTAAACAAATTAATGGTCAGCTAACAGGTACTATTTTAGCTACTAATAATGAAATGCTAATGAATAAAGATTTAATAGATATACTTAAAGAAAGGGTAGGAAGAGTTATTTTCAATGGTGTGCCTACCGGAGTAGAGGTTAGCCCTTCAATGTTACATGGCGGTCCTTATCCTGCTTCTACCGATAGTAGGTTTACAGCTGTTGGTATTAAATCTATTGATAGGTGGGTAAGACCTTTAAGTTACCAAGATTTTCCAAATGAATTACTTCCAGATTCATTAAAGAACAATAATCCAAAAAATATACTCCGACTTGTTAATGGGGTATATACCAAAAATAAAATATAAATGAAAAACTCAATTTTATCTGTGTTAGGTATAGTTTTACTATTGATGGCACTTATTATTAGGTTCTCAGAAAACTCAGAAAAAGAACTACAAAAAATAATAACTAATTACCAAGAGCATGAGTCATATGACAGTGAAGAATACCCCTTGGGATTATTCACTAAAGACCATTATGAAAGTGAAGCTAAATTTGCACAAAATTTATTAAACCAACTAGCAAACCTTAATACCGATAACTTGAGTGAAAATGATTT
>CAJVXR010000069.1 GCA_913009535.1 uncultured Flavobacteriales bacterium | reverse complement strand
AAGAAAGTTCTAGAGCTGCCAGAGATAAAATATGGGGACATAAAAAGCATCCTGCTGTTCAAGAAGAAAAGAAACGATTATTAAGAACACATGTAAATGCGAGGTAAATGAAGAATAATTTTATTACCGTGAATAAAAAAGATTTTAATAAAAATTTAATATTATAAAATAATGGAAAAAGTATTAGTAACAGGAGCAACTGGCTTTATTGGACTTCATTGCATTGATCAACTTCTAAATCAAGGCTATGCAGTTAACGGATCTTTAAGATCTCCAAAAAGAAAAGATGAAATTTTTAATGCACTAAAAAATAAAAACACTCCCACTGAAAACTTAAATCTATTTGTTTTTAACTTGACTGAAGATAATGGTTGGGATGAAGGTATGCAAGGTTGTGATTATCTTCTTCATGTTGCTTCTCCACTTTCTATGCAAGCACGTGATGATGATTATTTTGTAAAACCTGCTGTTGCTGGAGTTAAGAGAGCTTTTAAATTTGCAAAGAAACATAACATTAAAAAAGTAGTATTAACTTCATCTGTTGCTGCTATTATAGAAACTGATGAAGATAAAGAGTATTTTGACGAAACCGATTGGTCAGATGTTGAAAGTCGTGAAATTGGTTCTTATTCTAAAAGTAAAACTTTGGCTGAAAAAGCTGCATGGGACTTTGTTAATGAACACGGAAACCCTTTTAAATTAGCAGTTATTAACCCTGTACTTGTTACTGGGCCATCTTTAACAGGTGATTTAGGCGTATCAAACAAAGCTATAGAAATGGTAGTAACCGGTAAAATGCCTGTAGCCATACCTATGCAGTTTGGATATGTAGATGTAAGAGATGTTGCAGCAGCACATATTCTTGCAATGCAAAATGAATCCAGCAATGGAGAGAGATTTGCATTATCTGAGAAAGATTTATCTTATAAAGATATTACTAAATTCCTAAGAGATAATGGATTTAAAAAGGCGCCAAGAATAAGTGTGCCAGTTTGGTTAGCTAAATTTTTAGCAAATTTTAATAAAGATTTAAAGATTACCGTTCCTTTTTTGGGAAAAGTAAGAAGCGTGAGCAAATCCTCTAAAGCTAAAGATATCCTAGGCTGGAATCCAAGACCGGCAGAAGAATCTATTTTAGATGTTGCAAATCAAATTAAAGAAATGGGCTTAATTAATAAATAAGTTTTATGTTATCAAAAGATATTTTTATTTTCCTAAAGGCATTAACGGTCCATAATAATCGTGAATGGTTCAAAAAACACATAACCACTTTTAGAACTGCTGAAAGTAACGTAAAGCTATTTTATAGTCAGTTATATGACCAACTTAATAATGTAGATTCGATAGACAACTTTAAAGTATTTAGAATTTACAGAGACGTACGATTTTCTAAGGACAAAACCCCTTACAAAACACATTTCAGCGGAAGCTTCCATCGAACAAAACCGGAGTTTAGAGGAGGTTATTATTTGCATCTAGCTCCTAACAACGAAAGTTTTATTGCAACAGGATTTTGGAATCCTAACAAGGAAGACCTTTTTCGACTCCGAAAAGAATTTGAAATAGATTCCCAGGATCTCAGAGCTATCATTGCAGAGCCCCGCTTTAAGGCTGTTTGGGGAACTCTTGAAGGAGATGAACTGCGTTCTGCTCCACAAGGATTTAATAAACAAGACCAAAACATTGATTTGATTCGTAAAAAGCAGTTTATATTTAGCAAAAAATATACGGACAAAGAGGTGCTATCAGAGCAATTTACTCAAGATGTGATTGATAGCTTCAAGGCCATTCGACCCTATTTTGATTATATTAGTTCTGTATTGACCACCAATTTAAACGGAGAATCTATTATATAATTACATTTTAAGAAAAAACCTTTATTTTCTGTTTATTAAATAATATCCAAAACAAATAGAAAGTATAGATAAACTAAAGTAGAGTATATCGATTGGATCTTTAAAACTTTCTGAAAACTTAAGTATTTTTTCGAAGAACTTTACAATTAAAACAATAATGATAACCTTAATTATTTTATTCTTTAATTGATCTAGATCTTTAATTTTTAAAGTTGACTCATTAAATTTTGAGTTTGTAAAATCAATATCACTTACAAACAGTTCGTATATTCCGAAGCCAAAGATTAAAAGAACTATACCAATTAGAAATAAATCAATTGCAGAAATTATTTTAAATAACAGGTCATTGTTAGTTGTAATGGATTCGTCAAAAAGCGGATTATAAAATATAACAGCTTCAATTATTTCCCAGCTTCCAATTACTAATAAGGTAAACGAAGAAACTATTGACAATACAACAGCCAATATGGTAATGTACCTGGCGTTCCATAATATTTTCTCAAAGATATTACTCATATTATAAAGTTATTTATAAATAAAGTACTAAAGATAAAGAAATTGACCATAATATAAATATAACTTGGAGTAAATAAAAAAACCCTGCATAAGTGAGGGTTAAGCATATAATTATTCTATGGGCTTAGATCTTTCGTAGATACTTACCTCTTTGATCATTTTGCCGACAAAGTTAACGTCAAGAATTTGCTCTTTCTTTTCACTTATTTTTTCATAAAAACCATGCAATGCTGCCATGGAAGATTATCGATGTTTTCTTTAAGTTTAAAACCAGCAGCTTCCATTTCTTTTACAGCTTGTTTTTCAGACATTTTATGTATTTTTTTGATAGGAACTTTTGAGTCTTCTGCTTTATATTCAATCAAGAATAATTGTCCATCGGGCTTCAAAGCGTTTTTCATGGAAGCAATCATTTCTACTGGAAAACTAAACTCATGATAGACGTCAACCATTAAAATTTTATCAACTGAATTTTTAGGTAAATAAACACTTTTTTCACTACCAAGAATTGTTTCAACATTTTTGATTTTGCTAGATTCTTTGGTATTTTCAATCGCCATCAACATTTCACCTTGAATATCTACTGCATATACTAGGCCTTTTTTAGCTAAGGGAGCCATTCTAAAGACATGATAACCTGAACCAGCTCCAATATCTGCAATAGTATCATTGGATTTAATACCCATATTTTGAATTAAACTTAAAACGTTTTCTTCTTTTTCTCTATCGGATCTTTCTAGCCAGCCAATTCCTTCAAATCCCATTACATAGGCTATTTCTCTGCCCATATACCACTTTCCTATACCGTTATAGTCTCCTCTTTTAAAGCTGTATTTCTGATCAGTATCGGCCTTTTGTCCTATGCATTGATTGGATAGGAGTAAAGCACTAAATAAGAATAAAAAAACACCAATTTTTTTCATGATTTATTTTTTAAAAAGTAATTTATACGAAAGCATAAACTAATTAGTTGAGAAAGAATTTTCTGAGCTTATCCATAAACCAAATATACTAATAATCTTCTATTTGAAAATGACACAATCTTTGATTAGACAAGTTTTTATTGTAACTTTTACACATAGTAATCAATTCATTCATTAAACAATGGAACATCATAGATTATACGAATTACAGATAGAGGCTCTTAACGAAAGCGTTAAGAGATTAGAAAAAGAAAATCAAAAAATAACAGAAGAACTTTTAGAAACTAGAGATGAAGTATTCGATTGGAAACAAAAGTATAAGGATTTAAAAAAAACAGTTACTGGGTAATCCAGAATCTTTTATTGAAATATGGATTAAAAAAAAGGGAGCTACATTTCTGTAATTCCCTTTTGACTTATTAAGGATTAAAACTATTTATTCTGTTTAACAAGAATTAAGCTTATCGTTATTTATGCGAAAAATTATCGCTTTAAATTATTTAGGTATTCCAGTTCCTCCCTCTAAAGGAGCCCAGTTTGAATGCATTATTTTCCATCCATTTTCTGTTGAAATCCAAACAGAAGATCCTCTAGTACTGTAATCAATTTTATCACTCTCCCCAACAGTGTAATCTCCTTTAGCATAGAAGGTTAATACAGCGGTTCTTGAATCAGGAGAAAGAGCTACACTAGTATCGTATAGGTCAAATTCTCCCCATTTAGCTGCTGGTTCCACATCAAAACCTTCTGAAGTCATTGTGTAAAACTTACTTAGGTTTGAGTCTCCAGTTGAAAAAGGTATATTTGGATCAACATATTTATTAAATTCTTCTAAGTTTTGTGTTAGAATAGCATCTTGAAGATTTGCAGCATTTTGTTTTAATGCACCAACAATATCTTCATCAGACATTTTAGATTCATTAGCTTCAGAAGCTGGCATTTGACAAGCTGCAAGTGACACTACAGCCATTAATAGAAATAAATTTTTCATGTTTTGTTTTTAAATGATTAATAAAAATATTTTTTTAATATATCTATACAATATACAAAACCATTACATCTCCTTGTGTGCTAAATCTTGTTATTGTTAATTTTTAACATTAATTTTTAAATAATTTACCTTGCTTCAACTATCAAATTGATGTAAATTCGCATCCTTAAAAGTTGCTTATCAATGATTACATTTATTTGGAAGTATAAGTATTTTCTATATTCTATCATTTTCTCGTTTTTTGTTTTATCAATTTTTGTTCTGAGAAATCCTAACATATACTATGAGTCTGAACGAATTCTTCAATATGCTGATGAACTTGATATTGATTCAAAAGAATTTTCTGAGAAAACAAATTTACTGCTAGTAGGAGCGGAGTATTCTAAACCAATAAATTTTAAGGAATTTAAAGATTTAGAAGCTATACATTTTGAATTATTAGAAAATAAGCAAGTTGTATTTGTTCAAAACATACATAATGATTTCAAATTATTTAAAAATGATCTTTTTGGTTTATTTGGGAACTTATCTAAAATTAAAAATAATCAAGACTTTGAAAATTATGTAGATAAATTAATAAAAAACAATAGCCTTTATATTTCTAAAGATTTAAAAAAAGTGTTCTTTGCTCTTGAACTTGATAATAACTTAGATGAGAAACTTAACACAGATTTTATTAATTTTTTAGAACAAAGGTTTAATAGCTTAAGTGCTAAGGAAGTTTATATAACAGGTCAAACAAAAGCTGAAATTTATATAAAAAATAAAGTGATCTCTGAACTAATATATATCACACTTTTTAGTGCAATATTATGCTCACTTATTCTATGGTTGTTTTCTAAAAATTTCAAATTTGTATTTATTGTATTATTGAGCGTTATATATAGTGTTTTTATAACTCTAATGATTTCGCAAACCTTTTTTGGGGGTATTGAGCTTGTGATGATAATAATGCCAGCTATCTTATTTATTGTTTGTATCTCCGACTTTATGCATTTAGTTAATAACAATAATAAATTTGAGAATAAACTCGAATATTTCAAGTCTCAAATCCGTAATATAGGTAAACCTGTAGCCCTAACTTCAATTACTACTGCGATAGGCTTTCTTAGTTTTTGTTTTTCAAGCGTTGTACCAATTCTAAGACTTGGAATCATAACAACTATTGGAATAATTATTTCTCTAGTTGTTATTTTAATAACATACGCTATATGTATTGATTTAAAATTAAATAGATATGACGAAAATAACATATGGAATAAAAATATAGACCGTTTTATCTTATACTTAACAAACCTTAGGAATTCAAAAGCATCTATTTCAATATTAACACTTATGCTATCCTTTTGTTTTTATGGTCTTTATAATTTTGAAATCAACAACCATGTTAATGATGAGTTTAATAAAAGCTCTAAGTTGTACAAAGAGATGAGTTTTTTCGATGATAATTTCAGTGGTTATAAACAAGTAACATTTAATATCCAAGGAGATAATAACTCAGACATTAAAAACATTAAAAGGTTTGAAAAACATTTATCTGAAAATGGATTTAATATCGATATATCAATTTCTGATCTTGAAAATACATCTGGTTTTCAAGAAAAACTAAAAAGTGAAGTTCTTATAATAAAAACTAGAATGAAAGACATAGGTTCTAGTCAAAGTTTGGATCTTATTAATACGATTAAAGAAAAATCAAAAAATTTAAATATAAATGTAAAGGTTAGTGGAAATGGACATTTATTTGATAAGCTAAGTAATAAAATTACCAAGGAAATTTTATTAGGATTAATACTTGCTATTTCCTCAATTTCACTTCTGTTTTTATTTATATCAAACTTTAATTTTAGGTATCTACTAGTTATACTTATCCCTAATACTTTTCCAATTTTGGTTTGTATTGGAATAATGAGTTTGGGTGAATTTTATTTTAGTATTTCAAATGCTTTTATTTTCGCTATAGTATTTGGTCTTATTGTAGATGATTCCATTCATATTATAACATCCTACAGATCTAATTTAATCAATGGTTTAAATAAATCAGATGCGCTTGAAAGATCACTTACTATAACTGGAAGAGCAGTTTTAAAAACCACTGTGATTATTTTATTAACTTTATTTCCGTTACTCTTTTCAGAGTTTAATTCAATAAGTCAACTTGGAATACTAACAATTATATCTGCTATAATAGCTATAGTTTTTGATTTAATTTACTTACCACAGTTAATTAAAAAATACTTATAAATAATTTCTAGTACATTTAAGTATATTTAAATTCAGAATCAGTAATCATGCAAGTTTTAGTTATAAATTGTGTCTTTAATTTTTTACTATATTTATATTTAAAAATTCACTGATAATGAAACTTCTAAGTATAAATTCCTTAAAATCAATATTATTAAAAAACATACTTGAGTTTATAGTTATTGTTCTAGGAATTACTTTTTCTTTTTATTTAGAAGATAACAGAAAAAGTGAAGAATTAAAAACACTTTCTACTGATTTAAAACAGAACCTTTTAAATGAGATTTTTGAAATTGAAAAGTATATGATCGAAAGAGAAGTTGCTTTTAAAGGAGATCAAAGGTTATTAAGTGCTCTTCAAGATCCAACTATAAGTTTTGATAGTTTATACTCGATTGAATCCAGACCTGAAATGTATGGAGCTACCTTGTTTAATTACAGAGGTTTTAAGCCACCTGTAGCATTTTATAATTCTCTGGTAAATGATGGTAAGATTAGATACCTAGAATCCTCTATAGTGAAGGAAGAGCTAGATAAAATGCATACTACTAGTTATTATTATGTGGATTCTAATGTAAAAGATGAAACTGTCGCACAAAGAAAAATAATGGATTATTTTCAAATTCATTACCCCCTTTTGTTTATAGAGAGTGATGATTGGTCCCCTAACAAAGATTACTCTAATAAGTTAAAACGTACTATTAATAATGATATAAATTTAAGGTCTATACTTTATCAAAAGAGTTTAGCGGTAGAACAAAAAGTAATTGGATTTTATCGCTATAAAACGTCTTTAGAAATGATTAAAAATATTCTTGTAGAGGATTTAAAGTAAATCTATTTCACATAACTTAAATTATTATTAAATAAACTATTATGGCAAATAAATCAATTAGTTACATTAGGTATCCTTTAATGTTAATATGTATCGTTCTTTGTATTTCTGGAATACGTTGGTTGATCAGTCCTGAGCCCTGGATGTTAGATCAAGTTGCAAATGAAGAAAGATTACAAATGACTTTTGTCGATCTTTTCTTATTGGATGGTAATTCAACTCTAAGCGCTTATCTGACACAAATTTACCGATTTTTAGGACTTTATGTTTTAGCTATTGGATCTATATTTCTTTCTTTCACACCCACTAAATTCTTAGGGATAGATATTGTTAGAAAACGATTTTTACTTGTGCTTGGAGTTTTACTAGTTTCAAACTTAGCTTTAGCTTATGTATGGATACCTTCTTCACATTTTATTTATGTTATGTGGGGTGCAATTGGATTATACTCTTTAAGTCTTTACAATCATTTTAATATTAAAAAATAATATGGCCCATTATTCAATTTTAAATAAGGCTGATATTCTTGAAATATTAAAACCATATTCAATTTTTAATATTAAAAAATTTGAAATTTTAGATGGTGGTTCTGAAAACACTAATTATAAAATTGATTCAGAAGTTGGAAAAATAGTGCTAACTA
>CAJVXR010000068.1 GCA_913009535.1 uncultured Flavobacteriales bacterium | reverse complement strand
TTTTTAGCAAATATTGTTTGATATCTTTCTTTATCCTCAGCTTCAACTTCTCTATTAATATACTTCGGTAATGGAGTCTGGCCTAATTCAGTAAGTTTAGTTCTGAATTCATCGTAACCACCATCAAATAAAAATCTTAAAGTTCTACCTCTTGAAGTTGTGTTATCTATTACCTCAGCTACTAAAGTATCATCATCTCCAAAGTATAGTTTGTTTCCAATTCTAATCTTTCTAGCCGGGTCAACTAATACATCCCATAATCTTTGTTCCGAGTTTAGTTCTCTAAGAAGAAATACTTCAATTCTTGCACCAGTTTTTTCTTTATTTCCATATAATCTAGCTGGAAAAACCTTCGTATTATTTAAAACCATTACATCCTCTTCATCAAAATAATCAATGATATCTTTAAATGATTTATGTTCTATGGTTTGTTCTTTTCTGTTAAGAACCATCAACTTTGATTCATCTCTGTTTTCAGCTGGATATTCAGCTAATCGATCTTGAGGTAATTCAAATAGAAAGTGGGATAGTTTCATGTTATGTATATTTTATAGTTGGCAAATATACAATCTGGCAATAGGCAAAGTCAAGTAAATCAAGGTTTATTTATTTTTACTCCTATTTTCTCAAGGTCATTCCAGAAGTTTGGATAGGACTTAGAAACAACATCTGGGTTATTAATAGATATATTTGTCAAAAGCGACAAAGGAGCAAAAGACATAGCCATTCTATGATCTTGATAAGTATCAATAGAAACATTGTCAATTATTTTATTTGGAATAGAGAATGATAGAGAATCGTCTGTGATAGTAACTTTAGTTCCAAGTTTCTTGATTTCGTTTTTTAAAGCCAGAAGTCTATTTGTTTCTTTTATTAATAAAGTTTTTAAACCAGTTAATACACAATCAACTTTTAAGCCTAGACATGTTACAGCTATAGTTTGGGCCAAATCTGGCGATGATACTAAATCAAAATTAATAGATGGTGTAGAGTTGGTTATTTTTTTTAAAGTTATTGAATTATCAATAAAAACTGTTTCTACTCCAAATTCAATAAATAATTTAGAAAGAATAGAGTCCCCTTGCAGGCTACTTTTTTTAAAAGTCTTGAGTGTAATTTCAGTATTAATTTTTGAGAGTGCAATAAAACTGTAATAATAGGAAGCAGAGGACCAATCTGACTCGACTTGAAAAGTTTTGTTTAAATACGAACTATTAAACTTATCTATTTTGATAATATTCTTCTTAAAAGTATAATTAATATCAATTTCGTTTAGTAATGACAAAGTCATTAATAAGTAGGGTTTTGAAGTGATTTTCCCTTTTAAATTAATTTCTAAACCATTTTTCAAAGAACCACCAATTAATAATAAAGCTGTTATATACTGGCTACTAACGTTTGAATCTAAACTAACTTTACTAATTTGCAATTCTTTACCCTTAATCTTTAGAGGGGGATACCCAGTCTTATCTAAATATTCTATATCAGCTCCTAGACTTTTTAAAGCGTTTACTAAAATTTCAATCGGACGATGTTGCATTCTACTTGAGCCTGTGAGAATTACCTCTTTAGATTTAAAAGCCGCAAAAAATGCAGAGAGAAACCGCATTGCAGTACCAGCATGATGAATGTCAATTGTAGCTGATTGAGTGCTTAAAGCCTCGCATAAGACGTTGGTATCATCAGAAGAAGAAAGGTTTACAATATCTATGTTAGGGTATAGTTCTTTTAGAATTAGTAGTCTATTGGATTCACTTTTAGATCCCGAAATAGACAAGACTGTGCCGCTTAAAATACTTGATTTTTGAAGTAATAAACTCATTAAATTAACTTATCGTTATTATGGTGTCTATCATGGTCTCTATTTGCTTTTAATGCCATTTTAGAGTCAAAAGATTTTTGAAGGTCTACACCTGTTTGGTTAGCCAAACATAAAACTACAAACATTACATCAGCAAGTTCTTCTCCTAAATCTAAGTTTTTGTCGGATTCTTTTTCGCTTTGCTCCCCGTACCTCCTGGAAATTATTCTTGCGACTTCTCCAACTTCTTCTGTGAGTTGTGCCATATTTGTTAATTCATTAAAATACCTAACTCCGTGGTTATTTATCCATTTATCAACTTGACTTTGTAAGTTTTTTATATCCATAATTTATCTCTTTATTTTCAAAATAGAATCATATAATATTGTTACTGGACCGTCGTTGGAAAGGTGCACTAACATATCAGCACCAAATACTCCAGATTTCAATTCTTTATTTAATTTTTTATTAAGTTCACTTTCAAATATATGATAGATTGGCTTTGCAATTTCAGGCTTAGCAGCTTTAATAAAACTAGGTCTATTTCCTTTTAAAACATTTGCCTGCAGGGTAAATTGACTAATCAGTAAAATCTCTCCATTTATATCGTTAATATTATCATCAAATTCATTAAACATTCTAAGTTTTACTATTTTATTTATGAGCCATTGTATATCCAATTCTGAGTCATTTTCCGCTATACCCAAAAATATAAGCATACCATTTTGAATCGAAGAAACTAGTTCACCATTTACTGTAACATCAGCTTTTTGAACTCTTTGAATAACAGCTTTCATAAAGCATCAAAATCATCAACTCGGTAGCTAGATTTTTCATCTTCTAGAATTTGAAGATAATTTTGATATCTAGAAAGAGCGATTTTTCCATCGTCGACAAGCTTCTTAATTATACATTTAGGTTCGTTAATATGCATGCAATCATTAAATTTACACTGATTTATTAGTTTATAAAATTCCGGGAAATAATTCTTAACATCACTTTTCTCAAAATCCACTATTCCAAAGCCCCTGATTCCCGGAGTATCAATAATTTTTGCCCCAAAATCTAAATCATAAAGTTCAGCATTTGTGGTGGTATGTTGACCCTGTGCATGTTGAACTGAGATATTCTTGGTTCTTAAATTTAAGTTTGGTTGAAGAGAGTTTATCAAAGTAGACTTACCTACACCTGAATGCCCTCCAAACATACTCACTTTATCTTTCATAATAAACTGGACCTTGTCTATATTAAATCCATCCTTAGCAGAAATTTCATAGCAGGTGTAGCCTATTTCACTGTATATTTTGATTAGCTTTTTTAATATCTTTTTTTCTTCTGTATTTAATAAATCAATCTTATTAAATAACAATACGGTATTAATTGAATATGCATTTGAAGTAAGTAAAAACCTGTCAATAAAATTTGTTGATGTTGTAGGGCCAGAGATAGTTACAATCAAAAAAACAACATCAATATTAGAAGCTAAAATATGTGTTTGCTTTGATAAGTTAACAGATTTTCTTAAAACATAATTTTTCCTTTCACAAATATTATGAATCACTCCTGTTTCAACATCACTATTTGTTTCTAATTCAAAATCTACATAATCTCCAACCGCAATTGGGTTAGTACTTTTAATACCATCTAATCTGAATTTACCCTTAATTCTACAATCAAATTGTTTGTTATTTAGGGTTTTAACAGAATACCAACTTCCAGTTGATTTATAAACTAATCCTCTCATTATTACAAAGATGGAGATTAATAACTCTCAATGCAAAAAAAATACTTTAATAATCTATTCTTTGAAAATACTTTCTTGGTGATTAATAGATTCTTGATGAATAGCTTTAAAAACTCGTAAAATAAATTGTTCACTTAAGCCTTTTAACTTTCCTTGTGCAATCATTTTTTCGAGTATCTGATTCCATCTTTTTGATTGTAAAACAGCAACATTATTTTCTTTTTTCAAAGCTCCTATTTCTTCGGCTATATTCATTCGATTACCTAAAATATCTAACAATTGGTTATCAACTAGATTAATTTTTGTTCTCAAATGATTCATATTATTTTTATACTCATCAGCTTCATCAGTAATTTTTCTGATTGTTAGATCCTTTATAATCTTTAGAAGATTTTCTGGTGTAATCTGTTGAGCAGCGTCACTCCAAGCATTATCTGGGTCATGATGAGTTTCTACCATAAAACCATCATAGTTCAAATCTAAAGCAGTTTGACATAAATCAAATATCATATCTCTTCTACCTCCCATATGGGATGGATCTAAAATTAAAGGCAGATCTGGAAATTTATTTTGCAATTCAATTGCAATTTGCCATTCTGGGTTATTTCTATAATTAGTTTTTTCATAAGTAGAAAAACCTCTATGTATAACTCCTAAATTTTTTACATTACAAGAGTGAAATCTCTCAACTGCTCCAAGCCATAACGCTAAGTCTGGATTAACAGGGTTTTTTATTAGTACTGTTTTATCAGTTCCCTTTAGAGCCTCTGCAATTTCTTGAACAATAAATGGACTAACAGTTGAGCGGGCACCTACCCATAATATATCTATATCGTGATTTAATGCAAGGTCAACATGATTAGCATTAGCAACTTCAGTACTAATAAGCATCCCGGTTTCCTGTTTTGCCCTTTGAAGCCATTTTAAGCCTAAAGCCCCTACTCCTTCAAAATTACCTGGCCTAGTTCTAGGTTTCCATATTCCAGCTCTAAAAACAGTAGCTTTAGTGTTTTTTAAACTATGTGCTATTTTCAACACCTGTTCTTCTGTCTCAGCACTACATGGTCCCGCAATAGTTAGAGGGTGATTGAGGTTAAATTTATCAAGCCAAGTTCTAAGTTTTTTATTGTTTTTCATTTTAATTTAATCCTTTAAGAATATTTTTTATATAATTTGTTTTTTTCATTTCACTTTTCAACTGATCAGAATCGTCATTTTGAATTAAGATTTTAAATTTTTTTAAATTTAAAATATATTCATCCAGACTTTCTATAATATTGTCTTTATTTAATTTAAAAATTGGTGCCCACATCTCTGGAGAACTTTTAGCCAGTCTTACTGTAGATTCAAAACCACTACCAGCCATATCAAAAATATTATTTTCATTTTTTTCTTTATCCATAACAGTCTTTCCTAACATAAAAGAACTAATATGGGATAAATGAGAAACATATGCAATATGCTTGTCGTGAGATAGTGAATCCATATATCTAATATTCATGTTTATACTATTAAATATATCTTCAGCAGTTTTTAGTAATTTTTGATCTGTCTTTTCAGTGTCACACAGAATAATTGTTTTATCATTAAATAGACCTGAAAATGCTGATTCAGGTCCGGAAAATTCAGTACCTGCTATAGGATGAGATGCTAAATAATTTCTTCTATTCCTGTGATCAGTAACTTTATCACAAATATTGTTTTTTGTTGAACCAAAATCTATCACTAATGTCTTTTCATTAATAATATCTAAGACGTCTATTATAATATTATTTGCAATATCAACAGGTGTAGCGATAAGAACTAAATCAGCAATGTTTAAAGCTTCAAAGCCAGACTTATGATCAATTAAATTTAGCTTTATTGCTAGGTCTAAACTATCCTCAGAAATATCTATTCCATGAATTTTGATTTCAGGAAATATTTTTTTTAAATCCAAACAAAGGCTACCACCTATAAGTCCTACACCAATAACGAAAACATTATTCATTGATTCTTTTAATTGCTTTGGTTATTAATTCTTTTGTCGCGCACAGTGAAAAACGCACATACCCCTCTCCGTTAGACCCAAATATATCACCTGGAGCTATAAAAATATTATATTTATATAATAGCTCATTAGTAAACTCTTTTGATTTAATATTATTATTAATTTTAGCCCAAATAAACATACCAGTTGATTTATCATCATATTCACAATTCAAACTATCTGCTAATTTTTTAACTAACACTCTTCTTTCATGATATATATCATTCATTTTATCAAACCATGAATTTGGAGAGTTTAAAACTGCGATCGCAGCTTTTTGAATTGGGTAATACATGCCAGAATCCATATTACTTTTAACAGTTAATATATTTGTTATATTCGCTTTATTTCCACTTACCATCCCAACTCTCCAGCCGGACATATTAAATGTTTTACTTAAAGAGTTTAATTCTAAACAATAGTCTTTGGAGTCTTTAACATTAAATATACTGATTGGTTTATGGTTTAATATAAAACTATATGGATTATCGTTAACTAACAAAATTTGATGTTTTTTGGCAAAACTAATTAACTCTTCGAAAAAATTTATATCACAATTCGCTCCGGTTGGCATATGCGGATAATTTACCCACATCAACTTAACTTTTTTTAAATCAAGTTTTTCTAATTCCTTTAGATTAGGTAGCCAGTTATTTTCAGGTTTTAAATCATAATAAATTGCTTTTGCTTGAACTAAATTTGTAGCAGCAGCATAGGTGGGGTATCCTGGATTAGGGATCAAAACCGAATCACCAACATTTAAAAATGCAAGTGAAATATGCATTATACCTTCTTTACTCCCCATAAGAGGTAATATCTCTGAAGTGAAATCTAAATCTACATCATAATGTTTATTATAAAATTTAGAGATTGAAATTCTTAAATTTTCTAATCCATTATAACTTTGATAACTATTCGCATTTTGATCTGTCAAACTAGCTTTAAGAGCTTCCAAAGCTTCTTGAGGTGGTTGTAAGTCAGGACTTCCTATACCTAGATTAATTATCGGCTTGCCTTTTTTTATTAAAGAATTTACTTCTTTTAACTTTGTAGAAAAATAATATTCTTCGATTATATTTAATCTATCTGCCTTAGTTATCATTTCTTTCTATTTTCATATTCTCCCAATATTTTAAAATCTTTAGCCATTATAGACATAATAGATTTAGCTTTCTCGTAATCTCTAAATTCATCAAAGGTAATATCAATAAAAAAAGAGTAAACCCAAGGAGTATCTATTTTAGGTAGTGACTGAATTTTAGTTAAATTTAATTTGCAGTCACTAACTACGTTTAATATTGCTGCTAAACTCCCTCTCTTATGGTCTAATTCAAACTTAATAGATGCCTTACTAATATTGTCAATTTTATTGTTTGGGAATTTTTGAAGTATTACAAAACGTGTTTCGTTATGCTTTATAGTTTGAATACTCTTATTGATTATTTTCAGTGAGTATAGCTCGGCTGCTAAATCACTTGCAATTGCAGCAATACATTGAAGTTTGTGTTCACTAATTTTCTTAGCTACCTGTGCTGTATCTTTATCTTCTACTAATTTAATATTTGGATGTTTTTTAAAAAAATCTTTGCACTGTAAAAGCGCCATTGGATGAGAACGAACTTCTTTGATGTCACTAATGTTTTGACCCTCTAAGCAGATTAAGTTATGCTGTATGTCTAAATATTTTTCGCCAACAATATGAAGATTATTTTCATCAATTAAAGCATAATTAGGTATTAACGAACCTGCGATAGAATTCTCTAAAGCCATAACTCCATAGTTACATTTTTCGTTAACTAAAGATTCAACTAAATCATCAAAACTTAGAAACTCTTTTATAGTAGCTTGATTTTCAAAATATTGCTTAGTTACAATATGATGAAAAGAACCAATCACTCCTTGTATGCCTATTAAATTTTTCATAAAAAAAAGCCTCGATTTTCGAGGCTCACATAAATATTTAGTTGTAAATTATATATATATGACCTCTCTTTTACAAAAAACATAAAAATAATAATAGAATTTATATAAATAACTTGTCATATCTCTAATAAATAGGATACTAATGTATGTAAATTTTTAATATTTTAACATTATAATAGAATTAAATTTAAAAAAATTACTTTAATATTTCGTTTGACAACCAAGTCCCCACTGCAGAAGTGCTAAAACTTTTCTTACCATCAGACAAGTCTTCAGTTACTATTAAGCGTTCTAATGAAAGGTTAACGACATCACGAATCAATTTCGCCTCTTTTTTCAGCTTAAAAGCATCTTCAAACATCATAGCTGCAGACAATATTGTTGCTAAAGGATTCGCAATGTCTTTACCAGCAGCTTGTGGATAAGAACCGTGAATAGGTTCATAAAGGGACGTTTCTAATCCAACAGATGCCGAAGGCATAAGTCCCATAGAACCAGAAATAACTGAAGCTTCATCAGTTAAAAT
>CAJVXR010000067.1 GCA_913009535.1 uncultured Flavobacteriales bacterium | reverse complement strand
AAAAATACTACATCATTATCTACATATGAAGAAGTAACAACTCTATCTTTCCAAGAAGTCCTGTACGCATTTACATTAGCTGAAAAATTTGGAGTAGAATAAGAATATCCTGCCTCAAGACCAAAAATCTTTTCATTTTCAGTTAATGGATTAACTTGGTTTGTATAATTTAAATAAATATTGTCATGGTACGGCTGACGCGAGTACATTCCAGTATTAAAAAATACTTTAGAATTATCTCCTACATTAAATCCAGCACCTGCTTTTACATTATAACCTACATTATTTACTTTTTCAGAATCTACACCATCAACAGTCCCTGCTGGAAGTGCTCCCGTTCCTTGGGATGAAGTTCCATCAATTAAAGTTTGATCTGCATATTGATAGTTGTCAAATCTTTGATGAGACTGTTGTGAAACTGCTCCTTGAAAGAAAGCTGACATTTTATCAGTAGAGTATTCTAATTGAGAAAATAAACCTCCGTAAGTAATTCTTTCATCATTACTATATGCTATTTTTTGATCCTCATCAAAGCTAGCAGTTAAAGCAGTCCAAGGGTTTGCTGACATATCTTCTGTAGCTATAACCGTTTTAAACTCTCCATAATTACCGTAAGTTTGGTGATTGTTATTGGGATCTCTCAATCTCATATTTTCTTGCCATGAAGTTAATCCATGAAAGTTTTCTACAATTCTAAAATGCTCTCCGTAGTAAGTTCTAAAATCAACCCCTACATTAAGGGATAAATTCTCATTTAATTGTTTTTCAAAGTTAGATACTAAACCAACCCAGTTGTGCATGTTCATAGATGCACGGGTGATGTAACCACCTTCAGCAGCATAGTTTCCTCCAGCTCCAGATGTACCTAAGTTGTATGCGTATATCGCATCGTAATCAACATAACCATCTTCAGTTCTTGGACGAGATCCTCTTCCTCCAGTACCACCTCCATTACCTGTTGATACATAAAACACAGTAGATAGACTTGAGTCATCACTAATTTTATAATCCCAGTTAAGATTCATAACAGGTTTGTGATAAAAGTTTCTTCTTTCAGTTAAATACTGATCTCCGTACATACCCCAGTTGTTATTATATTTTCTTCCTTTTTCCAAATAAGTTGAAATACTTTTTGAAAAGTTTTGATCATGCCATTGTGGCGCACCAGTTAAAAGAAAATTAACACTGTGCTTTTCGTTTATTTCTTTTCCTACAGAAAAGAAATAAGTTTGACCTTGACCAAAAGAACCTTCATTATATCCATCTCCTTGCCAATGAGTTAAAAGGAAACTTGTAGCCCATCCATCATCAGACTTGCCAGTATTGTAAGAATATGTAGTTTTTAAATAGTCATCATTAGCAACTCCAGCGTAAACAAATCCACCTTCTCTAACATTGTTAGAATTCATTACAAAGTTGACTGTACCACCAACTGATGATATAGCTAGTTTAGAAGCCCCAAGACCCCTTTGAATTTCTACTGTGCTAGCAACGTCATTCATTCCTGACCAGTTTGACCAGTACATCTTACCGTCTTCCATTCCATTGATTGGTTGACCATTTAACATGTAAGCAGTATTATCTTGTTCAAATCCACGAACAGCAATTCTCGAATCACCATAACCACCAGCTTGACCCGCAACATAAACAGATGGGGTATTAACAAGTGTCATTGTGATATCCTGAGCTCCAATCTTTTTTTGGATTTCACTTCCTTTGATTGTAGAAACAGCTACCGGTGTAACTCTATCAGCAGCAAGGTCAATAACCCCACTTCCCATAAGTACAACTTCTTCTAATTCTGTAAGAGTTAAATCGTCTGTAGACTCTTTAACCTCAGTTTGAGAAACGATTGCCATTGAACTAAAAATAGTCAAAGCAACCATTAAATTTTGAGTAATTTTTTTCATGATTAATTTAATTTAGTTTGTATTTAATGTAAAAATAAATATTAATATTCAGATATAGACATCTAAATGTTAATATTTACTATTACTCTAAGATAATTAAAAAAAAATGGATAACAAATTGAACTATAAATAATTGATTTATAGTGTTTTAATGCTTATTTAGTGATTTATAGTGTTTCATTAGCTTATTAGTAGAATCATCATGATTATTAGTCAAATTATTCTCAATTTCGTCCAAAATTGTATTTGCAAGCTTTTTTCCAAGTTCAACCCCAAATTGATCATAACTAAATATATTCCAAATAACCCCTTGTACAAAGATCTTATGTTCATAAAGTGCAATTAATTTTCCTAGACTTTTAGGAGTTAATTTGTCAATTAAAATTGTATTGGTTGGTTTATTCCCTTCAAAAACCTTGAAAGGATTTGTAAAAGTTCTTTTATCAGAGGCCTCTACTTCAGATAAGGATTTACCTTTCATCAAAGCTTCAGTTTGAGCAATGAAATTTGATATAAGCTTATTTTGATGATCTACATTTCCGTGCAAGCTTTGAGCAAATCCAATAAAATCAGTTGGAATTAATTTTGTTCCTTGATGTATTAATTGAAAAAAGGCATGTTGCGAATTAGTCCCTGGTTCTCCCCAAACTATTTGACCAGTAGAGTAATTTACTTTCTTTCCATCTCTGTCTACACTCTTTCCATTACTTTCCATTGAAGCTTGTTGAAGATATGCAGCAAATTGATTTAAATACTGAGAATAAGTAATAACTGACTCGCTTTCACAATTAAAAAAATTATTATACCAAATACCTATACAAGCTAACATAACAGGGATATTTTTTTCAAACTTTGTATTTCTAAAATGATTGTCCATTTCATTTGCTCCATCTAATAATTTAGTGAAATTGTCATATCCAACAGATAAACTAATAGAAATACCAACGGCACTCCAAAGAGAAAACCTCCCCCCTACCCAATTCCACATTGGAAATATGTTATGCTTATCAATCCCAAATGAGACTACTTTTTCTGTGTTTGTTGATACCGCTATAAAGTGTTTAGTTATATCCTTATTTTTTGCTCCGTTTTTTAGAAACCAATTTCTAATTGTATTTGCATTAGATAAAGTTTCTTGAGTAGTAAAGGTTTTAGAAACAATGACAAACAGTGTTGTTTCGGGGTTCAATTTTTTTATAACCTCATTAACGTGATCTCCATCTACATTGCTTACAAAATGAGTGTTTAGATGATTTTTATAAAACTTTAACGAGTCCACTACCATCGAAGGGCCCAAATCAGAACCTCCAATACCAATATTCACAACATCTGTAAATGGTTTTCCAGTATGCCCTTTCCTAAAGCCAGAAATAATAGAATCTGAAAACTTATGAATTTTTTTATTTACTTCTTTAATGTTGCTGTAAATATCAACCCCTTCATCTTTGATTCCTGTGTTAATTTTAGATCTTAGAGCAGTGTGTAATACTGCTCTATTTTCAGTTTTGTTAATTATACCTCCATCAAAATACTTATTAATAGAATCTTTTAAATTTATTTCTTCTAATAACTCACTAAATAAATTAATGGTTTCTTTGTTAATCCTGTTTTTAGAAAAATCTACATAAAAATCATTCCATTTAATTAACAGCTTTTCAGATCTTAATTTATCTGCATTAAAAAAATCTACTATTTTATGATTTTTAATTTCATTAAAATGGTTAGTTAACTTCTCCCAGGAAGTTGTTTTGGTTGGGTTTTGACTTTTTAGACTCATTTTAAAAAAATTAGTTGACCGGTAAATTATATTCAATATTATCAAGATCTTTTTTTATTGGCATTATAAATTCTTGATAGTGTTTTTTATTTGACTTTGGAACAGATTTCGCAATAGGTAATTTTTGTTTAAAAGGGTCTACTTGTTTCCCGTTTTTCCAAAACCTATAACAGACATGTGGACCAGAAGTGTTTCCAGTCATACCCACCTGTCCTATTACCTCACCTTGCTTGACATACTGACCGACCTTTACAAGTCTCTTTTTCATATGTAAGTATTGAGTAGAATAAGTCGAATTATGTCTGATTTTAACATAATTACCATTTCCTCCTTTTCTTCTAGATTCTATTATTCTTCCGTCAGCGGTAGCTAAGATTTCAGTTCCAACTGGTGCAGCAAAATCTGTTCCTTTATGAGCTTTAACTCTATTTCCATAAAAAGCAATTTTTCTTTTTAAATTAAATCTAGAGGAAACATTACTAAATTGGACAGGGGCTCTTAAAAAAGTTCTCTGAAGACTTTGTGTTTTTTCATCGTAGTATTCAGTGGTTTTTTTTAAGCTATCAACTTTATAATTAAATGCATAAAAAGGTTCATTATTATGTTCAAAATAAGCAGCATCTATACTTTTAATACCAGCATATATTGAATCTTCAATAAATCTTTCATTATATATTATTTTAAACTTATCTCCTTTTTGTAATCTAAAAAAATCAATTGTCCATGCATAAATATCGGACATATCATTGATGAGTTGATAC
Organism: uncultured Flavobacteriales bacterium; assembly: GCA_913009535.1. The sequence continues at coordinate 3,667 of CAJVXR010000067.1, read as the reverse complement.
GGAAGTCCTTGACTATCCATTGTTTCTGACAAACTACTTGTTATAATACCAGAAGCATATTTTTTTACAATTGTTATAGGTTTTTTCTTGTTGTATGCATGGATGGAATCACCTATGTGAATCACTACGTAATTAACCTTGTTTGGTTGATATATAAACACAAGAGGTGTTTCTAAAGAGTCTTTAGAACTTAGTATTGTGTAAGGTTTTCCTGCTGTTAACCACCTAACATCAAAAGTATCTTTAATTTTATTGGTAATATTATATATTTTAGGATAGCCTATTTTATTTTTTTCCATTATTTCTCCAAAGCTATCACCAAATTTAATAGTGTCTCTTTTAACTTTAAAGCTATCTATATTAAACCCAAACTCTATATTTTCAGCGATGGATTCTTTTTCTATATTTTTTTCTCCGCAGGAACTAAGTATTGATAACCCAACAAGACAAATAAATAAAATTAGTCTATTCATTTTCTCCCCATTTTTCAAGTTCATCTTTAGACCATAAGTCTGGAAAAAATATTCTTTTTTGATATTTAGGATGCATATATTTATGCCAGTCACTTCCACCAGTAGAAATTGAATTCCCTGACTTAGATTCAATATAAAATTTAGCAGTATTATAGTGTGCCATCACCCAAGTTATATTAACGGTGTAATCCAAATGCCTCATTGCTTTAATCAAACTATTATTTTCTTGATTCTTTTTGGAAAGAGACTTATAAATTGACCATAAATTTCTGGTATTGTACACTTTCATAAAAGTGATAAACCTTTCCTTATATTTCTTTTCAAAGCTTAATAATAACTGAGATTTTTTTCCAGTTTTAAAGTCTTTACCTGCGGCTTGCCAATATAAGTGATCAAAGGCATGTTCAAAAGGAGTGTTTCTATCAATTGTTTCTCTAAACCTAATGTCTATTAAATTAATTAATTCCGTTGAAGCAAATTCAATCAGTCTATATTGAAAACTTTGAAATCCACTTGCAGGGCTTAAAGAGAGTCTAAATTTATTATATTGCTTCGGAGACATTCCTTTAAGCATAATGTTAAAAGAAGTAGTTAGCATGTCAAAATATCTACTTACTCGCATTATTTTATCTTCAAAAGTTTCTGTACTAATATTCTTTGAGTCAGCCAGCTGTTGTATTTCCCACAAAATCATTTTAAAAATTAATTCATTGATTTGGTGGTAAGTAATAAACACCATTTCATCAGGAAAATCTGTTCTTTGGATTTGAAGATTTAAAAGAGCATCTGTATTTATGTAATCCCAGTAAGTTAATTGCTTAGAATGTAAAAAACCCTCTAAAAATAAGTTAGTATCTTGAGATAATGCTTCGTGCTTTTCTTTTAATTCAGAAATTACAGAATCTAATTTTAATTTTTTATCCATATTTAAAAGTTAATTTCAAAAGGATGATTTAACCCACTAAATGTATCTAAATCTACTCTTATAGAACCAACAACTAAATCTGCTTTAATTCTTATTGGGATCTTATTATTGTCGGCACTTATCCACAAAGTTAAACTTTCTTTTTCTTTAAACACTCTTCCTGACTGAACAAATGGCCTGAGTTTAATGCATTTAATTTTGCCAAATTTAGTGTTTATTGTATCTAGACCCAAAAACTTCATTTTTAATTCATAGTTTTCTGAATCAAAAAACATATTTATAGATAACTCATTGTCTTCCTTAATTTGATCTAAATTATAATTATTTCTAAGAAAATAAAACACAGATAACATATCTTGTACATCATTATTTGTGGTAAACTCTTTAGTATGTTTTTTTTTAATATTGTTTACAATAGCTATTTTATTACTTTGATCAAAATCAATAGTTAGGTTTTTAGTATGACCCCCTTCATTAATTTTTCTAATAAATTTTTTTGGCAAACCAGATTTATTTGAAAAATAGCTCTGGTAATAATCCTCTACTTTAAAAAACCACTTAATTGGCCCCGTTGTTTTTCCTATTGCTTTTACGTGATATAGCTCACTAAGTTTATCTTCTGTTAATTTTAAAGTTGCTTTACCGGCCTTTAACCAACCGCTATATGACATCTTAAAACTTAACCATTCTCCACTCTTATATGCAGATTGGTCTTGGCCAATAGATAAGTTGGATAAAAACAAAAATATTAATACTATTATTTTTTTCATAATAAACAGTTCAAGTAAAAATAATAAACTTCCTAAACATTTAAGTCACTATAATAATCAAAAACTAGCTTTGCTTTAGAATTCCCAATAGAGTTTTCAAGTTCTTTAAACGTTAACTTAGATATATTAATATTTGATTTAAAAGTTTTTAATAATTTAACTCTAGTCAAATCTCCAATACCCTTAATATTATCTAATTCATTTGTAAAAGCATTTTCACTTCGTTTATTTCTGTGGTGTTTTAAACTAAACCTGTGAGCTTCATTTCTTAACTTTTGTATTAAAATCAAACTTTCTGATTTCTTGTCTAGAAATAAAGGGGTTGAATCATTAGCAAAATAAATTTCTTCAAGTCTTTTAGCAATACCAATAATTGAAATTGTGTATTCTAATTTTAATTTAATTAAACTCTTCAAAGCTGACGAAAGCTGACCTTTACCTCCGTCAATAACAATAAGTTGTGGTAAACTTTTATTCTCTTCTAACAATCTGCGGTACCTTCTAAATACAACTTCTTCCATCGATGCATAATCATCTGGGCCATCAACAGTTTTAATATTAAAGTGTCTATAATCTTTTTTACTAGGCTTTGCGTTTTTAAAAACTACACAAGCAGAAGTGGGGTTTGTTCCTTGGGTATTGGAATTATCAAAACATTCAATATGAATTGGAGTATTGTCTAAGCTGAGATCTTCTTTTAGACGTTTTAAAATTCTATTTTGATGTCTCTCAGGATCAATAATCTTAATTTGTTTTAATCTATCAAACTTAAATTGAATTGCATTTTTAAGAGATAAATCTAAAATTTTTCTTTTATCACCAATAATTGGGATTTCTATTTTAATATTTTCTCCTAGATCTAATGGAATACTAGAATATATAATTGGGGAATCAGATTTAAATTTTAATCTTATTTCAATTGCAGCCAACTCTAGAATTTTCTTTATTCCTTCATCAATTTTTGATTTAATTTCTAGATTAAAAGACCTGACTATTGAGCCCAGTGATATTTGTAAGAAATTCACATAAACAAAACTTTCATCTTCTACATATGAAAAGACATCTACGTTAGATATTTTAGGACTTACCACAGTAGATTTATATTGATAATTTTCTAATGCTTTAATTTTTCCTTTAATTAAATTAGCCTCTTCAAATTTTAAATTCTCAGATAACTCTTTCATTTCTCTTTTAAATGAATAAAGGGAATTTTTAAAGTTTCCCTTAAGTATCTCCTTGATTTCTAAAATATTTTGATTGTAGTTATCTTCTTCTTGTAGACCCTCGCAAGGACCAAGACAATTTCCAATATGAAATTCTAAACAAACTTTAAATTTTTCATCCTCTACTTTTTTCTCATTCAGATCATAGGAACATGTTCTTAATTTATACAAGCTAGAAACGATATTTAAAATTGTTTTTACAACCCTTAAACTTGTATATGGACCATAATAATCAGATCCATCTTTTATCATTTTTCTTGTGTAAAAAACTCTAGG
>CAJVXR010000066.1 GCA_913009535.1 uncultured Flavobacteriales bacterium | reverse complement strand
CAATTAGGAGTTACAGAAATTGTTATTGGAATGCCACATAGAGGTAGATTAGGAATTTTAGCCACTGTTATGGGTAAAGCTTATCAAGAAATCTTTCATGAATTTGCTGGTGGCTCCATTATGCCAGAAGATGTTGCTGGATCAGGTGATGTTAAATATCATTTAGGAACTTCTTCCGATAGAGTGTTTGACGATAATAAAGTTCACATTTCTTTAACTGCCAATCCATCTCACTTAGAAGCTGTAGATCCAGTTGTCTTAGGTAGAGTAAGAGCTAAGCAGGCTCACTTAAGAACTGATAAGGGAAAAACTATTCAAGAGTCATTTAACGCTGTTATGCCCATACTATTGCATGGTGATGCAGCCTTTGCGGGACAAGGAATTGTAGCTGAATGCTTTGCATTATCTGGATTAAGAGGTCATAAAACCGGTGGTACAATTCATATTATTGTTAATAATCAAATTGGATTCACAACTAGCCCAAGCTTTGCAAGATCCTCTCCTTACCCATCTGATGTCGCTAAATTTATTAATGCACCTATTTTGCATGTTAATGGTGATGATTGCGAAGCAGTAATTTATGCTGCAAGAGTAGCGACAGAATTCAGACAGAAATTTAATAAAGATGTTGTGATTGATGTTTTTTGTTATAGACGCTTTGGTCATAATGAAGGAGATGATCCAACATTTACACAACCTTTAATGTATAAAAAAATTAAATCTCATAAATCAGTTGCAGATACTTATGCTGATAAAGTTGTAGGTGAAAAACTTTTTGATAATAACAAGGTTTTAAAAATGAAATCTGATTTTGTTCAACATTTAGACAGTGAATTTGAGTCTGCAAAATCATTTAAACCAAATAAAGCAGATTGGCTAGATGGTTTTTGGTCAAATATGAAATCATCAAGAGGAAGCAAGCGTAAAATATCAACTGCAATTACTAAAATTGATTTTAATAATATTGGCTCTAAAATTACTTCTTATCCAGAGAGTCTTAATATTCACAAAACTCTTGCAAGAATATTTAGTAATAGAAAAAATATGATTACAACCGGTAAGGGCATCGATTGGGCTACGGCCGAAGCATTGGCTTTTGGATCTCTTTTAGAGGAGGGCTATCCGGTAAGATTAGTAGGTCAAGATAGTATTAGAGGAACGTTTAGTCATAGACACTCAGCTCTTGTAGATCAAGAAACAGAGGAAAGGTATATCCCTTTAAATAATATTAGTGATCAGCAAGCAAGATATGAGGGCATAGATAGTTTTTTATCAGAGGCAGCAATTTTAGGGTATGAGTATGGATATTCATTAGATTACCCAGGTGCATTAGTACTATGGGAGGCACAATTTGGTGATTTTGCAAATGGTGCTCAAGTACAAATAGATCAATTTATAGCTCCAGGTGAAGCAAAGTGGTTAAGAATGAGCGGCTTAGTTTTATTATTGCCTCATGGTTATGAAGGTCAAGGACCTGAACATTCTTCTGCAAGAATAGAACGATACCTTCAACTTTGTGCAGAGGAAAATATGATTGTTGCAAATTGTACAACGCCTGCTAATTATTTTCATATTTTGAGACGACAATTATTAAGAGACTTTAGAAAGCCTTTAATTATGTTTACACCAAAATCATTGTTAAGACATAAACAATGCACCTCTAAAATAGATGATTTTACTAATGATACTTTTCATAGAGTGCTACTAGATGACGGTGAGACAAAGCATGATGAACAATTTTTAAATGAAGATAATAAAATTAAAAAAGTAATTATCTGTTCGGGTAAAGTTTATTATGACCTTTCATCTGAAAGAGATAATTCTAAAAAATTAGATATTTATATTATTAGACTAGAACAACTTTATCCTTTTCCCGCTAAAGCTTTAACCCCCATAATTTCTAGATTTAAAGATGCAGATTTTATTTGGTGTCAAGAAGAGCCTAAAAATATGGGTCCCTGGAATACTATGGAAAGGTATATTGATTGGTGTCTCAAAAAGGCTGGATGCCAGAAAACTAAGGTAAAATATGTAGGAAGATCTCCAGCAGCATCAACTGCCACAGGCTTAATGAGTAAGCATCAAAAGCAGCAAAAAATGTTGATTGACTCGGCTTTAAGCGTATAAAGACATATAATAAAAAAATGAGCATAGATATAAAAGTACCATCACTAGGAGAATCTGTTACTGAGGCAACTATTGCTCGCTGGTACAAAAATGTGGGTGATTCTGTTACTATCGATGAACCATTATTAGAATTAGAGACAGATAAAGTAACTTTAGAAGTTCCCGCACCTGCAACTGGTCAACTCAGTGATATAAAAGTAAATGATGGTGATACTGTAGAAGTTGGAACTACATTAGGCTCAATTATTGAAGGAGTTGCTGCAGCGGTAGAAAAAAAAGTTGAAGCTCCAATTAAAAAAGAGATTATTATAGAAAATCCAATAACTGAGGTTTCTGAGCCCAAAGAAGTTCCTAAAATTGAAATTAATAAAGTATCTGAAGTATCTAGTGAATTGTCTCCGGCGGTAAGAAAAATTATTGCTGAGAATAATATTAATATAAATGAAATTTCACCTTCTGGAAAAAACGGCAGAATTACAAAAGAAGATGCGCTAAATTCTATATCAAATCAACCTTCAAAATCTGAGTCTAATACAAGTCCAATATCTGTTAGAAATGACAAATTAACAGAGCGAGTAACGATGTCTCGTTTAAGAAAAACTATTGCCAAAAGATTAAAGGATGCGCAAAACACTGCTGCAATCTTAACTACTTTTAACGAAGTAGATATGACAGAACTTATTAAAGTCAGAAGTGAATATAAAGAATTCTTTGAAAAGAAACACGGGGTAAAACTTGGATTTATGTCTTTCTTTGTTAAAGCATGTATTACAGCATTAAAAGAAATACCTGAGGTAAATGCAGAAATTGAAAACGACGATATTATTTATAAAAATTATTATAATATTGGTGTTGCAGTTGGTACCGATCAAGGCTTAGTTGTTCCAGTTGTTAGAAATGCTGACCAATTAATTGTAGCTGATATTGAAAAAGAAATATCTAATCTTGGTAAAAAAGCTAGAGATGGAAAACTAAGTATTGGTGATATGCAGGATGGTACCTTCACAATATCTAATGGTGGTGTATATGGCTCATTGATGTCCACACCGATAATTAATCCCCCACAAGCTGGGGTTTTAGGGATGCACAAAATTCAGGAAAGACCTATCGCAATTGATGGTGAGGTTGTAGTTAGACCTATGATGTACTTGGCATTATCATACGATCATAGATTAATTGATGGAAAAGCAGCGGTAACTTTTCTTGTTAGAGTTAAGGAAAGCCTGGAAGATCCAAGAAGAATTTTACTTAGCGTTTAATTATGGAAGAATTTGACCTCATTATAATTGGTAGTGGCCCCGGAGGCTATGTGTGTGCAATAAGAGCTGCACAGCTTGGTCTAAAAGTATGCTGCGTGGAAAAACGTAAAACTTTAGGTGGCACCTGTCTGAATATTGGCTGTATTCCCTCAAAATCATTATTACATGCCTCACAAATATATAGTGATACCAAAAGTTATGCTGACATAGGAATCAATATAGACAATGTTAAACTTGATTTATCAAAGATGATGTCTTCTAAGGATGAGTCTGTCAAAGGCTTAACAGACGGTATTCAATTTTTATTTAAAAAAAATAAAATAACCCATATTCAAGGCTTTGGAAAAATAACAGGTAAAAATGAAGTAACAATATTAAATGATGATGCTGACCAAATAATAAATGGTAAAAATATTGTTATAGCAACGGGCTCTGAAGTTTCAGTTCCAGATGATGTTATAATTGATGAAAAAGATATTCTTAGTTCGACTGGAGCATTGAGTTTAGATAAAGTTCCAGAAAAACTAGTTATAATTGGAGCGGGATATATTGGATTAGAAATGGGTTCAGTTTGGTCACGTCTAGGATCAAAAGTTACTGTTATTGAATATGCAGAAAGAATTGTCCCAAACATGGATAATGAAATTTCAGACCAATTTCAAAAAATATTAATAAAACAAGGGATAGATTTTAAATTATCAACCGCCTTTAAAAAAATTAATAAAAAAAATGATAAGTTATATATTGCGATAGAAACACAACAAGGACAAGCATCAGAAATAAGTTGTGATAAAGTACTAATTTCTATTGGCAGAAAACCATATACTTTTGGTTTAAACTTAGAAGAAGTAGGAGTTAAGACTGACGAAAAAGGATTCATTGTAACTAAAAATAATTTCCAAACGTCTGTTGAAAATATTTTTGCAATTGGTGATTGTAAATTAGGACCTATGTTAGCACATAAGGCATCAGAAGAAGGAACTGCTTTAGCAGAAATTATTGTTGGCCAAGCTGGACATGTTAACTTTGATACAATACCATCAGTAGTATACACATCACCAGAAGTAGCTTCGGTTGGAAAAACGGAAGAAGAATTAAAATCTGCAAATATTAGCTATAAGGTTGGAAAGTTTCCTTTTACAGCAAACGCTAAAGCAAAAGTAATGCATCAAACAGCTGGGTTTGTAAAAATATTGTCTGATGCATCATCTGATAAAGTACTTGGAGTACATATGATAGGAGCTGATGTTGGAAATATGATTGCTGAACTTGCTCTTGCAATGGAATTTGGTGCTTCATCAGAAGACATTGCACGTACGTGTCATGCTCATCCTACCCTTACTGAGTCGATCAAAGAAGCTGCTTTGAATGTAGATAAGCGTGCTATTCATATATAAAACCTCTAAAAAATGTCCTTTTTTTGCTTATTTTTTAGCGTTTTATTAAAATGTTAATAAAAAATCTATTGCAAAAATTATACAAATCAATAGTTTACCTCTAATTCACGTTATCATCGTGTAAAAGGCTCTTTTTATAGAGCCTTTTTTATTACTGCTTTAACGAATACCTGCTATCATTTTTTTGATGATAACGTGGAGGTTAAAAAGATGAATCCACCAGCATAAGCTGGGGTAGTGTCCACAACTATTTCAACACAAAAAAAATTTTAAAAATTGATTTTTAAATCAATATTAGGCAAATGCCGAATTAAAAAAACCCCTTCTTAACAGATGGGGTTTTTTAGTTTGGGCGTAAGTTCAATCAGTACTAATAGATATCTTTTTGACTTATTGAATAGCTAATTAAAAAAACCCATGTAGCTATGAGAATATGATAAACATGAAAACTAACTGAAGGTGCAAATAAGTCAGTAAATAATCCGATACCTTTACTTAAAGTCAGAAAAGCAATTAATAATACTGCCATTGTAAGAGATTTTAAAAACTTCAAAGAAATAGATTTTTGAGGTATTTGAAAAGTTAATAAAATTGCAGTAAATGACCATACAAATAATAAAATTAGTTTGAATATTGGTTGTGTCCAAATAAACAATAAGAAAAATGTTAATATAGAAATTGCTAAAAGTAGATGGGCAAATTTTTTAGATATTGAGTTGTTAACTATTTGTATACTTATTAAAGACATAGTTATTATTCCAGAAAATATTGCTAAAATTTTATTCAAATAAATTATAAAGTCTGTACTTAATAATCCAAATCTTATTGCTCCAATAAAAGCAGTAATTCCAATTAGCAGTATACCAATACCAGCATAGAAATTTTTATTATAAAATAATTTTCTTACTGAGAAGTAAGTGGCTATAACGATTAGTATTTCTGTTATAGCATAATGAGCTGGTAGCATATTACTTCTGTTTTAAGGCCTGTTCTTTATAATATTGAGCTTTTATATCTGTAGACATCATTCTACTACCATCATGTGACCATCCGGGTGGTCCAAATAAATATAGTATTCTGTCTTTAAGAGTTATTCCTCTCGAAAAAACATCCTTAAAAATTCCTGCGTATTCAATAAAAACAACTTTAAGTGGATTATAAGTTATCAGTGGAGTTACTAAGCCGTAGTCAGGTAAATCATTTTCATCTTCCTCGACAAATGAACCAAACATTCTGTCCCATATAATTAAAGTGCCTGCATAATTTGAATCTAGATACTTAGGGTTTCTAGCATGATGTACTCTGTGATGTGATGGTGTATTAAAAATAGCCTCATACCACCAAGGTAATTTTTTAATAGTTTCTGTATGACAGAAAAATTGGTAAGTGGCATTTAGAACTCCACAAAAAATAACTATAATTGGATCAAATCCAATTAACACAAGTGGGATTTTTAGCATCATTGTACCAGTAAAATGCTTAGCCCAACTTTGTCTTAAAGATACAGCTAAACCAAACCTTTCAGATGAATGATGTGTATTGTGCATTCCCCATTGCCATCTAAATCTGTGGCATATTCTGTGGTGTATATAAAATCTTAAGTCATCAAGTATAAAACATATAACTAAGGTAGTTATTGTAAGAGGAATAACGGCTATTTGGTATTGTTTAGCCCAATACAGTGCACCAAGTGTTATAAATGCAGCAGCAGCATTAATAGGAACACTCATTATTCCTATTGAAACATTAAAAAGACTATCTTTGCTATTTACCGAACCATTTGTTTTAAAAAACCTAATAATAAATGATTCAAAGAAGATAAAAGATAAATATACAGGAATAACTATTAGCTGTATTTTTGAAGTTACAATTTCTCCTAAAGTCCCATCAAACATAATAGTATTTATAGCTAGTTAATTAATATAATATATACAGTTATATAGTATAATTGGAGGTATTATCCAGTGATAAAACACCAATTAAAGCCCCAAAAACCTATATTTTTTAATAAATGTTATAATCCTTGTGTTATATGAAAGTTAAGACTATTAGAAGCATAACTTTATAGAAAAAACCCCAATAAATTAAATGAACAGTTTTGAAGGCTTAAGCCTATCACAAGGACTCAATAAGGCCTTAAAAAAAATCGACTTTAAAGAGCCAACCCCTATTCAAGCTCAGGCAATCCCTCTTGCAATGGCAGGAAAAGATATACTAGGCTCAGCACAAACAGGTACTGGTAAAACAGCAGCCTTTAGTATTCCATTAATCGAATCAATATTAACTTCAGATACTTCCATGGCGTTAGTACTCACGCCAACACGCGAACTTGCTAAACAAGTAATGGAGGTTATTACTAGTTTATTATCAGATTTAAATCATATTAATACAGCATGTTTAATTGGTGGCGAACAAATGACCCGTCAACTTAAGCAGCTTAAGAAAAAACCAAGAATTATAGTTGGAACTCCAGGTAGGATAAATGATCATTTAGATAGAAAGACATTAAAATTAAATCAAACTAATTATGTAGTTTTAGATGAAACAGATCGTATGTTAGATATGGGCTTTGGCATCCAAATAGATAGTATTTTAAAGTTTGTTCCAAAAACACGACAAACATTATTATTTTCAGCAACAATTCCAAAAGAAATTGAAAAACTTTCTTCAAAATATTTAACAAATCCTGAAAGAGTATCTGTTGGTGCTACCAATGTTGTAGCCCCTAATATTAAGCATGATATTTTAAAGATTAATCAAGAAGCTAAATATGCAGAGTTACTTGAACAAGTAAATGAGCGTGATGGATCTTTACTAATTTTTGTGAAGACCAAGCATGGCACTGACAAGATGGCAAAAAACTTATCAAAAGATGGGTTTAAATCACAGTCACTAAATGGAAATTTGAGACAAAGTAAACGTGATAAAGTTATGAAAGATTTTCGTAACCAAAAATTTAGAATATTAGTTGCAACTGACATAGCTGCCCGTGGATTAGATGTTCCTCACATTGAAAATGTTATTAATTATGATTTACCTCAACTAGCTGAAGATTTTATTCACCGTATGGGGAGAACAGGAAGAGCTGGCGCTGCAGGTTCAGCACTAAGCTTTATATCTCCAAAAGACCTTTCTAAATGGAATGAAATTCAAGTAATGCTAGATCCTAGTTTAAAGGGAAAAGTTGGAAGAGGTAACAATAAAAGTTCAAAAAATACAGCAAAATCATCAAAAAGAGCACGAGGAAATAGAAGCAATGATGAAGGTTTTAAAAAACCATTTAAGAAAACTTCATTTAGAAAAGATGATACTCGCAGTGAAGGTTTTAAAAAACCATTTAAGAAAACTTCATTTAGAAAAGATGATACTCGC
>CAJVXR010000065.1 GCA_913009535.1 uncultured Flavobacteriales bacterium | reverse complement strand
GTAATATTTCAGTATTTTCAGGAAAGCTGTTTACAGAATCAATGAAACTTCTTTTTTTATCAACTCCTCCAATTTTATAATTCTCTTTATCTCTAGGTCGAATAATATTAAAGCCTGGTGAGTCAGCCATAAAGTAATTTGTAACATCAATTAGATATAAGTCCTCATCAGAGTTCTTTATTTCAAATGCAGCTAAAATGGGTCTAAAATTATTTTCTGACACACTTATAGAAATTGGATCTTTTTCATTAGCTACGTTTGAATAGCTAACCTCTTTTAATAAGATTTTTTGACCTTGTTTTACAAAAACTACTACATGTTCAGCAGTCTTTGATCCAGCATTTAGATATCCGGAATAATTTGCAGGGATTTGCGCAAACCTAGTAACTACTAATAGCTCATTTTCAAGTAAACTTTTACTTATTTCAAAATATAATTCGTTTTTCTTATTTTGGTAGGTTGTAATCAATCCCTTATTCACTTTCATATCTATAGTGATAGAATCAATTATTTTAAGGGGCTTATCTATAGTTGATTTTTGCCCATAAAAGTTAAAGTTAGTAATTAGGCTTAAAATTATTATTAATCTCATTTTATTGTTTTAGTTTAACTTAAAATAAATCTTTTCTTTATCTAATTCATCTAATAACTCTTGAGAAATATTTACTTTTTTATTTTCACTAATCATATCTAACTTGATTTTTTCCTCATCATCATAAACGACAAAGTTTAGCCTATGATCTCCTTTAAAGTTATCTATTATTTGATTTAATCTATCTAACTTATTGCTATCTATTTCATTAAGTTTTAATTGAATTGATAACTTTTTTGCAAATGAGTCTAACACATCGTGCAATAGCTTAAAGCTGTTAAATTGTATTCTAGGATCACTTTTTTTTCCTGTTTCTCTATTTTGCCAACCTTCTTTAATTAGGGTTTTAACAAACAGAAAATTATTTATAATTAGAAAATGTTTAAACTTCAAGTAATCTTCACCAAAAATCCTAAACTCATACGAATCTAGATAATCTTCGATAATAAATGAAGCCCAACCTTTGCCTTGTCTACTAATTCTATGTTCCACTTCAGTTAAAATACCCCCAAATGCTAATTCTTTATTAATATAATTCTCTATGTTTTTAAATGCTGTCACATTTGAATTACAAAAAGTATTCATTTCAATTTTAAAGTCATCCAAAGGGTGTCCCGAGATATATATTCCAACAACCTCTTTTTCTCTGGCTAATTTTTCCAATGGATCCCATTCCGCACAACTTGGAATGACAGGTTCTGAAAATTGCATTTCACTAGAATCTTCAAACAAGCTTACTTGAGCTGAATTAATATTTTCTTGGTATTTAGCAGCATGGCGAATTGTCTTTTCTAAAAATGTAATTCCATCTCCTTCATCATTAAAATATTGAGCCCTGTGAACATTATTAAAGCAGTCAAAAGCTCCGGATGCAGCCAAATTATCAAAGGCTTTTTTATTTGCAGCTCTAAGATCTATTCTTTTGGCCAGATCAAAAATTGAATTATAACTACCATCTTTTTTTCTATTAGTAACAATCGTAGCTACTGCATTGGCTCCTACACCCTTTACAGCACCCATGCCAAATCTGATTTCATTTTTTTTATTTACAGAAAATTTATAATATGATTCGTTAACATCAGGCCCTAGCACATTCAATTTCATTCTCTTACACTCTTCCATAAAAAAGGTGACAGATTTAATATCATTCATATTATTGGATAATACCGCGGCCATATATTCAGCAGGATAATTTGCTTTTAAATAAGCAGTTTGATATGCGATCCAGGCGTAACAAGTTGAGTGAGATTTATTAAACGCATAACTAGCAAATGCTTCCCAATCTTTCCATATTTTTTCTAGCTTACCAACATTTAGACCTTTTTCAGAAGCTTGAGTTAAAAATTTGGGCTTCATTTTATCTAAAACAGCCTTTTGCTTTTTACCCATCGCCTTTCTTAAAACATCTGCCTCCCCTTTAGAAAAGTCCGCTAGTTTTTGTGATAACAACATTACTTGTTCCTGGTAAACAGTTATACCGTACGTCTCTTTTAAATACTCTTCCATTTCTGGCAAGTCATATTCAATTTTTTCATCTCCATGTTTACGATTAATAAAACTTGGTATATACTCCATTGGACCTGGTCGATAAAGTGCATTCATAGCAATTAAATCACCGAAAACAGTTGGCTTTAAATCCTTAAGGTGTTTTTGCATCCCGGCAGATTCATATTGAAAGACACCAACAGTTTCTCCTTTTTGAAATAATTCAAATGTTTTTTTATCATCTAATGGAAAACTATCAGGATCAAGAGTAATTGAATGTTTAGCCTTCACAATTTTAACAGTACTTTTAATAAGAGACAGTGTCTTTAACCCTAAAAAATCCATTTTTAATAAACCAGCTTGTTCAACAACTGAATTATCGAACTGAGTTACATAAAGGTCTGAGTCTTTTGCAGTAGCTACTGGAACAAAATTGGTAATATCATCTGGTGTGATAATAACTCCACAAGCATGAGTTCCTACGTTTCTAACTGAGCCCTCTAGAATTCTTGCTTGAGTAATAGTCTCAGCTTCTAAATCATCTCCCTCAGAAATATTTAAAAGTTGATTAACCTTATCTAAATCTTCAGGTCTAAACTCTGATCTTAGCTTATTTGTCTCTGTCTCAAATATTGTTTTTAATTTAGACATGTTAGGAACTAACTTAGCCAGTCTATCCGCATCATTTAATGGCAAATCCAAAACTCTTGCAGTATCTCTAATGGATGATTTTGCTGCCATTGTTCCGTATGTTATAATTTGAGCAACTTGCGTATCACCATACTTATTTATTACATAATCCATAACCTTACCACGGCCTTCATCATCAAAATCAATATCAATATCAGGCATACTAACTCTGTCTGGATTTAAGAATCTTTCAAAAAGCAAATCGTACTTGATGGGGTCGATATTGGTTATCCACAAGCAATAAGCAACTACTGAACCAGCAGCTGAACCCCTTCCAGGTCCGACCGAAACATTCATTTTTCTTGCTTCTCTTATAAAATCCTCAACAATCAAAAAATATCCAGGATATCCAGTCTTTTCAATTGTATTTAATTCAAAGTCTAGACGCTCAATAAGTTTATCTGTTAGTTCTGAATATCTTTTTTTAGCTCCTTGATAAGTTAAATGTCTTAAATAATTATTCTCTCCTTTTTTACCTAAATCTTCTAAATCATTCGGATCTTCAAATTCACTAGGAATTTCAAATTTAGGAAGCAAAACATCTCTTGAGAGAGAATAAGCTTCAGTCTTGTCTATAATCTCTTGAATATTAATTATAGATTCAGGACAGTCTGCAAATAGAGACTTCATTTCATTTGAAGATTTATAATAATATTCATGGTTTGGTAATCCATATCTAAAACCTCTGCCTCTACCAATTGGAGTGGATTGTTTTTCGCCGTCTTTTACACATAATAATATATCATGTGCATTAGCATCCTGTTTCTCGCTATAATATGTATTATTAGTTGCGATTAATTTAACTTGATGGCTTATAGAAAATTTCTTAATAACTTCATTCACCACTTTCTCGTCTTCCTGACTATGATTCATTATCTCTAGATAAAAATCACTACCAAAATTATTTTTCCACCATAACAAAGACTCTTCGGCTTGCTTTTCACCTATATTTAATATTTTACTTGGAATTTCACCATATAAATTACCACTTAATACAATTAGATCTTCCTTATATTTTAAGATTAAATTTTTATCAATTCTTGGTACATAATAAAAACCTTTAGTGTAAGCTAAAGAAGATAACTTTGCTAAATTTTGGTATCCATTTTTATTTTTAGCTAATAATACTATTTGATAACCATAATCTTTAAAAGACTTATTTAAATGATCTTCACAAACAAAAAACTCACAACCCAGGATGGGTTTTATCAGTGATTTTTTTTTCTCACTTTCATCTTCTGAAAGCTCTGAATTATCAATTAATATCTGATCATTATATCTATTTACTTCATTTATAAACCTAAAGGACCCCATCATATTTGCATGATCAGTTAATGCAACTGCTGGCATATTATGTTTAGAAGTGGTTTTTATAAGTTCCTTAATACTAATGGTGGATTGAAGTACCGAAAACTGAGAATGATTATGAAGGTGGGCGAAATTTGAATTTAAAAGATTATCTGATATTTCAAGATTTGAAATAGATAGGTCAATCTTGTTTTTATTTAATTCTTTTTTTAGTAAAGCTGATTGTTTTTTTAAATTAATGTGATTAATTCCTTCGGATTGAATCTTAGATGGGTTTTGTTTTATAAAATCAGAATGATAACCTTCAACCTGATTTAGTTCTTGCAAAGAGTAGTTTTGTATTCTAATTAATTCTAAAAAACATCTGGTGGTTGCCTCCACGTCAGCAGTTGCATTGTGTGCGTCTGAAAATGAGTTTGAGAATAAAAAAGAATGTAATTCAGTTAAAGTAGGAAATTTATACTTACCACCTCTGCCACCTGGTATCTTACACAAGGCCGCAGTTTTTTCGTAACATGTGTCTAGAATTTTAGAGACATCCAAATTATTTTTAATGTTTTGTCTATAAAACTCGCTACCCATTATATTTAAATCAAACTTTACATTATGACCAATAATAAATTTTGAGTTTTCTACAGCTTCATTAAATTGATTTAATACTTCTAAAAGGTCATGACCATCTCTTTGAGCTAGTTCAGTAGAGATACCGTGAATTTTTTGTGAATCGTAAGGAATATTATAACCTTCTGGTTTAATTAAGAAATCTTTAGTTTCTATACAATTACCCAAACTATCATGAACCTGCCAAGCTAATTGAACACAACGTGGCCAATTATCAGTATCTGAAACAGGGGCATTCCATTTTTTAGGTAACC
This sequence comes from uncultured Flavobacteriales bacterium, assembly GCA_913009535.1. Next base: position 3,557 of record CAJVXR010000065.1, on the reverse strand, counting down.
CTGTCGTTTCTGTATCAAATATTAAATACATTGATTAATCAGTTGTTTGAGTTAATGGAAGTCTGTAGAAAACTCCTTGAGAAACATTAACAGTTGATTCCCCAGATGAATTATAAGCATTAAAAGTAAATGTTCCACTAATCTTAGAATCAGCAGTTATTTCACGAATATATATTTCTCCATCACTTGGATAATCAATATCAGATATTCCTATATTTAATGTTGAGTATTGAACTGTATCTAGGATTGTAGCTTCACCAATTACTTGCAAATCGTGATAGCAATCTTGACAATTTGATGGAAATCTTAAACTAATAGTTGAATTAAAATCATTTCCCGTGATTATTACTTCTCCTAAAGGGTTTGTTGTTACACTAAAATCTGATGCTTCCCAATTTGCAGTACCATTTATAGTAGCTTGAAATGCTGGAATTCTATATTCAATTTCAGATAAGCAACTTGAAATAATCAGAAATAAACACGAAAAGTAGATGATTTGTTTCATAAAAATAAAATATTTACATAAAAGTAAAACAAAAAAACAAAAGATTTAATTAGAATTAGAAAATATTATTATATTTGCGCTCTCATTAATAACGGAGGTCGAGAACCCCATAAATTAATTTATTATGCCAGTAAAAATTAGATTACAAAGACACGGTAAGAAAGGAAAACCTTATTATTGGATTGTTGCAGCCGATACTAGAGCAAAAAGAGACGGTAAATATTTAGAAAAATTAGGTAGTTACAACCCTAATACCAATCCACCTTTAATTGAATTAAACATTGACAGTTCGGTAAAGTGGCTTCAAAACGGAGCGCAACCTACTCATACAGCTAGAAATATTTTATCCTATAAAGGAGTAATGCTTAAGCATCACTTATTAGGTGGAGTTTCAAAAGGAGCTCTAACTAGCGAAGAAGCTGAAGCAAAGCTAGCAGCTTGGATTGAAGATAAAGAAACTAAAATAGACTCAAAAATTAGTTCTCTAGTAAAAGAAGAAGCTAATAAGAAATCTAAAGAAATAGAAGCTGAGAAATTAGTAAATAAAGCAAGAGTAGATGCACAAGTATCTGCAGTTCAAGAAGCTGCTGCTACTGAAGAAGCTGCTGCTGCTGAAGAAGTTGCTGCTACTGAAGAAGCTGATGCTGCTGAAGAAGTTGCTGCTACTGAAGAAGTTGCTGCAACTGAAGAAGCTCCTGCTGAAGAAGCTCCTGCTACTGAAGAAGCTCCTGCTAAAAAATAAAGTACTTTTAAAAAAACATTTAATACATTTATAACCTGCTAACTAAAATTAGCAGGTTTTTTTTATATGAAAGATTATTACTATTTAGGAAAAGTTACTAAAAAGTTCAGCTTCAAAGGTGAGGTGTTAGTCAAAATTGATACGGATCAACCAGAGTTATATAAAAAAATTAAAACTCTCTTTATTTTTCATGATAATAAGCTAAACATTTATAACATAGAAGTAATTAGATTCCATAAGGAAAGTGTACTTAGATTGAAAATTGAAGGAATAAGTAATGAAGATGATGCAAACAAAATAATTAATAGCGATGTGTTTTTACCTTTAAGTCACTTACCAGTATTAAGTGGAAATAAGTTTTATTATCACGAGGTGATAGATTTTACAATTATCGATGATGTTTTTGGAGAAATAGGAAAGATATCTAGTATAAGAGAAAATAATTCTCAAGATCTTTTTATTGTTAATTACAAAAATGAGGAAGTGTTAATTCCAATACATGATGAATTTATAAAAAAAGTAGATAGATTAAAGTCACAAATAATAGTAAAAACTCCAGATGGCCTTATAGAGATATATATAAATTCATAAAAAATAATTTAACTTGCATTAGTAATGACTCAAAATAAATGAATTTAAACTTCAATATTAACTCTGATATTAGTAAAGCAGAAACTTTGCCTGCAAGTTTTTATAAAAACCCTGAGTTATTTGAATTTATTAAAGAAAAAATATTTTTAAAAAGTTGGCATTGGATTGGAGATGAAAACTTAGTTAAAGAAAAAAACTCTCTACACCCATTTGTGCTATTAGAAGAGTATTTAGATGAACCTTTATTGTTGTCTAAGACCATTAATGATAGCATAATGTGTCTGTCAAATGTTTGTACTCATAGAGGTAACTTACTGATTTTAGAACCGTGTAAATCAGCGAAAATTAGATGCATGTACCACGGTAGAAGATTTAATAATAATGGAGATTTTGAGTTTATGCCAGACTTTGAACAAACTAAAGATTTTCCAAGACATTGTGACAACCTTCATAGTTACTCAGTAAAAACTTGGAATAAATTAATTTTTGTTGGTATTAATCCAATTATTGACTTTAATAAAGTAATTGATATTATGGAAAAAAGGGTTGGGTTTTTACCCTTAAATAAATCATTATTTGACTCTTCTCTTTCTCAAGATTTTTCGATTGATGCTCACTGGGCTTTATATTGTGATAATTATTTGGAAGGCTTTCACGTTCCTTTTGTTCACAAAGATTTAAACGAAATACTAGATTATAACAGCTACGAAACTGAAATCTATGACCATTGTAATCTACAAATAGGTTACAGCAATCAAAAAGATGACTGCTTTGTTTTTCCAGATAATCACATGGATTATGGTAAAAATATTGCCGCATATTATTTTTGGATATTTCCAAATATGATGTTTAATTTTTACCCATGGGGACTTTCTGTCAATATAGTGAAACCTTTAAAAACCAACCTTACTAAAGTCGAGTTTAGAACCTATGTTTGGGATGAGACCAAAAGAGATTATGGTGCTGGATCTCAATTAGAAAAGGTAGAAAAAGAAGATGAACAAATTGTGGAGAATGTACAAAAAGGAGTTAAGTCTAGATATTATAAAAGTGGAAGGTTTTCTCCAAAAATGGAAATAGGCGTTCACCATTTTCACAAGCTAATTAGTAACTTTATCCGAACTTAATTTAGCTATTTTAATATTTCCATAAGCAAAAATAAGTGTCATAATTGGACTAATTAAATTGAAAAAACAATAGGGTAAGTAAATAAATGTAGAAATGCCCAAAACACCAGCATGAGTAGCACCACAAGTATTCCAAGGAACTAGTGGTGAAGTTACTGTAGCAGTATCTTCTAGAGTTCTGCTTAAATTTTTAGGATCTAAACCATACTTTTTAAACGAACTAGCAAACATTCTTCCTGGAACTACTATTGCTAAATATTGATCTGATGCGGTAATATTTAAAAAGATACATGTTCCAGTAGTAGTGAGAAATAGAGATTTTTGAGAACTTACAAATTCTAGTAATGAATTAGTTATTTTATTTAAAAAACCTGTTTTTTCCATTATTCCACCAAAACTCATTGCACAAATAATTAGCCATATGGTGTTAAGCATCCCCGACATACCAGAAGTGGAAATTAAATCATTAACTGCTATATTGTTGGTTTGGATATTAACATCAATGGTCATTGAATTAATAATTGCTATGTAAGAATTTTTAACATATTGAAATCCAGATGCAGATGTATTTCCAGAAATTTCATGAATAATA
>CAJVXR010000064.1 GCA_913009535.1 uncultured Flavobacteriales bacterium | reverse complement strand
GCACCACCTACAGCTAAAGGACCTGCAATCAAAAACCCAATTACTTGACCAGCAAAAGGAATTAAAGTTGCACCTATTGAGATTAATAAAAAAATTAAAAATGTACCAATAGCAAGAGGCCATTTTCCAGTAAGTGATTCTCTAGCATCACTCATTATTTGAGTATTATTTGTCATGTGAAAAAAATTTTACTAAAAATACATTTATAAGTTAGCTAATCCTAAAATTAAATGAAATACCTATATTTGTAAATTATTCTAATTTTAAAAAAATATGTCAACATTTTCACTTAACGCTATATCACCCATTGACGGCAGATACCAAAATAAAGTTTCTCAATTATCTGAATATTTCTCAGAACACGGATTAATAAAAAATAGAGTTCTAGTTGAAGTTGAATATTTTATTTCACTTTGTGAGATTCCATTACCTCAATTAAAAAAATTTGATAAATCTTACTTTAATAAATTAAGATGTATTTATGAAAACTTTTCATTTGAAGATTCGATAGCGATAAAGGAAATTGAAAAAACTACAAATCACGACGTTAAAGCAGTTGAATATTTCTTAAAAGATAAATTTGAGATGTTAAACCTTTCTAAATACAAAGAATTTATTCACTTTGGTTTAACTTCCCAGGATATTAATAATACTGCCATTCCATTAAGTTTAAAAGAAGCTATTGAAAATATTTATATCGTAGACTTGAAGCAGTTAACTGACAAGCTAAAAGATTTAAATAATCAATGGAAGGATATCCCTATGCTTGCAAGAACTCATGGTCAGGCTGCATCACCTACAAAACTAGGGAAGGAAATTGAAGTCTTTACCATAAGAATACAAGCACAAGTTGAGTTATTAAAGTCCATTCCAAATTCTACTAAATTTGGTGGAGCTACTGGAAATTTTAATGCTCACCACCTAGCATACCCTAATATAGATTGGAAGGGATTTGCGAAAAGTTTTACTGAAAAAAGATTAGGCTTAAATTATTCTTTTCCAACAACACAGGTTGAACACTACGATAATATGGCGGCTATTTTCGATAATTTAAGTCGAATCAATACCATTTTAATAGATTTAAATAGAGATTTTTGGACATATATCTCAATGGATTACTTCAAGCAAGTAATCAAAAAAGGAGAAATTGGAAGTTCTGCAATGCCTCATAAAGTTAACCCTATAGATTTTGAGAATAGCGAAGGGAACTTAGGTATAGCTAATGCGATTTTTAATCACCTCTCAAATAAACTGCCTGTATCTAGACTTCAAAGAGATCTTACTGATAGTACAGTCTTAAGGAACATAGGAGTTCCTATCGCTCACTCTATAATAGCATTTAAGTCAACTCTTAAAGGTCTAAATAAATTAATACTTAATAAAGAAAAGCTAAATTCTGATCTTGAAGACAATTGGGCAGTAATAGCAGAAGCAATACAGACAATTTTAAGAAGAGATAATTACCCTAACCCCTATGAAGCATTAAAAAATCTAACTAGGACTAATAAAAAAATAAACAAAAGGTCAATATCGGATTTTATAGAAACATTGGAAGTGTCAGAATCTATTAAAAATGAACTAAGAGCATTAACTCCCCAAAATTATACTGGTATTTAATTTAAGTTTTTTAAAAAATCTGCGCCTGGAATATCAAGTTTATTAACCACCTCAACTATTTTAAGTAGATCAATTTCACCTCTAATTTGCAGATAAATAGTATTCAAATTATTAGAGTTTTTCACAAGCATTGATATTTCTTTTATTTCTAAATCCTCATTCTCTAACGCATAAATATTAATTAAATAGTCTTCTTCCTTAAATTCTGCCAATTGTGATAAATCAGGATTTAACACATAGATGTTAAAAGAAGACTCAATAGCTGTAGAGCCTAGTAAAGTACTGGTTGAATACGACTCAATACTATTTAGGTTTTTTAGTTGATCAATTAGTGGTTGCCAATCTTTATCTCCAAAATTCATTTGAAATTTAGATATTAAATCAAATACATTTGAGCTAATTTGAACTTTAGATATATCTTCTAGTGAAACAAGCTTGAATTCAGATTGAGAAAACAAACTAATATTAAATATTAATAAGAAAATAGTTATATTAAATTTCATAAATTTATAATAAACATAAAATTAATTGAAAAATGAAAAATACAAGAAAACTCATGCATAAATTTATGTTAATTTCCTTATTTGGGTTATCCGTATTTAGTTGTTACGAGGATAAAGATGATAATGGAGCTTTTGCAAGTGAAATAAATGACTATGTATGGAAAGGAATGAATGCTGCATATTTATATAAAGATTACGTAACTGACTTATTAGATGATAGGTTTTTATCAAATAGCGAATATGCAATATATTTAAACTCACACGAAAACCCTGAGGAATTATTTGAAAACTTAATTTTTGATAGAGAAACAATCGATAAACACAGTATCATAGTTGATAATTATATAGAACTTCAGCAATATTTTGAAGGAGTATCTAATAGCAATGGAATGGAATATGGACTTCGTTATATTCCAGGGAGTAACTTCAATGTATATGGATATGTAAGGTATGTACATCCAGGCTCAATATCAGAAATTGAAAATATACAAAGAGGGGATATTTTCTTTGGAATTAACGACAACAGTTTAAACCTCGAAAACTATTCAACTTTACTTTCTTTAGATAACTACACAGTTAATTTCGCCAATTATAATGACAACAACACAACTGATATACTTGATGATACTGTAGTTAGTAATGATATTAGTAAAGATTTATATAAAGTGTATTTAGAAAAAAACCCGATTTTTTATTCCAATATAATAGATGGTTCTAACGGAAAGTCTGGATATTTAATGTATAACCAATTTACATCAACATTTGACGATGAATTAAATCAAGTATTTGCAAATTTTAAATCTAATAATATCGATAATCTAATTTTAGATTTAAGATATAATCCTGGTGGATCAGTAAACTCTGCTCTATTAATTTCTAGCTTAATAACTGGTCAGTTTAATGATCAAATTTTTAGTACTGAAGAATGGAATAGTGAAATACAAAATTACTGGCTAAATAATAATCCAGAATACCTAATAAATAGATTTCTGAGTAATGCAAATAGCTTAAATCTAAATAGAGTATTTATTATAACATCTAAAAGTTCAGCATCTGCCAGTGAGCTAGTCATAAATTGTTTAAAGCCATATATTGATGTAATACAAATTGGAACCAGCACTTACGGAAAGTATCAAGCATCCGTCACTTTATACGATTCGCCTGATTTCTCATTAAACGGAGTTAACTCTTCTCACACTTATGCTCTACAACCATTAGTTTTAAAAACTCTTAATTCTCAAGGGGTAACCGACTATTATGATGGTTTAAGCCCTGACATTCTAGCTAATGAAAGTTCTTCAAACCTAGGGGTTATTGGTGATGTAAACGAACCTCTTTTATCTTTAGCTCTAGGCCTGATATATCCAGATAAATACAGAGATAATTTTAATGTAGAAATAGATTTAGTTAGTGACAGTAACACTTTAGATATATTAAATAAAGAAATGTATTTATTTATTGATAATTATAGTAAATTTGCAGAGTCCTATGAAAGAAAAAAATAAAAGAATACTATTTATAACTTTATTTATAGTTATAGCTGCTTTAATGAGGCTAATTCCTCACCCTCCTAATTTTGTACCTATCACTGCTATTGCAATTTTTGCAGGTGTAAAATTTAGTAATATTAAACTAGCATATGCAATTCCAATTGCAGTAATGTTAATTTCAGATTTATTTATTGGGTTTTATTCAATATCATTATTTGTATATCTAGCATTTATATTAATTACTACTTACAGCTACATATTTAAAAAATACAGTATTAAAAACATACTTTTAAGCAGTCTTATATTTTTTGTTGTTACAAATTTTGGAGTATGGTTAATTGGTGGTTATCCAAAAAACATTGAAGGAATAATCTTATGCTATACAATGGCAATTCCATTTTTCACTAATTCATTAATGGCAGACCTTTTCTTCTCAGCAATACTTTATTATGGATTTGAGAAAATTGAAAAGAGATATCTAATTTTCGAAAAGTAGCAATATTCAGCTTAAATTAATGAGAGGATTTATACTAGTCTAATCTATCAAAATCAATTTGATTTTCAATTTTAGGAATTTCACGAAGCTGCATTTCTTTTTCTAGTTTATCAACTTGTTCTTTTAAATCTTTAGTAAGAATTGATTTATTTCGCTTTTCCATTGGAGGATTAAGCTTTTCAGCATTTTCAAATTTAATTACATTTTCTAAAATATCTCTAGGTAGTTGAGAGCCAGCTTTTGTTAGAGTATCTAAAAATTCACGAGCAAAAAACTCATCAACCTGAATTCTTCTTTTTGTTGTATGTGCAAACTTACCAATGATCCTACAAACATTATCACGATCTTCTGGACTTAATTTATCAGCAAATTCATATTCTTCCACTTTTTTTAGACTTAAAATAATAGGTTCTAATGCATCTTTTGTGATTATAAATACATTGTAGTCACCAATATTGTAGTGGAACTGATTAATGACTTCTAGTGTGTTAGATGGTATCACTAAGAACAAATCATTTTTTACATCTTCATGTTTAGCGTATTTCTTTAAATTCTCTGTTTGTAACTTAATATATTTAGGGAAATTTGATAAATCATCATTTGCAGGGGATTTTGCATCAAATACAATAAGTTGATCCATAATTTCAATCGAGCTGTCTGGTTTATTTCTGGGATGAGGAAAATCTTCTTGACTGATATAAGTAATGATATTATTTTTACAAATAATTTGCAGATGATTTTGAACATCTTTTTCATGTTCAGACCACTTAGATTTCATTTTTTCAAAATGAGCTTCTTTAACCTTTATTCTATCATCATTGAATCGTTCCTTTTCCTTATCTAAAGATTCCTGTAGTGTAACCACAGCAGCAAGATGCTTGCTAGCTTCTTTTTGCCTTCCCTCTTCTGCATTCTTGTAAGAAGTTGTTTCATTTTTAAGATTATTTCTTTCAATCTCTACCTGTTTTAAGCGTTCTTCAAACTGTGTTTTTTCAGTCTTTAATTGATCGAAAGTTTCGATTTTAGTATTTGATACTGCCAGATTCTTATTTAGATTTTGAACCTCAGCTTCCTTTATTATTATTTCTTTTTCTAATTGAGAAACCTGAGAATTTAGTTCTTCAATCAACAAGTCAGAATTCTTGTTTACAGAATTATTATCAAATCTTTTATTATTAACGATAAAAAATAGCAAACCCATAATAGATAAGCCAATTAAAATAATGATGTAATCCATAAAAATATATAAGTGAACTAAATTTAGTTATAAAAAATTAAGAAAAGAATTATTTACTTAAATACATTTTTCTTCTAGAGTATAACTCATAAAATTGATCATCTTTAAGATCATCAATAAACAAGATACTCTCACCAGTACTTTTCATTTCTGGACCTAAGTTTTTATTTACATTAGGGAATTTATTAAATGAGAATACAGGTTGCTTAATAGCGAAACCTTTTAAATCAGGCTGGTAATTGATATCTGAAACTTTAAGTTCACCAAGCATTACTTTAGTAGCATAATTAACATATGGCTGTTTATATGCTTTTGCTATGAAAGGTACAGTCCTAGATGCCCTAGGATTAGCTTCAATGATATATACAATTTCATCTTTAATTGCAAATTGTATATTTATAAGACCTACAGTATTTAATGCTAGTGCAATTTTTTTAGTATGTTCTTTAATTTGATCCATTACTAATTTACCTATATTAAAGGGAGGTAAGGTAGCATTTGAATCTCCTGAATGTATTCCACAAGGTTCAATATGTTCCATTATACCAATAATCAAAACGTCCTTACCATCACAAATTGCGTCAGCTTCTGCCTCGATAGCTCCATCTAAATAATGATCTAATAAAAGATTGTTATTTGGCATTCTTTTAAGTAAATCAATAACATGCTCTTCTAACTCTTGAGGGTTGATTACAATTTTCATTCCTTGACCACCTAAAACATACGATGGTCTTACTAAAATTGGAAAGTCTAATTTTTTAGCAACTTCCAAAGCTTCTTCTGCTGTTGTAGCAGTATCAAACTCAGGGTATGGAATGTTGATTTTTTTGAGTAGTTCAGAAAACAATCCTCTATCTTCAGCTAAATTTAAAGATTTATAATTAGTTCCAATAATCTTTATTCCATAACGCTCTAGTTTTTCGGCTAATTTTAGGGCAGTCTGTCCTCCTAGTTGAACTATTACACCTTCTGGTTTTTCGTGCTTAATTATATCATAAATATGTTCCCAAAATACAGGTTCAAAATACAGCTTATCAGCTGTATCAAAATCAGTGGAAACAGTCTCTGGATTACAGTTGATCATAATTGTTTCATAACCTGCTTCTGCACTAGCTAATACACCATGAACACAACAGTAATCAAACTCAATACCTTGACCAATTCTGTTTGGACCAGATCCTAAAACTATAATTTTCTTTTTATCTGAAACAACACTCTCATTATCTGAATATGCCTTTTCACCTTTAACTTTTAATTGACTTTCAAAAGTAGAATAGTAGTATGGAGTTTTAGCTTTGAATTCAGCCGCACATGTATCAACGAGCTTATAAACTCTATTAATATTCATTTCCTGACGTTTGTTATAAACCTGACTTTCTAAACATTTTAAAATATGAGCTATTTGTCTATCTCCGTAACCTTTTTGTTTAGCCTCAAGTAATAGTTCTCTGTTTATAGAGTCAATATTGTAGTTAGAAATTTGTTTTTGCAAATGATATAATTCTTCATATTGTCTTAAAAACCATATATCAATTTTTGTAATATCATGAATTCTACTTATTGGAATGCCCATTTGAATAGCATCAAATATTACAAAAACTCTATCCCAAGAAGGGTTTGCTAACTTACTAATTATTAGGTCATAATCTTTGTACCCTTTACCATCAGCTCCTAATCCATTTCTTTTTATTTCTAAAGATTGAGTGGCTTTATGCAAAGCTTCTTGAAAGGATCTTCCAATACCCATTACCTCACCTACAGACTTCATTTGAAGGCCTAGAGTTCGATCACTACCTTCAAATTTGTCAAAATTCCATCTTGGTATCTTAACAATAACATAATCAAGTGTAGGTTCAAATAATGCAGATGTAGATTTTGTGATTTGGTTACTTAATTCATCTAAATTATATCCTATAGCTAACTTTGCTGCAACTTTTGCAATAGGGTACCCAGTTGCTTTACTAGCTAGAGCAGAGGATCTTGAAACTCTTGGGTTAATTTCAATTGCTATAATATCTTCATTTTTATCTGGACTAACGGCAAATTGGACATTACACCCACCAGCAAAATCACCAATACTTCTCATCATATGAATAGCCATATCTCGCATTCTTTGATAAGTTGAATCACTTAATGTCATAGCCGGAGCTACTGTTATAGAATCTCCAGTATGTATGCCCATAGGATCCATATTCTCTATGGAACATATTATAACAACATTGTTATTAGAATCTCTTAAAAGTTCAAGTTCATACTCTTTCCACCCAATTAAAGCCTTATCAATCATGACTTCATGTATAGGAGAAATCTCTAACCCTCTAGTTAATAACTCATCAAAATCTTCTTCTTTGTATACAATAGAAGCTCCTGCTCCACCAAGAGTGTAAGATGCTCTAATTACTAGTGGAAATCCATATTCTTGTGCAATCTCTTTACCTTTTAAATATGAATTTGCAGTAGACTGAGGCGCCATAGGCACACCAATATCTAGCATAAGGTTTCTAAACTGCTCTCTATCCTCAGTAATATTAATAGCTTGAATATCAACTCCAATAATTTCTATATTAAAATCTTTCCAAATTCCTTTGTCATCAGCTTCAATACATAAATTAAGAGCAGTTTGACCACCCATAGTTGGAAGAACAGCATCAATTTGAGGATGATCTTTCAATATCTTTACAATAGATGAACTTGTTAGGGGTAATAAATAAACATGATCCGCCATAGATGGATCAGTCATAATAGTGGCAGGATTAGAGTTTATAAGGATTGTTTCTATCCCATCTTCGTGTAAAGATCTAAGAGCCTGGGTACCTGAATAATCGAATTCACAAGCCTGTCCAATTATAATAGGACCAGATCCAATTATAAGAATTGATTTTAAATTATTATTTTTTGGCATTAATTAAGAATTAAATTGAACCTGAATTCAAAAATAGTTATCAAAAAGGTAAAAAAAAAGGCATTGCTAACAGCAACACCTTTATTATATTAACAATTGTTAATCATTATTTTTTATGACGAATTTCTGAGGATACTGAAAGTTTTTTTCTACCCTTAGCTCTTCTTCGAGCTAAAACTTTCCTGCCACTTACTGAAGCCATTCTTTCCATAAAACCATGTTTGTTTCTTCTTTTTCTTTTAGAAGGCTGAAATGTTCTTTTTGGCATGTCTTAATTTTTATTTATTTAGTACTTGATTTATCTGTTCTTAATTACATTAAAAACTGCTCGCAAATATACAAAGAGTTTTTACTTTGACAAATCTAAAATTTAAAAAAATTATTA
>CAJVXR010000063.1 GCA_913009535.1 uncultured Flavobacteriales bacterium | reverse complement strand
CAAACAAAACTTCACAGACGATTTCAAGAATTTTAAATGAACAGTATAATAGTAGTGTTTCTGGCTTGCCTGGAAATGATGATTTAGGGACGATGGGAGCTTGGTATGTTTTTGCATCCATTGGTCTTTATCCAATGATACCAGGTGTTGCAGGCTTATCGATTAATATCCCCTCTTTTGAGGAGGTTTTAATTAATTTACCTGATAAAAAAACTCTTAAAATTATTACTCCAAAAACAAATAACTTTTACATAAAATCTTTACTTTTAAATAACAACTATCATTATTCCAGCTGGATAGAATGGGATAAAATTAGAAATGGTGGTGTTTTAGAATTTGAAACAACCACAAACAAACAATCTAACTGGGGAGAAATAGAAGCTCCACCAAGTTTTAACTAAACTAGAACTATGAAAAAAATAAAAAATCCAATCAATATTATCATTTTACTTGCAATCCTTTGTGGATATAACTTCATTGCAAATTCTGAAATTGAAAATGATTTAATAAAATATGTTGATCCGTTTATTGGCTCAGGTGGCCATGGCCATGTATTTGTTGGCGCAACAGTCCCTTTTGGAGGTGTTCAAGTTGGACCGACAAACTTTAATAAGGGATGGGATTGGTCTTCTTCATACCATCATACTGATAGTATTGTAAAAGGGTTTTGTCACTTAAATGTTAGTGGTACAGGAATGTCTGATCTTGGTGAATTAACCATAATGCCTGCTACTGGGGAATTAAAATATAATGCTGGAAATCAAGATAATCATATGTCTGGATATTCTTCACTTTACAGAAAAAACAAAGAATTTAATTCTGTAGGCTACTATAAAGTAGCTCTTGAAAGATATAACATCGATGTTGAACTAACAGCCTCTGAAAGAGTAGGGTTTCATAGATATACATATCCATCCTCAAAAAAGTCTAGAGTAATAATTGATTTAGGGGAAGGAAGTGCTGATAGGCCTACTGAAACTTATTTAAAAAGAGTAAATGACACAACTTTTCAAGGTCATAGATTCTCTTCTGGATGGGCATCGGATCAACGAGAGTATTTTACTTTAATTCTTTCTAAACCAGTTACAGATTTTATTCTCTACGATAGAGATAAAAAGTTTAAAGGGGATGAGTTAAAGGGGACGTATGTTAAAGGTTTTTTAGAGTTTGAAACTGAAAAAAACGAAGAAATATATGTAAAAATGGGTGTTTCGACAGTTAGTTCTGAAAATGCACTTGAAAACCTGACCGTTGAGATTCCTCATTGGGATTTTGATAAAGTAAAAAAGGAAGCTGAAAACAAATGGAATCAAGAACTATCTAAGATTGATATTACAACCGATGATTTAAAAAAGAAAAGAGTTTTTTATACAGCGATGTACCATACTATGATTGCTCCTAATTTATACCAAGACGTTAATGGTGAATATAGAGGAACCGACAAGGTCGTATACAAAGACACCTCTTTTACTAATTATACTCTATTTTCTTTATGGGATACTTATAGAGCCGCACACCCATTATACACAATTACTCATCCTGAAAGAGTTAGCGATATGGTTAAGTCGATGTTGAAAATCTTTGACCATCAAGGTAAATTACCAATATGGCACCTAAGAGGAAACGAAACAAATACTATGCCTGGATACAGCGGTATTCCAGTTGTAATTGATGCTTCCTTAAAAGGATTTGAGGGAATTGATCTGGAGGAAGTTTTTCGTGCTGTTAAAGAAAGTGCTACTGGAGATTTTGAGCCAGGCGTAAAAAAATTAATGGAAAAAGGATACATCCCCGGAGATTATATGGTGGAATCCGTAGCTAGTTCAATGGAATATGCTATTGCAGATTGGGCAATTGCACAACTTGCAAAAAAATTAAATAAACAAGAGGATTATGAGTACTTTTTAAATAGATCCAAAGCTTACAAGGAATATTTTGACCCTGAAACAAGATTCATGAGAGGTAAACTTTCTGACGGAAGCTGGAGAACTCCATTTGACCCAGTTTCTGCACAGCATCGTGTAAATGATTATTGTGAAGGAAATGCGTGGCAATACTTATGGCTTGTACCTCAAGACCCTGAAGGGCTTATAGAATTACTTGGTGGAGACGAAAAATATACAGAAAAATTGGACGAACTATTTAGTATGTCTTCAGAGTTAGGAGAAGAGGCTTCTATGGATATAACAGGATTAATTGGTCAATATGCACATGGAAATGAGCCGAGTCATCATACAACATATATGTATGCTTACTCAGGTGAGCCATATAAAATTGCTGATAAAGTAAGGTATATAAATAATGAACTCTACACTGACAAGCCAGATGGTTTATCCGGAAATGAAGATTGTGGGCAAATGTCTGCATGGCATATCTTTTCTTCATTAGGTTTTTACCCAGTTAATCCTTCTAATGGAGCTTATGTGTTTGGTTCTCCTTTATTTGATGCAGCTTCTATTGTCTTGCCAGAGGATAAAAAGTTTACAATTATAGCAAAAGAAAATAGTGATGACAATATTTATATACAGTCTGTACAACTAAATGGAAAGGACTACAAATTCTCTTACATAACCCACAAAGATATTATGCAAGGAGGAGAGTTAATATTTAATATGGGACCTAATCCAAATTTAAATTTTGGAAAAGAAAAAAAATATAGACCACAATCAATTGTATACTAATAACAAAACATGCAAAACAAAAACTTTTTGTTAACCATTTTGGTTATTACTTTCTGTAATTTTTTTGTGTTTTCGCAAGATGATTTCACACAGTACGTTAATCCACTTATAGGTTCTGATTCCGCTCCTGAGTTATCTAACGGAAATACTTACCCAGCAATAGCACTTCCATGGGGGATGAACTTTTGGACCCCTCAAACAGGACAGATGGGAGATGGCTGGATTTATACTGATAAAAATTCTGGTTTAGTAGGAATACGTCAGACCCACCAACCAAGTCCTTGGATAAATGATTATGGTGCTTTTTCCATTATGCCAATTTCAGGAGAGCTAAGAGTGTTGGAAAACGATCGAAAATCTCAGTTTAATAATATTAAAGTATTACCACATTACTACAAAGTTGAATTAATAGACTCTAAAACAATTGTAGAGTTATCCCCAACTAAAAGGTCTGCACATTTTAAATTTGAGTTTTCAAAAAACATTAAGTCTCACGTAATAATTGATGCATTTTTTAAAAACTCATCAGTAAAGGTAATACCAGAGGAAAACAAAATTATTGGGGTATCAAAGAATAATTCAGGAGGTGTACCAGATAATTTTTCAAATTATTTTATTATAGAATTTAATACACCTTTTGATGATTTTGGAACATGGAATGGTAAAGGAGAAACATATTCTATTGATGAGCTTTCAGGGGATCATGTAGGTAGCTATGTTAGTTTTTTAAATAATGAGAATAACATTGTTGAAGCTAGAATATCTTCCTCTTTTATAAGTCATGATCAAGCTAAAATCAATTTAGATAGAGAAATTCCAAATCTGCAATCTTTTGAAAAAACAAAAGAACTAGCAAAGGAATCTTGGAATAATGAATTATCGAGAATAAAAATTAAGCCTGCTATTGAAGACAATTTCAATAATAAAAAGGAGTATTTCAAAGCTCATGAAATAGCAAAATCAAATGTTATAAAGTTTTACTCTAGTTTTTATAGAACACTTCTATTCCCAAGAGAGTTCCATGAATATAACGCTGAAGGAGAGCAAGTTCACTATAGCCCATATAATGGAAAAATAGAAAAGGGCCCATTATATACGGATAATGGTTTTTGGGATACTTTTAGAGCTGTTTTCCCATTTTATACGCTTATGTATCCAGAAAAACTTGGAGAAATATTACAAGGTATTATGGTTAATCCATATAAAGAAAGTGGTTGGTTACCCGAATGGTCTAGCCCAGGTCATCGAGATTGCATGATTGGATCTAATTCTGCATCCATTATAGCAGAAGCTTACTTGAAAGGGATTAATAATTTTGATATAGAAACTGCCTACAAGGGAATAATAAATAGCTCTAATAATGAAGGACCTTTAAGTTCTGTTGGGAGAAAAGGTGTTAAAGAATATAATTCATTGGGTTATATTCCATTTGACACATCTGTTAATGAAAGTGTTGCTAGGACTTTAGAGTATTCCTACAATGATTATTGTATTTGGAGATTAGCGGAAAAATTAGAAAGACCTGAAGAAGAAATTACTCGTTTTAAAAATAGATCTTTTAATTATAAAAACGTGTTTGACTCCTCTACAAACTTCATGAGAGGAAAGTCTTCTAATGGAAATTTTGAATCTCCTTTTAGGCCAGATAAATGGGGTGGGGTTTTCACAGAAGGAAGCGCATGGCATTATACTTGGTCTGTTTTGCATGACCCTCAAGGCTTAATTAATTTAATGGGTGGTAGAGAGAATTACGTTAGAAAAATGGATCAAATATTTACATCTGATCCTAGCTCAGATTATAGTTATTATGGATTTAAAATTCATGAAATATTGGAAATGGAGATAGGAGGAATGGGTCAGTATGCACACGGAAATCAACCAGCCCAACACGCAATATATCTTTATAATTATGCTCAAGAGCCTTGGAAAACACAAGAAAAGGTTAGGTATGTAATGGACAACTTGTACGGTTCAGGTGCTGACGGCTATTGCGGAGATGAGGATAATGGGCAAACATCAGCATGGTTTGTATTTTCATCACTCGGATTTTATCCAGTAGCACCTGTTACTGGCCAATATGTTATAGGAAGTCCACTTTTTGAAGAAGTTACTATAGAATTAAGTAACGGTAAAGAATTAAAAATTAATGCCAAAAATAATAGTGCCAAAAACATCTTTATTAACGACTTTAAACTTAATGAATTAGAGTCTAATAAGAATTGGTTAGACCATGCTGATTTGAGAAAGGGAGGGGTTATAGACTTTGAGATGTCAAGTACTCCTAATTTTAACTGGGGATCAGATAAAAGCTCTGTGCCATATTCTATGTCTGAAAATGAATAAATTTTATTACTTTTATCCCATAATTAGAGCAAAATAAAATGGAAAGTAAAGATGCTAATGGGAATCTTCTGAGTGATGGAGATACTATTGTTTTAATAAAAGATTTAAAAGTAAAGGGAACTTCAATTACCATTAAAAGAGGCACTTCAATTAAAAATATTCGATTAACTAACAATCCTGGCGAAATAGACTGTAAATTTAAAAAAATTAAAGGTCTTGTCTTAAAAACAGAATTCACAAAAAAAAATTAATATGATGAACCGTTCACCTATGAGATATAGAAGTGGAAATCCAGCACTAAATAAGTCTTCTTTTGATTCATTTTCACGCACCTCCAGAGGGGCTGAAATAAACGAGGTAATGACTATTAAGGGCACTGTAGATAAAACAGCAATTGGATTGTTCTTGTTAATTTTATCTGCTTATTATAGCTTTGGTCCTGACATGACTTATCTTATTCCGATAGGAGTATTTGGAGGATTAATTGTAGCTATCATTACGATTTTTAAAAAAGAATGGTCTCCTATCACTGTCCCTATATATGCTATTTTAGAAGGTCTTGCTATGGGTTCAATTTCTTATATGTTTAATCAAGCTTATGAAGGAATTGTAATGCAAGCAATTGGCTTAACTTTAGGGATATTAGCATCGTTACTTCTCGCTTACAGATCAGGAATGATAAAAGTTACTGAGAACTTTAAACTTGGTATTGCAGCAGCAACTGGAGGAATATTTTTAGTTTACATGGCAAACCTTATAATGAGCTTTTTTGGCGCTTCAATATCTGTTTTGGACCCTACAAACAGCTCCCTTATGAGTATAGGGATTAGTTTATTTATTGTTGTTATAGCTTCTCTAAATTTAGTACTTGATTTTGATTTTATTGAAGAGGGAGCAGAGAAAGGAGCTCCTAAATACATGGAGTGGTATGGTGCTTTTGGACTCTTGGTAACATTGATATGGCTATATTTAGAAATACTCAAACTACTATCAAAATTACGCAATAGATAATATTAAATTTTCGAAATTATATTAGGAATCTCAAGTAAATCTAGTGTGACAGCAAGACCAAATACCTCTCTTAGTTGAATTTTTTTTATTGCATTATCATCATACCTACATTGCATAATTAAGCTTGTAGATAGGTAATCATTAATTTTCATAAAGGCAGAGACTGTATAATCAACATCGATATTTTCAGCATTTTGAAGATAATCTGAGTATAAGCTTAAACTTTGCTCAAGAATTACATTCTCTATTAACTCAAACTTGTAGAATCCACTTAGAGATGCGCCTAATTCAAATCTAGAAGTATTGCCCTTAGAAATACCAAAATACTCTGCGCCATCGATAAGATTTGATGTAAATTTTCTATTGGCTATAATTAACCTGCCAGTTACAGGAGCCATATTTATCCAAAAATCTTTTGATTTTTTCCAGTAAACACCTACCCCTAATTGTATATAAGCAGGAGAAAAGAATCTAGTTGTTTCCTCTCTTTGCTCTAATCCGACCGAGTTAGTTGAATATTTATACCCTCTAGCGAATTGCGTTTTAAAGTTCAAAAAACTAGAATAACTTAACTCTTTTGTAAATTTTTTACCAACTAGAGAATTAATTTCTATTCTATCATCTGTCTTTTTTGCAAATTCACTATCACTATTTTTATTCATTCCAAAGGCTCCTATCATTTTTGTATCCCAGGCCCAACCATTTTTGAAATAGTTTAAATTATAATCAACTGCTACAGCCCCAGCAATACTATTCTCTCCTCCAGATGTCCAATTACTAAATGCGGATTGATTTACAAGAAAAGTTAGTTTACCAGACTTATCCCAGCCTTCTTGTTTAAGAGAATCTACAACAACGGTTTGAGATAACAAATTAAACGTAGCCAGAACATTTAATAACAGAAATAATATTTTAGTCACTTCTTTTTTTTTAGTGTTACAGATATAATAATTTTATGTAAATTTAATAATATAATAATCTTATGCCCATGAATAAAGTAATATTTTTTATCCTTACAGCATGTTTAGTTGCCTGTAGCAACCCAACTAAAAACATAATTACAGAGGATCAGGCAATTTCAGTTTTAAAAGGGTTTTTTACAGCGATGGATATTGATAAGCTTGGAAGTGATTTGGTGTATGATTACACCACCACAGATTTTGTTATTTATGAGATGGGAGAGAAATACGATTTACCCTCATTTTTAAATGTTATAAAAACAAATTTCAAAAAAGGATATATATCAACGGATTGGAGTTTATATGACTTTAAAGTCAGTATAGACAACAATACGGCTCACATAAGTTATTTTAATAAGGGTAAGTTTATTTTTATTGATAACGGGGTAAAGAAAGAGGAAAATATAGTTTGGATGGAAAGTGTTTACTTAAAATATGAAGACAAAGAGCTAAAGTTGAGTTTTTTACAATCGGATGATATTTCTAGAGAGGTTAAAGAAGCCGACAGCAAGTAGTTTAACTATAAATATTAAAAATAGAATGAAGCATTTATTCAAGTTTTCTTTTTTATTCGTATTTCTGTTTTATAATTGTAGTAATCAAACTAATAATGCTGTAGAGATATCTGAGAACTGGGAATTTAAGAATAATGTAGATTCTCTTTGGTTTGAAGCATCTGTTCCTGGAGATGTTCACACGGATTTGCTAAATAATGAACTAATTAAAGATCCCTTTTATAGACTTAACGAGCATGACGTTCAATGGATAGACAAGACAGATTGGGAGTATAAGACCGAATTTGAACTTTCAAAAAACGATATTAATAGCGATTTTATCGGATTAGAATTACAAGGTATTGACACCTACTCTTCTATTTATTTAAATGATTCCTTAATTGCTACTACAGACAATATGTTTGTTGGAAAAACTGTAGATATTAAAAAATACTCTAAAGTTGGCAAGAATAAACTTTACGTTAAGCTGTTTTCTCCCATCAATAAAGGAGTTATACTTCATGATAGCCTAGGGTATGACATTTCTTCTTTTAATGCAAACGATTTAGCAGAAATAGGAAAGGTTGAAGGGAATAAGAGAGTCAGTGTTTTTACAAGGAAAGCTCCCTATCATTATGGCTGGGATTGGGGACCTAGATTAGTAACCAGTGGTATTTGGCAGCCCATTAATTTAAAAACTTGGAATTATTTTAATATTCAAGACTTGTATATAAGGCAAAAGAGTCTAAATGAAAACGCAAATTTAGTTGCAGAAATTGAATTAGAATCTTCTTTAGAGATTGATGAAATGATTTCTGAAATCTATGTAAATAATAAAAAAATATCTACAGATTTTGTCTATGTAAATCAAGGCACTAACAAGATTGAAATACCATTTACAATAAAAGATTATGAATTGTGGTGGCCCAATGGCATGGGAAACCAAACTATGTATGAGATTAAAGTAAAACTTAAATCAAAGAATAACTATACTACAAGTTCAAAGAGAATTGGGCTTAGAGAAATAAATTTAGTCACCTCAGCAGATAGTATTGGCAATAACTTTTACTTTGAAGTAAATAAAAAACCTGTTTTTATGAAAGGGGTAAATTATATTCCACAAGATATTTTTTTGAACAGAGTTTCTGATGATAAATACGAAGAATTATTACAGGCTGCTGTAGACGCTAATATGAATATGATAAGAGTCTGGGGTGGTGGTATTTATGAAAAAGAAATATTTTATAATTTGTGTGATGAAAAAGGCTTACTTGTCTGGCAAGACTTTATGTTTGCTTGCGCAATGTATCCTGGAGATGATGATTTTTTAA
>CAJVXR010000062.1 GCA_913009535.1 uncultured Flavobacteriales bacterium | reverse complement strand
CGGCTGGTGAAAATATGGGGCGTGCCAACTTAGATTTGTTTGGCAAACAATTAGATTTAGTAAAAGCTATTAGGGAAACAGGAACTCCCGTAATTATTGTCTTAGTAAATGGTAAGCCTATTTCTGAACCTTGGCTTCAAGATAATATTCCTGCTATTGTTGAAGCCTGGGAACCAGGAAATTTAGGGGGGCAAGCAGTGGCAGAAGTTTTATTTGGCGAGGTGAATCCAAGTGGAAAATTACCGTTAACCATTGCAAGAAGTGTTGGACAGTTAAGAATGATCTATAATCACAAACCCTCTGCTTATTTTCATAAATATGCCGATGAGAGCAAAACACCATTGTATCCTTTTGGTTTTGGGTTAAGCTATACAAACTATACCTATGGAAAACCAACCTTATCGAATGGCTCATTAAGTGGTAACGAAAAAATAACAGTTTCTGTGGAGGTTTCTAATACTGGTGAATTTGACGGAGAAGAAATCGTTCAACTTTATATTAGAGATAACGTGAGCAGTGCTACAAGACCAGTAAAGGAGTTAAAAGAATACCAACGTGTCGTTTTAAATACAGGAGAAACAAAGACAGTTGAATTTACTTTAGATGCTGGAAGTCTTGCATTTTATGATATTAATATGGAATATTGTGTTGAACCAGGTGAGTTTACTATTATGACTGGAAGTTCATCAGCTAGAAAAGATTTAAAAACAACAACCTTAACTGTGAATGATAAAATCGAATTGTAAATGAGGCATTATAAATTAATAGTCATAGGATGTATTGTGCTTTTTTTAGGTTGTAAATCAACCAAAGAAAATAATACAATAAGCGCTACTTATAAAAAGAATGTACTTTTTATAATGGTAGATGATTTACGGCCAGAATTAAATATTTACGGACAAAATAAAATTAGTAGCCCAAATATAGATGCCTTAGCTAATTCTGGTATCACCTTTAATAGAGCGTATTGTAATGTTCCTGTTTGTGGAGCGTCAAGAGCAAGTTTGTTAACTGGCATAAGACCTACTTCAAATCGTTTTTTAACATACTTTTCAAGTATAAAAAAGGAAGCACCAAATGTATTAAACTTGGTACAACACCTAAAAAATGAAGGGTATACGACCATTAGTAATAACAAAATTACACATTTAAAAAATGATATTGATGAGTGGGATCAAGAATGGTATCCCTCTGAAAATGGATGGAGAAATTATATTTCTGAAGAAAATATTACGCTAGAAGAAAACGGAAAACATGGGAATGCGTATGAAAATATTGATGTTAAAGATGATGCATATGACGATGGTAAAACTGCCAACAAGTCAATTGAAGACTTAAAAAAGTTAAAGAAAGAAGGAAATCCATTTTTCTTGGCTGTTGGTTTTGTAAAACCACATTTACCATTTAATGCGCCAAAAAAATATTGGGATTTATACGATGCTGAAAAAATAGAATTACCGAAAAATTCAGTGTTCCCAAAATCAGCTCCACGCAAAGCGAATCATAAATGGGGAGAATTACGCTATTATAACCAGGTCCCTAAACAAGGCCAAGTTTCGGAAACAATGGCTAAAAAATTAATTCATGGGTATTATGCTTCCGTAAGTTATGTAGATGCTCAAATAGGTAAAGTAATAAATGCTATTGATAATTTAGGGTTACGAGACAATACTGTCATTATTTTAGTTGGTGATCATGGTTGGAGTCTAATGGAACACGGTTTATGGGTAAAGCATAGCAATTTTGAAGTAGCGCTTCAGGTTCCGCTAATAGTAAGTGCTTCTAATATTCCTAAAAATAAAAAAACAAATTCAATAGCAGAATTAGTTGACTTATATCCTTCAATTTGTGAATTGGCAAACATATCTCAGCCAACACATTTAGAAGGTGAGTCTTTTGTAAATGCTTTGAAGAATCCTTCAAAAATTTATAAAAACACTGCATTAGCTCGTTATCATAAAGGAGAAACTTTAGTTGCTGATAGCTATTTTTATACAGAGTGGAATAAAAAGGGCAAAACAATAGCTAAAATGTTATACGATCATAAAATAGATCCCGACGAAAACAGAAATTTAGTACTAGAAAGCGCATACAACCACATAGTGGATAGTTTAAGTATACTACACAAACAAAAATTTAACAAATTATGAACAAAATATTTTTCTTACTCGTTTTTTTACCCACAATGGTCTTTTCACAGTCCAAAACTATTACTGGATCAGTAACTGATGACGTGGGATTACCTATACCTGGAGTTAGCATTTTAGTTAAAAACACTAAAAACTTGGGAGTTGCTACAGACTTTGATGGGAATTTTAATATTACAATTCCTTTTAATCAAACTAAAATTTTGGTATTCTCTTATCTAGGATATACAACCCAAGAGGTAAACGTTTCTAAAACTACAAATGTTAATTTAATAATGATTTCAGACCAAACACAATTAGATGAAGTTGTAGTGATAGGTTATGGAACCGTACTTAAAAAAGATGTTACTGGATCATTAGTAACAGTTGAAGTTAAAGACAATGTAGCAAACCAATCAGGTACCATAGATCAACTATTACAAGGAAGAGCAGCTGGTGTTCAAGTAACTCAAAATGCAGGTGCTCCTGGGTCCGGTATTAGTGTAAAAATTAGAGGAACCAATAGCTTACGTGGAAATAACGAGCCCCTCTATGTCATTGATGGTGTTATTATATCATCAGCCGGAGAAGATGTAGTTGCTGCCGGTGGTGTGGGTAATTCAGGGCAAGAAGCTCAAAATGGTTTAAATGGTATAAATCCGCGAGATATTGAAAGTATTCAAGTTTTAAAAGATGCATCCGCAACGGCTATTTATGGTTCTAGAGGAGCTAACGGAGTCGTACTAATAACGACTAAACAGGGTGTTAAAGGGAAAGTGAAAATTAATTCCTTTACAACAACTTCTATAAGAACTATGGATAAAAAATATGATGTTTTAGACGGTATTAGCTATGCTAAGTATCAAAATGAAACTTCGTTACTTAATGGTCTTAATCCTCGATTCCAAATAGATGGTTCTCAAATATTTGGAATTGAATATGACTCAGAAGGTAATCCAAATGTATTTAATAGGCCCGCTCAAATTTTAAATTGGCAAGATGAATTATACCGAAATGGATTTAGTACAAAATCAGGTTTTTCAGCCTCTGGCGGTAGTGATAATGGAAATTATTATATCTCTTTAGGTTTTGATGATCAGAAAGGTATTGTAAGTAACTCAAGTCGTAAAAGCACTGATTTCAGAATTAATTTAAATCAAGACCTTACAGATAAATTAGCGTTAAAAGTTAGAGTTGGTGCTTCTTTTAACGATATAAACTTTAGCGAAGGTGGAGATTTAACTGGTTCTAACCAAAGTTTTGTTAGAAATGGTATTTTATTTAGACCCGTTATTACTGAAGAAGTTGAAGATTTGGGAGAAGATTTAGAGGCTTCAAACCCGTATTCTTGGGTAAATGACTTTGAAGATGTATCTAAAGCAAAGCGTTACATTGCTTCTTTAGGTCTGACTTATAAACTACCTCTAAAAGGACTAAAATATCAATTAAAAGTAGGTGGTAATGTTAGAACTAAAGATAGAAGACGTTTTTATGGCTTAACAACATTTCAAGGGAATCTTTCTAATGGTGCATTACAAATATCAACATTAAATACTACATCCTTTCAAGTCAATAATTTTTTAAGGTTTAATAGAACATTTAAAAGAAAACATAGAATAAATGCTACCGCAGGTGTAACTTATGATGTAAGAAATGTAGATAGAAGTATTTATGCAGTAGCAGATTTTGTTACAACTGAGCTTACTACACAGCAACCTTTTTTGGCTTCATTAATTACGCAGCCATTACGTTTTTTAAAATCAGATCAACAAATATTTTCTTTACTGGGCCGTATAAACTACACTTTTAATAACAAGTACATACTTACCGCATCTTTTCGTAGAGATGGTGTTTCTAAATTCTCAGAGCAGAACAGATTTGGTTTATTTCCTTCATTTGCATTAGCATGGAGACTTGATAATGAGAAGTTTATTAAAAATTTAAATGTTTTTGAAGATTTAAAATTAAGAGTTGGTTGGGGTGAAATTGGAAACCATGGTATTGGGTCTTATGGTACTTTGTCTGATTATGGTATAAACGGACAGCTATACGGTACTCCTGGAAATGGGACTAGTGTGCCTTTATCACTTAACAACGTGGCAAATCCTAACTTAACATGGGAAACTACAGAGCAATTAAATTTTGGATTAGATTTTGCGACTAAAAAGGATAGAGTTTCTGGAAGTGTTGATTTATATGACAAAACAACCAAAGATTTATTACAAAGTGCTCCAATTCCAACATCTTCAGGTTTTAGAAGTATTCTTATCAATAGAGGAACAATTTCTAATAAAGGTTTGGAATTAGCATTGAATATTGCTGCTGTATCTACTGATGATTTTCAAATAAATATTGGTGGAAATATTGCATTTAATAAAACAAAAATAGAAACTCTAGGTGGCCCTCTCAGGGATTTTTATGTTGATGGAGTTGCGCAACAACGCTCATTTTATTTTGGTAATCAAATCAGTACTGGTAATTATTTTAGATCCCCAGCAAATGTATTTATTGAAGGGGAAGAAACAGGTCTTTTTTATGGTTTAGAATCTAATGGAATCTATCAAACAGAAGATACAGATCTAGTTGATGGAGCCGTACCAGGAGATGTGAGATATGTAGATCAAAATGGAGATGGAGTTATTGATATTTTAGATAGAACTTTTATAGGAAATCCAAATCCTGATTTTGTTTATGGTTTTAATTTAAACTTTAAATTGAAAGGTTTTACTGCAGACTTTCTTTTTAATGGAGTTTTTGGGAATGATATCGCGAACGGAAATTTAATTAAACTTAATAATGCTGAAGGATTAGCTACTAATATTAGCCCTAATGCATACAACAATGCATGGAGACCAGAGGCTCAGTCAAATACATATCCTAGATTAGGTTATGATGTGACCGCTTATCAAGCAATAGGTATTACTGACCGCATTATAGAAGATGGTAGTTTTTTAAGATTAAATAATGTGACTATAAGCTACGATATCCCTGTAGAAAAGAGTTTATTAATGGATCGTGTTAATGTATATATCGCTGGAAAAAATTTAGTTACTTGGACAGATTATAGTGGTTATAATCCAGAAGTTTCAAGCTTCCTAAATAATGGTCTTATTAATGGTGTAGATTGGAACGGCCCAAGAAATGCTAAAACTATTTTACTAGGGTTAAACATTAACTTTTAAGTACAATTGAATTATTAATACAAAAAACAAAAACACATGAAAAATTTAAAATTTATTTTAGTATTGATTTTTGGTTTTTTATCTAGTTCATGTAACTTAGATGAAGACCCAATATTTCTAGACCGCACACTTTATGATAATCCAGAAAGCGCAACTGCTGCTTTAGATGGTATTTATCAAAAGCTAACAACGTATGATTCAATGGAGAGACGCTATTGGGTTATAAATGGTTTTTCAGGATATTTTATAACTACCAGACAAGGAAACAGTGTTAACAGTCCTTACAATAGTAGTCTAATGTCCTTGAAACCAAATCAAGATCAAGCTTCAGAAGCCTATTGGAGAGGTATGTATGCTGCTATTGCGCAAACAAATGCAGCTATTGAAAATATTACAGTAGTTGAAAACCCAATAACAAATGATGAATTACTTTTTAACGATATAGTAGGACAAGCATACTTTATACGCGCTTGGGCCTATTTTGATTTAACTCGCCTTTTTAAAGACATCCCTCTATGGACGGAGCTTCCAGATCAAGACAATCTAAATAGAGCAAAATCAACAACAAAGGAAATATATGCTCAAGTTATTAGTGATGCTAAAATGGCCGCTAGCCTAATAAATGGCACAAAAGGTATTGGCTATCCAAAACAGTATGCTGCGAATATGTTATTAGCAAAATTGTATATGACATTAGCTACCAATGCTGATTTAAGAGAAGGGTCTTTAACAGAAGCGGATTATTGGCAAATGGCATACACTGAGGCTGAAAAAGTTTATGGACAATATTCTTTAACTGCTGACTACAGTAGCATATTTACAGATTCTAATGAAAATAATTCAGAATCTATTTTTGAATTGCAAATGAGTCAAGACGCCACTAATTCTCAAATGGGAAGAAATTTCACCCCAAACAACTATAAAGTGGCTCAATCTTTTGGATGGTTTAAAATTCATGCAGATGTCTTTGAAACTCACAGAGGTACCTATCCAAATGACCCAAGAATTGACGCAACGTATTTATATGATTACATAAATGCAAATACTGGAGGTCAGATACTTGCATATCCTGCGATTACAAATCGTTTAAATGTAAGAACAAGTCACCCTTTCTTATTTAAGTTTGCTGAAAAAGACACGACTCATAGCAACCAATTTAACAGCCAAAATATAGTTGTTTACAGATATGCTGATTTACTGCTTATGTTGGCTGAGATCTCTAACGAATTACAAAATGGCCAGCAGTTGGGTTATGTTACAGAAGTTTTAAATAGGGTTGGGATGACTCCTCAAGTTGGTTTTTTAGGGGCTCAAGATGAGTTTAGAGATGCTATAATGAATGAATATCGTTTTGAATTAATTGGTGAAGGGGAAGATGCTCATAATAACAGAAGGCGCGGTTTTAATTATCTTCTAAACAATACTATTTTGACACATAACAATAACACAAACCCTGGTTTTAAACCTTTCGTTGATCTCCTTTTAAGTACAGACCCAACAGAGACAATGACTCTGCCAATTCCACAATCAGAAATTAATACAAATGAATTAATTAATAATTAATTTAATTATGCTTTTTCAAATAAAATAAGTGCGCAAGGAATTTTTAGAAGGATTAAACTAATTTCAACTATGAGAAAACACTTGTTTATTTATTTAATGCTACTAAGTATCATTAAAATTCAAGCGCAAGATCAGTCAAGCCCAAATATCCTATTTATTGCGATTGACGATTTAAAACCAACCTTAGGAATTTATGGAGATTCTTTTGCTGTCACACCAAATATTGATGCCATTGCTAACAATGGAACAACTTTTTTAAATAATCATACACAACAGGCAATTTGTGGACCCTCTAGAGCAAGTTTACTTACGGGTAAAAGACCAGATTATACAAAGGTTTGGGATCTTAAAACTAAGATGCGAGATGTAAATCCAACTATTTTAACAATTCCCCAATATTTCAAGCAAAGTGGTTATCAAACTATTGGTGTGGGTAAAATTTATGATCCAAGATGTGTCGATACTCATAGAGATAAGCCCTCTTGGAGTATTCCTTCAATTAAAGAAAATGAGCTTGAATATCCAAAAGGATATAATAAACCCGCATTAGGTTTTTATCAAAATAAAGAAAATTTAAATACTATAAATGGTATTAAGAATAGGGCTTTAGCAAAAAATATACAAAAAAATAAAATTTATAAATATATCACAAATCGCTTTAAGCCACCATATGAAATGGCAGATGTGCCAGATGGGGCTTATGTTGATGGCGCAATTGCCAATAAGAGTATTCAATTATTAGACACGTTAAACACTTCAAAGCCATTTTTTCTGGCAGTAGGTTTTAAACGCCCTCATTTGCCTTTCGTTGCGCCAACAAAGTATTGGCAGCTGTATGACGAAAGTAAAATTCGGTTGGCTGATTATCAAAAAAAATCTGAAAACTCTGTAGATGTTTCCTATCACAAATCTGGTGAAATGCGGAAATATAAAACACCAGAAATTACTTACAAATTAAATAATGATGGTTTGTTAGCCCTAGATAAAGAACTGCAAAAGAAACTGATTCATGGCTATTACGCTGCCACCAGTTATATTGATGCGCAAATAGGTAAAATCATTGATAAATTAAAACAAAAAGATTTAGACAAAAACACCATCATAGTTATTTGGGGAGACCATGGTTATCATCTTGGGGATCATAGTTTGTGGAATAAACATTCTAATTTTGAGCAGGCAACTCGTTCTCCTTTAATTATTTATGACCCAAGAATTAATAAAGGATATAAAATAAATTCTCCAACTGAGTTTGTAGACTTATTCCCAACAATAAGTGATTTAGCAAACATAGGGGTTCCAAAAAATTTGGATGGTGTAAGTTTAAAAGCACAAATAAAAGGAGAAGAGAACACCTCAAAAATATATGCAGTTAGTCAATACCCAAGAAAAAATAAAATGGGGTATAGTTTTAGAACTAAGGAATATAGGTATACAGTGTGGATCAATAACAAAAAAAGCACAGTGCCTATTTTTAAGGAAGATATTCATGCAGAGGAATTGTATGACTATAAAAACGATCCTTTAGAAACTGAAAATAAAATTGATGATGAAGAGTATAGGAAGATAAAAATTACGCATCAAATCTTGGCGACACGCTATTTTAAAGACCAAGTAGCTGCCTCTAAAACTGCCGCAGGAAAGATTTAAAATATCGATAAAGTAAAAAATAAATTTTGCTTCTAATACCGATTGTATCTGCATTAGGGGGATTGTTATTTGGCTATGACACGGAAGTTATAAATGGCGGGCTGGAATTAACTGGAAAAACAAGCCAAAAGAGAAAATAAGATTTTGTTAAATAAAATGACATAATAAATCTACATCAAAAATTTATCTAAAGATAAATTACGAATATGGCAACTAAATCCTGTAATTGAATTGGTTTGGTTAAATAATTAAACAATTTGAACAATATTTAAACTATCTACTGTTAACGACTTCATAATTTCGTGTGTTCAAATACAAAACCATAAAAAAATTTATTTTATTATTTATTCTCACAGCTTTTACTTGAAATGCAATTGCCGAAAATAATCTGTCTATAAAGGCAACAGAAATAACTAATGAAATAGTAGAAGACCTTTCTTTAAGTGAAGAATACAAAGCGAAGGTTTATGAAATCCAATTAAAACGTTTCCAGGAGGTTGTGTCAATTCGTGAGCAATATAAAGACGATGACCAAACAAGAAAACTTGAATTAAAAAAAGTGTACAAACGATTGT
>CAJVXR010000061.1 GCA_913009535.1 uncultured Flavobacteriales bacterium | reverse complement strand
GACATTTTTTGTCCATTTTTATCCAAAACTAATCCGTTAGAAACTACATTTTTATATGCAACAGAATTAAACACTGAAGTTCCAATAGCATGAAGAGTATAAAACCACCCTCTAGTTTGATCAACACCTTCAGCGATAAAATCCGCAGGAAAAGCTTTATTATCATCAATTAAGTCTTTATTTTCAAAAGGGTAATGCCACTGTGCATATGGCATACTTCCTGAATCAAACCAAACATCTATAAGGTCGGATTCTCTTTGCATTTTTTTTCCACTAGTTGAACACAAAATAATCTCATCAACTATATTTTTATGTAGATCAACTTTGTCATAATTTAGTTTGGAGAAATCATTAATAATAAATTCATTATAAATATCTTCCTGCATAAAGCCTGCAGAGATAGATTTTTTAATTTCATTTTTTAATTCTTCTATTGAACCTATACAAATTTCCTCTTTCCCATCATCTGTTCTCCAAATAGGTAAAGGAATTCCCCAAAATCTCGATCTGGAAAGGTTCCAATCATTAGCATTTTCTAACCAATTTCCAAACCTTCCTTCACCAGTTGAGGTTGGTTTCCAATTAATCTCTTTGTTAAGGTCATACATAGATTCTTTAAAATCTGAAACCTTTACAAACCAGGAATCTAGAGGGTAATATAAAATTGGTTTATCAGTCCTCCAACAGTTTGGATAGCTATGCTTATACTTTTCTACTTTGAATGCTTTGTTTTCAATTTTTAATTTAATTGCAAGTTCAACGTCAATTGATTTATCTGGAATATTTTTATCATCATAATACTCATTTTTTACAAACTTTCCTGCAAACTCTTTCATTTCAGGTCTAAATTTACCTTGTAAATCTACTAGTGGGACCAAATTATCATTTTGATCCTTAACCAAAAGTGGTGGTATTTCAGGAATAGCTTGTTTTGCTACTAATGCATCATCAGCTCCAAAGGTTGGTGCAGTATGGACGATTCCAGTACCATCAACTGTAGTCACAAAGTCACCCGCAATAACTCTGAAAGCATTTTCAGGATTATCGTGAGGTAATGCATACTGCAATAATTGTTCATATTTAATGTTTATAAGTTCTTTTCCTTTAAATGAACTGTGAATTAAATAAGGGATTTTTTTATCTTCTTTAGTGTAATTATCTATTTCATCTTTTAAAGAAACTTCGAAGTATTTGCCATTAAATTGTTTGGAAACAAGTGCTTTAGCTAAAATAACATTTACATATTCAAAAGTATATTGATTATAAGATTGAACTAATACATATTCGATTTTTTTGCCGATTGTTAAAGCTGTATTACTAGGTAAAGTCCAAGGAGTAGTTGTCCATGCTAAAAAATAGATAGGAGAATTGATTTTTAAAAAGCTAGGGAGAGAATTTTCAACAGCTTTAAATTGAGCCGTAACAGTTGTGTCAGTTACATCTTGATAGGTGCCTGGCTGGTTTAACTCATGTGAACTTAATCCTGTACCTGCTTTAGGAGAATACGGTTGAATTGTATAACCTTTGTATAGTAATTTTTTATTATAAATTTGTTTTAATAACCACCATACACTCTCCATATATTTGGACTCATAGGTGATATATGGGTCATCCATGTTTACCCAATAACCCATTTTAGAAGTTAAATCATTCCAGACATGAGTGTATTTCATTACCTCTTTTTTGCACTCAGAATTATACTCCTCAATCGATATTTTTGTACCAATATCTTCTTTAGAAATTCCTAATTTTTTTTCAACCCCTAGTTCTATAGGTAATCCATGAGTATCCCAGCCAGCCTTTCGATTAACCTGAAATCCTTTCATAGTTTTGTACCTAGGAAAAATATCTTTAATGGTTCTAGCTAATACATGATGAATACCAGGAAGCCCATTTGCAGATGGTGGACCTTCAAAAAAGATATATGGTTTTGCTCCTTCCCTTGCGCTAATAGATTTTTCAAAAATATTATTTTCGTCCCAATAAGATAAAATTTCTTCACCTATTTTAGACAGATTTAATTTATTATAATCAGGAAATACCATTTTGTTTAAACTAGGTTGCGAAAGTACTAAATTTAGTTAAATTCTAGTTAGAAGTTTTTATTGAAATTAATTAATTTAAATTATTAATTAAATCTTCAATTTTTGATAAATATATAATTTTAATAGACTTTGGTGATATGTTAAGCTTACTAAATTTAGAAATAAATATTGTTGAAAACCCTAGCTTTTCTGCTTCGGTAATTCTTTGCTCTAGTCTTTGAACAGGTCTGATTTCACCTGAAAGTCCTACTTCGGCAGCAAAACAATATTTTTCATTTAATATTAAGTCTTCATTGGAAGATATTATTGCCGCTACAACTGCAAGATCTAATGCAGTATCATCAACAGAAATACCACCAGTAATATTTAAAAAAACATCTTTTGATGCAAGTCTAAATCCTACTCTTTTCTCAAGTACCGCCAAAAGCATATTTAACCTTTTTGAATTATATCCAGTAGAGCTTCTTTGTGGCGTACCGTAAACAGCAGTACTAACTAGAGCCTGAACTTCTATCATAAAAGGTCTCATTCCTTCAATAGTTGCAGAAATAGCATTTCCACTTAATTCTTGATTTTTCTTTGAAATTAAAATCTCTGAAGGATTAGTTATTTCTTTTAGCCCTTTTACATTCATTTCATACACACCAATCTCATTTGTTGATCCAAATCTATTTTTATTTACCCTTAAAATTCGATAAACATGGTTTCTATCTCCTTCAAATTGCAGCACAGTATCTACCATATGCTCGAGAATTTTAGGGCCAGCTATATTTCCATCTTTAGTGATATGTCCGATAATAATTACTGGAGTTGATGTTTTTTTCGCAAAGTTTATTAGCTCTGAAGTACAAGTTTTAATTTGTGAGATACTCCCTGGTGCAGAGTCTATAAGGTCAGTTTTTAAAGTTTGAATAGAGTCAATAATTAAAATTTGAGGTTTAATTTTTTCAACTTGTTTAAAAATACTTTCTAAACTAATTTCTGTTAATATATAGCATTCATCACTTTCGTGATTCATTCTATTGGCTCTCATTTTAATCTGACTTTGACTTTCTTCACCAGAAATGTATAAAGTTGAATATGGTAATTTTATTGCAACCTGAAGTAATAGCGTACTTTTTCCTATTCCAGGTTCACCACCTAACAAAATCAAAGATCCAGGGACTATACCACCGCCTAAAACCCTGTTAAATTCAGTATCTAATGTGACTAGTCTATCTTCCTCCCTGTAAACAATGTTAGATATCTTTTGGGGAGTAGATGTCTTTACATTATCAAAGTTATTTTTCTCCCAAGAGTTATTTTTTGGTTTTAAAATTACTTCTTCAGAAATAGAGTTCCAGCTTTTACATGAAGTACACTGACCTTGCCATTTTGGAAAGTTACTGCCACAGTCATTACAAACAAATGTTGTCTTAATTTTACTCATTAGTTCTTCAAATCATTACTGATTAAATCAGCTTTATCTAATAATTCATCTTTTGTAATTCCTTCTACGTCTTCAAGAATGTATGCAGATCTATATATATGCATTGCTTTTCTAACATCTCCAGTTCTCTCATGATAAAGTCCCATGTAATAACTTCCTAAAATAGTTTTAGGGTATTTATCAATTGCTAAATTTGAAAGATCCTTATAAAATTTATAATTCTCACTCTCTTCTATATATTTTTCTACGGCTCTAAAATCATTTACTAGAATGTTTTTATTAACTCCATAGAAATTGAATATATCTTCATACTTATTTTCTAGATATTTCACCGGCGATGTTAGTATTTTACTTAAAACAGAATTGTACTCAATCGAATTTATTGCGGTGTAGGTAGCAAATACGTGCTCAAATCCTTCAGATATTGAATGTATCGGCAAGTTATAATGAGTGAGGTTTTTATGTTGTTTATACTTAAATGATACTAGTTCGTTATTTAAAGAGGTTAAATTATCAGACAGGTTTTTGGTTCTTTCATTAATAGATTTAAAGTCACTATCAGAGCTTACCAAATAATAAAAAATATTGGTTTTTATTTTATCCAATCTTTTAATTAAATAATTTTCCATATCGTAGGAAAACTTTGGGCTTATTGCAATAAACCCTGAAATAAGCGTCTTATTATTTAATAAAAAATAATTAATGTAATTGGCAGTTGATTCATGGCCAACTGCAACTTTAAACTTAGTTGTTCTATATTTTTTATCAAAATAGGGAATCAATTCTTGAGAAATAAAATCATAAAAATTCCTACTTGAGGATATAGGAATAAAGTCTATGTTGTCTAAAACACTACAATCATCATACCTACTGTTTATTTGGTTTACACCAACAATTATTGATTCTGGTATATTTCCCCAATATGATAAATAATCTACACTACCAGAAACTGCCTCAAACATATAGTCTCCATCAAATACAATTATCAAAGGATATTTTTTGGATAAATTTTCACTGTAGTTTCGGGGAAGTTGAATTTTTAATTCTCTACTATCGCTTAAAAAATCTGATTCAAAACTCTCATAAATAGTTTGTGAAAAAGAAATATTTAAAAACAATAATAATAGTAGATTTTTAAACTTTAGCATAATAAATTTTAAATCATTTTGAAGATAACAAAATAAGTAAAAAATTAATTATTATTTCGTCTTATTTCTGTGTTTATTATAAATGGGAAGTAGTAATAAGGATATCCCTCCAAAAATAATTATCATTAAAGTTTGGGATGACCACATAATCCAACCAAAAGCACGACTTGGATCTTCAGAAATACTAAAAAGTGAAAAAGCTAATACAATAGCTTCTGGGTAAGTTCCTATGCCTCCATTTGTGGCTCCAATAGAAAACATTCCCAAAATAAATCCAATTAAAATTGGGGCAAAGGATATATCATTAAATTCTTCCATTGAAAGTATTGTAACATAAAACATAAGCACATACATAATCCATATAAATATAGTGTGAAAAATAAATCCCCATCTGTTTTTCATTCTAGTTATGGTTAACACTCCTTGAGAAATGCCTTTAAAAAAAACATTAATCTTACTTAAAAATAACGGAAAAATATATTTTAAAATGAAAAAGAAAGAAAGAGCTGAAATCAAAATCAAAACTAGTGTAGTTATACTCATTGAGTTTAGTTTTTCTGAAATCAGATTTAAAATAAAGTCTTTCTTTAAAGTTATAGCTACACAAATAATAATAAAAGCACAGATTAAATCTGCTATTCTTTCAGCAATAATAGTCCCTAGGGTTTTATCAAATGGAATGTTTTCATATTTAGAAATAATTGTAGCTCTAGCCACATCACCAGCTCTAGGAATAGTAAAATTTATTAGATAGGCAGAAAACACAGCGAAGAAACTATTTAGAAAAGAAATATTGTAACCTAAAGGGTTCAATAAGTAGTTCCATCTATAAGATCTAGAAATATGACTTAAAGAACCGAAAAATATTCCGAGGATAATCCAATAATAATTGGATTTTTCTAAATAGAATAAAATCTGATTTATTGAGATCTTTGAAAAAGAATAAATAACAAGTGATAACCCTAATAAAATAGGTAAGATAATTTTTATATAGTTTATTACTTTTTGATTCAAAGTCTATTTCAAAAGATTAGTTTGTTCATTTGGAAATACTATGGCAGGGGTGAATTTATTAGCTTTTTTTAAAGACATAAATGCATATGTAATTAAAATCAGCACGTCACCAACTTGAACTTTTCTAGCTGCAGCTCCATTGACAGTAATTTCACCAGACTTTCGTTTTCCAGGAATAACATAGGTATCGAACCTCTCTCCATTATTATTATTGACAACCTGAACTTTCTCGCCCTCAACTATATTTGCAGCACACATTAAGTCTTCATCTACAGTAATACTACCTATATAATTTAAATCTGCTCCGGTAACCTTTACACGGTGAATTTTTGATTTTAAAATCTGAATTTTCATCTATAAAATTTAATTAACTGCAATATTATCAATTAATCTGATTCCATCAACAAAAACAGATATAAAAGCCCTATATTTTTTTTTAGTTTTAATCATATTTATCGGCACTAATTTATCCTCTTCAGCAATTTCTAGATACTCTAAATTCATTTCATCAAACGAATTGATGTTATTAGAAGCTGTAATAATCAAATTTTGAAGCGAGGATTTATGAAAATTTGACTTTATAAAATTTAGATTTTTAAAAATATTTGAAGCTATTGTTTTTGAATTATCACTTAATTTAATATTTCTAGAACTTAATGCCAGGCCATTAACATCTCTTAAAGTTGGACAACCAACAATATTAACCTTATTTTTTAAGCTTCTAATTATTGCTAATTGTTGAAAATCTTTTTCTCCAAAATATGCGGAATTAGGTTTTACAATTCCTAGAAGCAACTCAACAACCGTAGCAACTCCTTGGAAATGATTACTTCGGAACTCACCCTCCATAAATTTATCAAGTCCATTAAAATCATATTTATTAGTTGTGATTTTTTCACTGTATATTTCTGTAGATTTAGGTGAGAAAATTATAATCTTTTTAGATAATTTTTCTAGTAACTTGATATCTTTATTTAAATTTTTCGGGTAAGTTATTAAGTCAGAAGTGTTATTAAATTGAGTTGGATTCACAAAAATACTAACAACAGATATTTTATTGTTATTTAAACACTGTTTGATTAATGACAAGTGCCCTAAATGTAAAGCTCCCATGGTAGGCACAAAACCGATGGTTGAACTCGAAGGCCTTAACTCATTTAAATGACGAATTAAATTTGATTTTTTATAAAATATTTTCATTTTAATAAAACTTTAACAGCACGCAAATTTAATATATTACTGTTAATCTGCATAATTTTTGTAATTTTGCTACTTTTTGCACTCAATAACTAATACAAGGATATGAAAGAGAAGAAAATATTATATGTATCATCAGAAGTAGTACCTTATTTACCTGAAAATGAAATTTCATCTATGTCATTTGAAATTCCAAAGATGATAAATAAGCAAGGTGGGCAAATAAGAATTTTTATGCCCAAGTATGGTAATATTAATGAAAGAAGACATCAACTCCATGAAGTTATTAGACTTTCAGGTATAAACCTAGTTATTGATGATATCGATATGCCATTAATAATCAAAGTTGCCTCAATTCCAAAAGAAAGAATACAAGTATATTTTATTGATAACGAAGAGTATTTCAAAAGAAAATCTACATTTTCTGACGAAAATGGTAAATTACACGAAGATAATGATGAAAGAGCAATGTTTTTTGCTAAAGGAGTTATTGAAACTGTCAAAAAATTAAATTGGTCTCCTGACATAATACACATACATGGATGGATGGCTTCACTATTTCCATTATATCTTAAAACCTATTACAAAGACGAACCAGTTTTTGAAAATAGTAAAATAGTTACATCAATTTATGATAAGTCCTTTAATGAAAGTCTTAATAAAAAATTAGTTGATAAAATATTGTTTGACGAAATCAATGAAGACCTAATTAAAGGTTTAAGAGATCCATCTTACAACAATTTAATGAAAAGTGCCATAGACTTTTCAGACGCATTAATTTTAGGATCAGAAGATATTCCCAAAGAAGTTTTAGATCATATTAAAAAATCTGACAAACCTATTCTAGATTACCAGACAAGAGAAACTTTTTCAGAAGCTTATACCGAATTTTATAAAAATGAAGTTTTAAACCAATAAATGAGAGATCTAAAATTATTATCCGTAATTGTCATACTTTTTTTTTACTCTTGTGATAAAGACTTTGCAAGTATAGACTCTGATGTTATAAACTCAGAAAATGCAATAAATTTTAGCACTTCTTCTATAGAATATCCCCTAGTGGCTTCTAATTTAAGGGTAAACCCTGTTAAATCTAACAACCTTCCTTCGTTTATTTTAGGTTATAATAACGATCCAATTTTTGGAGAAAGTAATGCTAGTTTTTTAGGTCAAATTATACCAACAGAGTTTAGTCCGTCTTTTGGCGATAATGTAGTTTTAGATTCTGTGGTGTTAACCATTCCTTATTTCAGTAGAGCAGTTGATACTAATGAAGACGGAGAGAGCACTTATGAAATTGATTCTGTTTATGGAAATAGCCCTACTAAATTATATGTTTACAAGAGTAATTTCTATTTGAGAGATTTTAATCCAACCGGTGACTTTAGTGATTCTCAAGATTATTATTCCAATGGATCTTTATCTAATTCTGAATTCATAAATCAAGCAGATATTGAAGCAGAGTTACTGTTTGAGTCTGGCATACTTGGAGATGGCTCCGATGACTTTATCCCTAGTTCTGAAAGAATAGATTTAACTCAGTTAGATTCACTCGGTGAAAGTTTTGTTTCTAGCAACTTAGCTCCAGCAATTAGATTAAAATTAAATAATCCAAATGATAATTTTTGGGAGAGTTTAATTTTTGAAAATGAAAATAATGCAGTTTTAATAAATCCAAACACATTTAAAGAGTTTTTTAGAGGACTCTATATCAAAGCAGAAGGAATTAACTCAGAAGGAGCAATGATGATGTTAAATTTGGCGTCTTCTAACACTAAACTAACTATACACTACACTTCAGAAACAAGTACAGATAATGATACGGATTCTGGAGGAACAGCTACAGAAACTATTGAAAGTCAAAATGAATACGTTTTTAATTTCACTGACAATCTTATAAATATCTATGACAATAATTTCAATATTGACGTTTCAAATCCAAATACTATAGACGGAGATGAAAAACTTTACTTAAAAGGTGGAGAAGGATATATGTCAACGATAGATTTATTTAACGGTAACTTTGAGAACGAAAATGGAGAAATTGTTGATGCATTTGATCATTTTAAAAGCTCTTTTTATAATGAGGAAGATGGTATTGCTAACAAATTAATTAATGAAGCCTACATAGAGTTTTATGTAGACCAGAGTCAAAATATTGAATCCGAACCAAATAGAGTTTATTTATATAATTTTGAACAAAATGTAGCTTTGATAGATTATTTTTTAGATCAATCTGTAAGTGAAACTACAATTAACGCTAAAATTAATCACTTAGAACCATTGACTAGAGATGGAGATTCAATATCTGGTGATGGTATAAAATATAAAATTAGAATCACTGAGCACCTAAACAATCTTATAATTAGAGATTCAACAAATGCTAAACTTGGCCTTGTAGTAACTTCTAATGTAGGATCAATACAAAACTTTTCTATTTTAAATAG
>CAJVXR010000060.1 GCA_913009535.1 uncultured Flavobacteriales bacterium | reverse complement strand
GGCGGAAGAGAATCTGGATCGGATGCCTGGAAAGTATACATGAGAAGACAAACCAATACTATAAATTACACTACCGATCTTCCTTTAGCTCAAGGGATAAAGTTTGATTTATAAATCCTTGTTAATTAATGTGCTGCTTGCTTGATCTGAAGGTAATACAAGTAAGTCTGCAATATTTACATGGCTTGGCCTAGTTATAACAAATGAAATAATTTCAGCTATGTCTTTTGCTTGTAATGCTTTGTAGCCTTTGTAAACTTCTTCAGCTTTTTTTACATCTCCCTTAAATCTCACTTCAGAAAAAGAGGTTTTTACTAGTCCGGGGTTAACCTCTGAAACCTTGATATTATACTTATTTAAATCGAGCCTTAAGCTTTGGCTGATTGCTTTTACAGCATATTTACTAGCGCTGTAAACATTCCCTTTGGGATAAACCTCTCTGCCTGCAAGGGATCCAATATTAATAATATGCCCATTTGAATTCTCGATCATTTTATTAACAATAGCTTTTGTAACATAAATCAACCCCTTAACATTGACGTCTATCATTTTATCCCAGTCTTCAATATTTCCTTCTTGAAAAAGATCCATCCCATGAGCATTACCTGCATTATTTATTAGTACATCTATCCTCATCCAGTCTTTAGGTAAACTATTAAATGCTCCAACAACTTCAGTATTAATGGATACATCAAAACACAAGGAGACTGTTGGAGTAATTTTATTTAAGTCTTTTACAATGTTTTTTAGAACTGTTTTTCTTCTTCCGCAAACAATAAGTTTAAACCCAACTTTAGCTAATTCAAATGCAGTGGCCTTACCAATACCGCTAGTTGCTCCA
Organism: uncultured Flavobacteriales bacterium; assembly: GCA_913009535.1. The sequence goes on along the minus strand of CAJVXR010000060.1, from coordinate 8,618 downwards.
GTAATTAATGCTATTTTATCCATTATATAAATATATGGATCTATTAAAGATTATTAAAAAATATGTTAAAATTATTGTTAAAGTTTATTTTTTTAACCAATAATTAACAGCGAATCAATGTTTTTTTTAACAAATTGCTGATATTGTTATTTTAACTTTAAAACATTAAAATGTAAAGGATGGAAAATAAAATAAATATTAAGGAAATTAATGAAAAAATAGAGAAGGAAAGTGCCTTTATTGACTTGCTATTATTTGAACTAAATAAGGTGATTGTAGGCCAAAAACCGATGATAGAAAGATTGTTAATCGGCCTTTTAGGAAAAGGACACATCTTACTAGAAGGTGTTCCAGGTTTAGCAAAAACATTAGTTATTAATTCACTATCTCAAGCTATTAAAGGGTCTTTTAGTCGAATTCAATTTACACCAGATTTACTTCCCGCTGATGTTGTAGGTACTCAAATTTATAATATTAAAGAAACAAGTTTCTCAGTTAAAAAAGGACCAATATTTGCAAATTTTGTATTAGCAGATGAAATAAATAGAGCGCCTGCAAAAGTACAATCTGCTCTACTTGAGGCTATGCAAGAAAAGCAAGTTACTATTGGTGATGAAACCTTTATATTAGATAAGCCTTTTTTGGTGATGGCCACTCAAAACCCTGTAGAACAAGAAGGTACTTATACTTTACCTGAAGCTCAGGTTGATAGGTTTATGTTAAAAACTGTTGTCGACTATCCTACTATGGATGAAGAAAAGTTAATCATAAGATCTAACTTATCAGGAAGTTTTGAAAAAATAAATCCAGTAGTTACGATAAAAGAAATCATAAAGGCACAAAACACTATTAATGAAGTCTATATGGATGAAAAGATTGAATCCTATATATTAGATATAATCTTCGCAACTAGAGAACCCTCAAAGTATAAGTTATCTGAGTTGGAGCCTTTAATTTCCTTCGGGGCATCACCTAGGGGGAGTATTAATTTAGCTTTAGCCTCAAAATGTTATGCATTTATTAAAAGAAGAGGCTATGTTATTCCTGAGGATGTTCGTGCAGTAGTTCATGATGTTTTAAGACATAGAATTGGAATTACCTACGAAGCTGAAGCTGAGAACTTAACATCAATTGATATAATCAATAAAATTGTTAATCAAATTGAAGTACCATAATTCGGTTAAATAACTTAAGTTGATGGATACTAAAGAGCTTTTAAAAAAAGTAAGAAAAATAGAAATTAAAACTAGAAGACTTTCTGACCATATATTTGGCGGAGAGTATCACTCTACTTTTAAAGGAAAAGGAATGACTTTTAGTGAAGTCAGACAGTATCAAATTGGAGATGATGTAAGGGCTATTGATTGGAATGTTACCGCTAGATATAATGAACCATTTATTAAGGTTTTTGAAGAAGAAAGAGAACAAACTTTAATGTTAATGGTTGATGTATCAGGCTCAAAATTTTTTGGAACTAATGATATTTTTAAAAATGAATATGTCACTGAAATAGCAGCCACTCTATCCTTCTCGGCTAATCAAAATAATGATAAAATCGGTTTGATTTTATTCACTGATATCATTGAATTATACATTCCTCCCAAAAAAGGGAAAACACATATTTTGAGAATTATAAGAGAATTATTAGAGTTCAAACCACTAAATAAAAAAACAGATATCCATAGTGCATTAAAATTTTTGTCCAATATTCAAAAAAATAAATCTATTGTTTTTATAATTTCTGACTTTATATCTCCGGATTATTTTAAAAGTTTAAAAATCAGCTCTTCAAGGCATGATATTACTGGAATTAGAATTTTTGACAAAAGTGAAAAATCAATACCAAACCTTGGAGTAATTGAGGTTATAGATAATGAAACTGGTGATATCTTAACTGTTAACACAGCTTCTTCTAAAGTTAGATTAGCTTATGAAAATGATTATTTATCCAATGTTAAAACTTTCGAAAGTAACTTTAGACGCTCAGGATCGGGTGTGATTAATTGTGGAACTCAGGATAGTTATGTTAGGAAATTATTGGGATATTTTAAAAACAGATAATAAATGAAATTTAATTTTTCTGCATATAATTTGAGTAGACCAATACATCTAATATTAGTTTGTTTTGTATTGCCTCTATCATTATGGGCACAAGAAATTTCAAATACTGTAGATACCACCAATATTAGAATTGGAGAACAAATCATCTACAAAATTAATATAAAAACAGACTCTTTAGGACCAATTCGTTTTCCTGAGAGTAAATATTTTTTACCCTTTGAAGTTATTAATGAATCTAAATTGGACACTAACTCTTTAGATAAAAAGTATATCATTAGTAAACAGTTCGCCTTAACTCATTTCGATTCTGGAGTTTTTTATATTCCTGCTCCAAAAATCCAGTTCTTAAATAAAGAAGTACGATTAGATTCTTTTAGGATAAAAATTAACTCTGTAGTTATTGATACTACTAAGCAGGGCCTATATGCGATTAAGCCAATTATGAAATCGAAAACTCAATTTGATTTCCTTTATTGGCTATACGTTATTTTAACACTATCACTAATTGCTTTTTTTATCTATTATAGAAATCAAATTTTTAGTTTTTTTAAAATCCATAAATTAGAAATAGAATATTTCACACCATATGAAAAAGCTATTAAAGAATTATCGGCGATTAAAAAACTTAAATATGACACCAACGTAGACGTTAAAAATTATTATTCTAATTTAACATTTATAGTTAGAAATTTCTTAAATCAAAAAATAATAAACAACGCATTAGAGTGTACAACGAAAGAATTAATTATCAGATTAAACCTTTTAAAAAACTCTAAAAAATATGATTTATCTAACCCTACTATAAAAAATATTGACAATATATTTTCTAGAGCTGACCTTGTAAAGTTTGCGAAGCATGAACCAGATTATAAAACTGCCTTAAATGATTTAGAATCTTTAGAAAAAGAAATTGATAATATAAAATTAATTTTGCCTGAACCTACAAAAGAAGAATTACAAAAAAACTTAAAGATTCAAGAAGACTTAAGAAGGTTAAAACATAAAAAACGCAACAAGAAAATTGCAGCTTACTCTTTACTTTCTCTTTTTGTCATTTATTTAACTTCTATAATAGTGTATGGTTTTACTTATGTAAATGACACAATATTTAGAAACCAAAATTTAATATTTTTAGAATCTAAAGAATGGGTTAGTTCAAGTTATGGTGCCCCCCCCGTATTTATTAGCACTCCAAAGGTTTTAAATAGGAATATTGATAGCTATCTTTTTAATGTCGATAACGGAACAACTGTTTCGGAGTTTAATTATGAAAATGTCACATCTCCTTTAAATATTACTATTACTAATATAAAATTGACGGCTAATAGCCCTAATATTAACTTGCAGCAAATGATGAATTCTAATATAGAAATCATTGAAAAACTAGGAGTAAAAAATATCATAACTAAGTTTGAAAGTTTTCAAACTCCAAATGGAGCTGAAGGATTATTAATTTATGGCTCTGCAGATTTTCCATCAGAAAAATCAAATGATTTTAAGAAAACTAAATATAAAATATTTGGCTTCGTTAACAATGAAGACTTTAAGCAGGTCTTTTTATCATGGCAAGAAGATGACGATTATATCCATAAAATCATTGATAAGATAGTGGATTCTATTGAATTAATAAAAAGTAAAAAGCAATTATGATTCTAAAAATACAGTTTCTAAATCCTGAGTTCTTTTGGATGCTTTTTGTCATTCCAGTAGTTTGCTTTTGGTATATATCCAAAAAGAACAAATTAAGTAATAGTATTTCTCTTCCGAACACAATTGCTTTTTTAACTCATTCTTCATTAATTTCAAAACTAAAGCCACTTTTATATATCTTAAGAGTTTTATGCTTAGTTTTTATTATAATCGCATTGGCTCGTCCTCAGATAATAGATGTATCCACAAAAGTTAAGAACAATCAAGGGATTGATATTGTCATGGCTATTGATGTGTCAGCAAGTATGCTTGCAAAAGATTTGTCACCTAATAGATTAGAGGCTTTAAAACAAGTTGCTGCTAGTTTTATTATGGATAGAACAAACGATAGAATAGGCCTTGTAGAGTATGCTGGAGAGAGTTATACTAAAACTCCTATCACCAGTGACAAAAACATTATAATTAGATCTTTAAACGAAATAAAATACAACACTATAATTGAAGGAGGTACCGCTATCGGAATGGGATTAGCCACGTCTGTTAATCGAATTAAAGACAGCAAAGCTAAAAGTAAAGTCATTATACTATTAACCGATGGAGTTAATAATTCTGGGTTTATAGATCCAAATACAGCTGCTGAATTAGCAATTGAGTATGGAATAAAAATTTATACAATAGGTATAGGAACCAACGGAATGGCTCTATCTCCTGTTGGAGTAGATAGTAAAGGAAAATTCAGTTATGCTAATATTCAAGTTGAAATTGATGAAGCTTTACTTATGGAAATAGCTGATTTAACAGGCGGGAAATATTTTAGAGCTACTAATAACGAAAAACTTCAAGATATTTATGATGAAATAAATAAACTAGAAAAATCTGATGTTGAAGAGATAAAATATTATAATCATCAAGAAAAATATAGACTTTATGTTTTATTAGCCCTTTTATTTCTGACATTGGAATTAATTTTAAAATACACAATCTTTAGAAGCTTTATATAATGTACCAGTTAGAAGAAAAAATATGGTTTTGGTTAATGGTTATTCCTGCATTGGTAGTTGTTCTATTTTTTATAAATGAGTTTTGGAAGACACGAGCTCAAAATAAGTTTATTACTAGATCATCATTGTTAAAGTTAAGCCCTAATTTTTCAAGGTTTAAACCTTATCTAAAATCTTTAATGAACTTAATTTCATTAATATTTCTAATTTTAGCCCTAGTTAATCCGCAAGTAGGGAGTAAGATGGAAACCTATAAAAGGTTTGGTATTGATATTGTTTTTGCAATTGACGTTTCCAGAAGCATGTTAGCTGAAGATATAGCTCCAAACAGATTAGAAAAATCTAAACAAATAGTAAATCAAATTATCAATAAACTCAATAGTGACAGAGTTGGTATTGTTGCTTACGCTGGGAAAGCTTTCCCGCAATTACCAATAACTACTGATTATTCTGCAGCAAAAATGTTTTTACAAAACATGAATACAGATATGATTTCATCTCAAGGAACTGCTATTGATGAAGCTATTCAGTTATCAACCACTTATTTTGATCAAAATACTAATACTTCTAAATTATTAATCATTATCTCTGATGGTGAAGATCATAATAATAGCTCACTTGATATTGCTAAACTTGCAGCCAGTAAAGGAATTAAAATATATACAGTCGGCGTAGGAAAAGAGAAAGGTTCACCAATCCCCATTAAAAAAAATGGAGTCATACAAAATTACAAACGAGACAATAACGATGAGGTTGTTATAACAAAACTTAATAAAAAAGTATTAACTGAAATTGCCGAGATTACAAACGGAAATTTTATAAATGGAGAAAACACAACTTTTGTAATTAATGAAATTGATAAAATTTTACTAGAGACTGAAAAGGTAGAATTTGAAACTAAACAGTTTTCTGATTTTGATGACCAATTTCAATTGTTCATATTTATAGCTTTTATCCTCTTGTTTTTTGACATATTTATGTTTGATTCTAAAACAAGTTGGATTAACTCACTAAACTTATTTAACGAAAATAATGCAACAAAGAAAGATTAATATAATTCTATTTAATTACCTGATATTACTATTTTTAACAACAGGAGTAGCATTATCACAGCAAAATAAATACGAGACTTTAATTAAAAAAGCCAACAAGTCATTTCAAACTAATGTTAATTTGTCGGAACAAAATTATAGAAGAGCAATATCGGTAAGCCCTGATTCTATAAAGGGTCAATATAATTTCAGCAATAACTTATATGAAAACGGATATTATGATGAAGCTTTATTGAGTCAATCAGAGGCTCTAAAAAACGCTAAATTAGCTATTGATAAACATCAAATATTTCATAATATTGGTAATATTTTAATGCAAAAAAAAATGTGCAAAGAAGCTGTTGAAGCATACAAAAATGCATTAAGAAATAATACTCATGATGATGAATCTAGATATAATTTAGCTTTAGCCTTAGATTGCGCCAAAGATCAGGAAAATGAGAAAGAAAGCGAAGGGGAAGATGAGGACGAGGATAAAGAAAAAGACAAGGATAAAAGTGAAGATGAAGATCAAAAAGACGATAAAGATCAAAAAGGAAATGAAGATCAAAAAGACAATGAAGACCAAAAAGATAATGAAGACCAAAATAAAGGGGATAAACCAGAAGATAAGTCAAAAGAATCACCAGAACCGCGAGCAAAAAAGTTATCTCCACAACAAATAAAAAATCTTTTAGAAGCCATGAATCAAGAGGAAAATAAGGTCCAAGAAAAGATTAATGCCAAGAAGTTAAAAGGGGTTAAATTGAAAAATGAAAAAGACTGGTAATGAATTATAAATATCTTTTAAATATTATTTTATTATTTTTTAACCTTGCGGTTACATCTCAAATTATATTTGAGTCTAATGTTAGTAAAAAATCTTTAGGAATTAATGAGAGATTACGTGTAGAGTTTACTTTAAATGAAGACGGAGACAACTTTAAACCTCCAAGCTTTAAAAACTTCAAAGTCGTTGGAGGGCCCAGCCAGTCCATAAAAAATTCCTGGGTAAACGGAAAAAGATCATATAGGAAATCGTATACTTATTTTTTATCTCCCATAAAAATTGGTTCGTTTGAAATTGGTCAAGCTAAAATTGAAGTAAAAGAGGAGGTCTATAAAACCTCTCCTATTAATATAAAAGTCTTAAGTGCTGTTAAAAACCCTAACAAAGAGAATGACCCAAATTATATTTCAGATACGGAAGTATACTTAGTTTCTGAGGTTTCTAATAGTAATCCTTATTTAAATGAAGGGGTTTCAGTTGTCCACAAGCTTTACTTTTCCTCAAACATTGGAATTACCAACTGGAGAGAATTATCCTCCCCTAGGTATGCTGATTTTTGGAGTCAAAATATAAGTATCGAAAATTACAGTATCGAAGATGGTATTTATAATAACAAAGCCTATAGATATGTTACGCTAAAAAAAACAGTTTTATATCCTCAAAAAAATGGAGAGCTAACTATTGAGCCTTTATCTTTAGATCTAACTTTGCAATTACCAACAAACCGAAGAGATTTCTTTGGCCAAAGGATTATGGGATCTTCCCAAAAAATTGTGACATCTGGTGATAAAAAAATCAATGTTAAGCCACTACCCAAAAATAATGAATTACAGAACTTTGGTGGCGCAGTAGGATCTTTTAATTTTACATTAAATAGTTCAAAAACAAAGCTTTCAGTCTCCGAGGCATTGGAATTAAAGTTAGAAATAAATGGACAAGGAAATTTAAAGTTATTTCAACTTCCAGAGCTTAATTTATCTTCTTCATTAGAGGTATACCAACCTGAAAGAGAAGAGAAAATATCTACAAGTATAATTGGGATGGCAGGTAGTGTCCGTGATTTATATACAATTGTACCATCAAAACCTGGCAGATATAAAATACCAAAAATTTCATTCACTTATTTTGATATAGATTCTGAATCATATAAAATTATAAGTTCTAAAGAATTCACTATTGATGTTTCAGGGAAAGAGTGGAGTAATGAATCCGTAAAAACTAATAATTTTAAAATTAACTCTAAATCAAAAACAGTTGCCTTTTTGCCTTTTAAAACTAAAACTACATTAACCAAAATCAGAAAAAACTTCTTTTTTAATTCGTCATTTTTCTGGACCTTATTTTTAGCTCCTTTTATTATAACACTACTAATAATAATTATATTAACAAATTACTCTAAAGATAAAGGGAAGTATTCAAATAATGATTTGTTGTTACAAGCTAAAAAATTAGCCAAAAAACATTTATCAGAAGCTAAATCAAACCTTGGGAGAAAAGAAGATTTTTACGAATCTTTAGATAGGGCTTTACATAACTATTTGAAATCAATAATATCACTTGAAAACAGTAATTATACAAAAAATAATATTACAATTGAATTAGAAAAAAGACAAGTCCCCAAAGCTATTACTTTGTCTTTAAATAAATTATTTAAGAATTGTGAAATGGCTAGATATACACCAATTACAAATGTTGAGATGAAATCTGATTACACTAAAGCTATTGAAATTATATCACAAATAGATAAAGAAATTAATTGACTATGAAAAATTTTTTATTATTCACACTTATTCTCAATCTTAGTTTCTCACAAGAAAAAGACATATTTGTTACTGCTAATGAAAGATATAATGCTGGTGATTTTTCATTAGCTATAGAAAAATATCATGAAATTTTAATTAATGGAAATCATTCTTCAGATCTGTATTTTAATTTAGGTAATGCATATTATAAAGTCGATAGTTTAGCTTCCGCTATATATTATTATGAAAAAGGATTAAAATTTTACCCAAATAACGCTGATTTAATTCAAAATTTACAATATTTAAATAATCTTATCATCAACAATATAGATCCTGTAAATGT
>CAJVXR010000059.1 GCA_913009535.1 uncultured Flavobacteriales bacterium | reverse complement strand
TTCAACAAGGTGCTTTATTTGAATGGTTAACAGTTGCTGAAAATGTGGACTTTGGCTTGAGAATGAAAAAAGAAGATCCAATTAAAACAGCAAAAAAAGTTGATGAATGGTTAAATATAGTTGGTTTACAAGGCTTTGGAGATACACCAACTTATCAATTATCTGGGGGTATGCAGCAAAGAGTTGCTCTTGCACGATGTTTAATTAATGACCCAGATTTAATTTTGATGGATGAACCGTTAGGTGCATTAGATGCATTAACAAGAGAGAAGATGCAGTCTTTAGTTTTAAAAATTTGGAAAGAAACAGGAAAAACAATTATCTTAATCACCCACTCAGTTGAAGAGGCATTGTTACTTGGTGAAAGATTATATGTAATGGCACCAAGACCAGGTCGTATACATAAAGAGTACAATCTTCCTTTTGCATCCAAAGGTATTGATGGTGACTTAAGAGAAATAAAAAAAACACCTGATTTTGTAAGCACTAGAGAAGAAATTCTAACTATGATTTGGGATATGGAAGAAGAAATAATGGGTAAAGATATTTAGTATGCTAACTGGAATTATAACATTTGTAGTAATTTTTGCAGTTGTTGGATCTATTCTATATGGAAGAAAATTAGCAAAAACTGAAAAATTAGATGCTGTATTTGGTAACCCTGAAAGAGCCAAAGGTGGAGTTCACTGGGTTATTGTTGGTAGTAGTTTCTTACTGTTAACTTGGCTTTACTATTCTTGGGATATGGCAAAATCATTTTATCCACAGTCTGCAAATGAACTTTGCCAAGTTGCAAAAGTAAACGAATCTTTACGTTCATTAAAATATTTGTTTCCAATAGACGAAAGAGAGCTCAAGAGCACTTCTATCATTAAAATTGAAGGCAAAAATTTTGCTGGTGTAGGGATGAAAAATGAAGATGTTTTAAAAAGACTAAAAGGGAAAGTGGGTAGTGAAGTAAATATTACTGTTTTAAGTCCAAATAATAAAGTTGCAAAACATAAGTTATTAAGAGGCTCTATTCCACTTAAATCTATATCGGCTAGTACCATAATTAAAGATAATATTGGATACATTAAACTAAGTTCATTTTCAAATTCATCCGACTTAGAATTTAAGAATGCAATTATTGAACTGAAAAATCAAGGAATGGAAAAACTCATTTTTGACTTGAGATTTAATGGGGGTGGATACCTCCACCAAGCAATAAATATTTCTGATGAATTCTTAAAAGAAGATCAATTAATTGTTTACACGGAAGGCGCTCATTCAAAGAAAAGGTCATTTTATTCAAGACCTAAAGGTTTATTTGAAGATGGAGAGTTAATTATTTTGGTCAACAGTTCTACTGCATCTGCAAGTGAGATTGTGAGTGGCGCAATACAGGACAACAAAAGGGGAAAAATTCTAGGGCGAAGAACTTTTGGAAAAGGACTAGTTCAACAGCCATTAATGCTGCCTGACTCTTCTGAACTAAGGATAACTACTTCAAGATATTATACTCCATCAGGAAAATGCATACAAAAGCCTTATGGTGAAAACATTGACTACGAAAATGACATCTTTGAAAGGATAGAAAGCGGTGAACTAACACAAAGTGACTCTGTTTTTGATAAAAGCATTTTTAAGGGAGGAATATTGCCAGACGTATATTTCCCAATTGACACTCTTGTATATAGCAAAGCGATTAACAATATTATTTATACTAGAAAATGGCGAGATTTCTGTTTTAGTTACTTTGAAAAATTTCCAAAGTCAAAGTCATTGAACACAAAAGATTATTACATTAATTTTAAAATTGAAAATAAAGAATTAGAAAAATATTTAGAACAAAATGGTAAAAAAATTAGCAGTTATAATCCAAAAGAAATTTCAGATTTAAAGTGGAGCTTAAAAATTGAGTTAAGTAGCTATTACTTATCAGACCAATCCAGATACATATTAAATACCTTTAGAGATAGTGATGTGAAAAAAGCTATTGAAGAAATGTCAAATTAGTATATTAAGTTATATTTTTAATGAAAATGTATAGAACACACAACAATGGTCAATTACGAATTGAGAATATCCATCAAAAGGTCAAATTATGCGGATGGGTTCAAAAATCAAGAGATTTAGGAGGAATGACATTCGTTGATCTTAGAGACAGATATGGAATTACTCAATTGGCATTTAATGAAGAGTTAGATAAAGACCTATCTGCAAAAGCAAGAGAATTAAATAGAGAATGGGTTATCGAAGTAGATGGAGTTGTAAAAGAAAGAAGCAATAAAAATTTAAAAATTAATACCGGGGAAATCGAAATAGAGGTGGAGAAAATCACAGTTTTAAATGAGTCCAAAACACCTCCATTTACTATTGAAGACGAAACGGATGGCGGAGAAGAGCTAAGGATGAAATATAGGTTTCTTGATTTGAGAAGAAATCCTTTGCAACAAAATTTAGTGCTAAGAAGCGAGATGAGTATTGAAATTCGAAATTTCTTTCACCAAAATAATTTTTTAGAAATTGAAACTCCTTATTTGATAAAGTCAACACCTGAAGGAGCCCGTGATTTTATAGTTCCTAGCAGAATGAATAAACAACAGTTTTACGCACTCCCTCAATCTCCACAAACATTTAAGCAGCTACTAATGGTAAGTGGATACGATCGTTATTTTCAAATTGTAAAATGTTTTAGAGATGAGGATTTAAGATCCGACAGGCAACCAGAATTTACTCAAATTGATTGTGAAATGGCTTTTGTCAACCAACAAGAAGTATTAGATACTTTTGAAGGATTAATTAAATTTCTTTTCAAAAAAATCCTAAAAACAGAATTTCCAAGCTCATTTCCAGTCATTTCTTACCGTGATGCTATTGAAAAATATGGTTCTGACAAACCTGACATAAGATTTGAAATGGAATTGTCTTACTTAGATGATCTTGCAAAAGGAAAAGGCTTTAAAGTTTTTGATGAATCTGAATCAATAGTTGCAATAAGTGTTTCTGGTGGTGCAGAATATTCAAGAAAAAAATTAGATGAATTAACCGATTGGGTAAAAAGACCACAAATTGGAGCTAGAGGTCTTGTTTATGTTAAATATAACGAAGATCAAACTTTCAAATCATCGGTAGATAAATTTTACGATGCATCTAATTTAAAACAGTGGGCAGAAAAATGTGGTGCCAGTCCTGGTGATTTACTATTAGTTTTAAGTGGCAAAAAATCAGATATTCAAAGTCAAATGAATGAATTAAGATTATTAATGGGGAGTCGTCTAGGATTGAGAGATCCAAAAGTCTTCAAGCCTGTTTGGGTGGTTGATTTTCCACTTTTAGAAAAAGATGAAAAAACCCATAGTTTTCATGCAATGCATCATCCATTTACATCTCCCAAAACCAGTGATTTAGCTATGCTAGAGTCCAAACCTGAAAATGTCAGAGCCAATGCTTATGACTTGGCTATTAACGGAGTAGAGATTGGAGGCGGATCTATAAGAATTCACGATAGAAAAATTCAGGAAAAAATGTTTGAGATTCTTGGATTTAGCAAAGAAGAAGCCGAAGCCCAATTTGGATTTTTAATGAGTGCATTTGAATATGGAGCTCCTCCACACGGAGGAATTGCCTTTGGATTTGACAGACTTTGTGCTCTATTTGGGGGTAAAGACAATATCAGAGAGTTTATTGCATTTCCAAAAAATAATCAAGGAAGAGATGTTATGATTGAAGCGCCATCTAAAATTGACCAATTTCAACTAGATGAATTGGAGATAAACCTTCCAAAATTAAAAGACTAATTTTCTTTTTTGATAGCAATTAGAGAAATTATTCCTAATAATATCATAAATATTGTTTGGGAGGACCACATTAGCATTCCAAAAGACTTAGCAACTTGACCGTCGTATCCATAAAGCTCTGTTAAAACTGATGCAACCATTATTGGATAAAGACCAATTCCTCCAGGTGTGGCCCCAATAGCTATTGCTCCTGCCACGAAACTAGCAAATACTGCGTTTATAGTAATATTTTCAATATCTGTAAGTGCCATGGCACTTATCCACAACATAGTGATATAGCAAGCCCATATAAAAAAAGTATGAATTAAAAAACCAATTTTATTTTTTAATCTTAATATAGCTGTCGCACCTTGGATTATTCCTTTTAGAAAATTTAAAACTTTAACTCTAACTTTCTTTATGCCTGCTAAAACCCCTAAGAAAATAAATCCTAAAATTAATAAAGAAGGGATTAAATAAGGATTAGAAGAGCCATTGGATATTTGTCTGAGCTCATTAAATTTATCTTGATCTGCTTGAAATAAAAAAGCAATAAAAAACACCAAAGCAAACATTACTAGGTCAATTACTCTTTCAATAACAATAGTTCCAAAAATTTGATCCGATTTTGTTTTCTGATATCTGCTAAAATAGGCTGCTCTAGCCAGTTCTCCAGATCTTGGAATGGTTAGATTAATAATATAGCCAATCATAACACTGTGATACATGAGGCTTAACTTAGGTTTTAAATCAAGGGTTTCCAGCAAATATTTCCATCTGTATGCTCTACTTAGGTGGGCAAAAAAAGCTATTATTAAAGCAACTAAAATCCATCCATAATTAACTTCTGATAAAGATTGTAAAAAATATTCTTTTTCTGTTAATGTGGAATTTGATACAAAATACCATGTAAGATATATACCAATAGCAATTGGCAGAAAAATCTTTAGGACCTTGATTAATTTATTTTTCATTAGTCAAGTACAATATTATCAATTAACCTAATACCGCCCAAGTTTGTTGCAGCAAATGCTCTCCAACTTTGTAATTTACCACCATTGTTTAATAAATCATTGGAATGTCTAATTTCAAAATATTCTGGCTCAGAAAATACTGATAATTTTTTTAAACATATTTTTTCTATATCTTCTCTATTAGAAAAATTAAAATTTTTCTTGCAAAATGTAAGGACTCTATATATCTCAATTGATTTATCAAAATCTTCAGATGAAAGTCTGCTATTTCTAGAACTCATTGCTAAGCCACTTTGTTCTCGATAAGTTGGGCACATAATTATTTCAATTTGCGGAAAAGCAACCTTAGTAAATTGATTAATAATTAAATACTGTTGGTAATCTTTTTCCCCAAAAAATGCATAATTGGGATTTATTAGTTTGAAAAATAGATTTACAACTCTAATAACTCCATGAAAATGACCTTTTCTTTTTTTTGCTTCCAAAACACTACCTAAAGTTCCTAGTGTAATTTCAACAGGGTTTTCATTGTTGTATAAAGTGTCAAAATCAGGGCAAAAAACAAGATCAACCTCATCTTTCTCTAAAATAATTAAATCTTTTTTAAGACTAACTGGATAGTTTTCTAGATCTGTAGGGTTATTAAATTGAGTAGGATTTATAAATATAGAAACTACTGTAAAGTCGGCTTTTTTTTTAGATGCATTAATTAATGAGCGATGTCCATCGTGTAGAAAACCCATGGTTGGAACAAATCCAATCAGAAGCCAAAGCTTCATTTAATTCTTGGAGTTGTTTTACTATTCGCATTAGTTATAATAACTGAATTAAAGCTACTATAAATGTTGGTTTTATGTGTTTTTTTTTTATATTTTTGTAATTCATTATTTTAAGCAGGAGATTAGTAGTTATGGAAAAAAATAAAATTCTTTATGTTACCCAAGAAATCGATCCATTTTTAATAGAATCAGAAATTTCAAGTCTCGTAAGAAAAGTCGCACAAGGTGTTCATGAGGCGGACAAAGAAATTAGAATTTTCATGCCTAGGTTCGGGGTTATCAATGAAAGGAGACACCAGCTTCATGAAGTAATTAGACTATCGGGAATGAATTTAATTGTTAATGACTATGATCATCCATTGATCATCAAAGTTGCATCTATTCCACAAATTAGAATTCAAGTATATTTTATTGATAACGAAGAATATTTTAAGAAGAAGTTCTTGTTTAAAGATGCCAAAGGAAAGTATTTTAAAGACAATGACGAAAGGTCTATGTTTTTTTGCAGAGGAGTTTTAGAAACAGTTAAGAAACTTGGATGGATGCCTGATATTGTACATTGTCATGGATGGATGACCGCATTAATGCCGGTATATTTAAAATCAGTCTATGCAAATGATCCTCATTTTTCGGGAGCAAAAGTTATTTACAGTGTATACAATAGGGACGAAAAACTTAAATTCTCTAAGAACTTAGATGCCAAACTTGAATTTGACGAAATCCCAATTTCAAAAATTGATATTGATGGGGCTATAGGAGTTAATAAACTTCATGAAATTGGCGTTCAATGGAGTGATGCTGTTGGGATTTGCAGTCCAGAAATAGATAATTCATTGATGGAAACTATAAAAGCTTCTAAAAAACCACTACTTGAATACCATGAAGAAGAGCAAACAATTGATGCACATCAAGATTTTTACAGTACAGTTCTTAGTGAAAATGGAGTTCTTGCTTAGTCAAATAGTATTGATCAAATTACGTAATTTTTTATTTTTAATCGTTGGTTTATCCACAACATTGTTTTTTAGCTCTTGTGTAAAAGAAGACAATGAATTTGGAATAGAAATTAATCCAGACTCCAATACTTTAGGTGCTATCTATAGTGATACTTTTTCTATACGTACTTTTTCTGTTATTTCGGACAGCATCAGAACTGATGAATTAAACGGCCCTAGTCCACTAGGAAACTATATAGACCCTGTTTTTGGCGAGGTAAATGCATCTATTTTCACACAAATCAGGTTGGAACAATCTTACAATTTCATACCTGATAATGGAGATATTAATGATATTGTTATAGATTCTGTAGTATTATACTTGGCAATAGACGGATACTACGGAGATATTGAAGAGCAAGAATTTCATGTTGAGATACTAGATAAAGATATTTTTAAAGATTCTACTTATCACAACACTACCAATGTTATTACAAAAGCAGAAGATATTTCCAATGGTTTAAGTATTGAGTCTAATCCGCTATTTCCTGGTTATTTTTCTGGTAGTTTAGTTGATAAAGCAATTTTAGGAATCCCTTTAGATATTGAGAAATTTGCAAGACCAATTGTAAACGAATCTGGGAATTCTACATTAGATGGAAACGATGGAGCTAATGAATTTTTGACATTTTTTAAAGGCGTTAAAATTTCAAGTGCGAGCGGAATTAATGGCGGTCTGTATTATATAAATCTACTTAACTCATTTTCTAGAATAAGGTTATTTTACAGAGACACTAGTGGGCTGTTTTCTGAACATGATACATTAGATTTTGATTTTAACATTAATAGTAATTGTGCTTACTTTCATAAAGTAGCTCACGATTACACAGGGACAGAAATAGAAAATGTTGTTAACCAACCTGCTCTTGGTCAAAATCAATTTTTTATACAAACACTAGGCGGTATAAATGGAAGAATAACCATTCCCAGTTTTGACTCTCTGATTGCAAAACCTATAATAATAAACAAAGCAGAGATTATTTTACCATTTGAAGATTATCTATATGACGACTATCCATCTCCAAGTAGTTTATTTATTTCAAGAAAAAATATTGAAGGAGGATATGAATTTTTACCGGATTTGTTTGAGGGAAGTCTAGGTGGGAATTTTAATGTGGTTAATAAAAACTATACTTTCAATATTACAAGACATCTCAATGAAGTTATTTCTGAAAAAGCAATTAACGATACTATAAAAATATTTCCAAATGGAAATGGAATAACTGCCAATAGAGTAGTTTTGAATGGGATGAATTCCACCAAAAAAGACAAAGCAAAAGTAGTAATTTCATATACAAAATATTAATATCTATGTGTGGTATCGTAGCTTATTTAGGTAAAAAAAATGCCTATGAAATAGTAATCAAGGGTCTTCAAAGATTGGAATACAGAGGCTACGACAGCTCAGGAGTAGCAATACACAAGGATAAGTCTGTAAATATTTACAAGCAAAAGGGGAAAGTTCAGGATCTAATTGATTTTGCCAGCAATAAAGACACTAAAGGAAATCTTGCCATTGGACACACTCGTTGGGCAACACATGGTCTTCCAAATAATATAAATGCTCATCCTCACCAATCTAGTAATGGAAAAATTAGCCTTGTGCACAATGGGATTATTGAAAATTACTCTGTCTTAAAAAAGGAATTAGAACAAAGAGGGCATAAATTTTTAAGCGAAACAGATACTGAAGTTTTGGTTCATTTAATTGGTGATATTCACAAAAACGGGAAACATCCTTTATTTGACTCTGTAAGATTGGCTTTAAACGAGGTAATCGGAGCTTATGCTATTGTAGTTATAAGTGATGACAATCCCGATGAACTAATAGCAGCAAGAAAATCAAGTCCTTTGGTGGTGGGGTTAGGTCAGGGAGAATTCTTTTGCGCATCAGATGCGACCCCTATAATAGAATATACTAAAAATGTAGTTTATTTAGAAGACGGAGAAATTGCTCATATAAGCTTAAAAAATGGGTTAAAACTAAAGACCATTGGAAATCAAAACAAAACTCCGTATATACACGAGTTAGAAATGCATTTAGAGACTTTAGAAAAAGGAGGCTATGATCACTTTATGCTTAAAGAGATATATGAACAACCTCAGTCTATTTTAGATTCCATGAGGGGGCGTTTTAGCGTTTCGCAAGGAAAAGTTGCATTAGGCGGGATTTTGGATTATGAAGAAAAGCTAATTAATGCTAAACGATTAATATTTGTAGCTTGTGGAACCTCTTGGCATGCGGGCTTAGTGGGAGAATACTTATTTGAAGAAATTGCAAGAATTCCTGTAGAAGTAGAGTACGCATCAGAATTTAGATATAGAAATCCTATAATAAATGAAGACGATGTAGTTATAGCTATCTCTCAATCAGGTGAGACAGCAGATACTCTAGCAGCAATCAAATTGGCTAAAGAAAGAAAAGCAACATTAATAGGGATTTGTAATGTTGTGGGTAGTTCTATTTCTAGAGAAACTCATTGTGGGTCTTATACCCATGCAGGGCCAGAAATTGGCGTAGCCTCTACAAAGGCCTTTACGGCACAAGTAACAATATTAACTCTTATGGCCATGATGATTGGTAAAAGAAAAGGAACAATAACTAATGAAAGATTTAATAGATTATTAGTAGAGTTGAATACCATTCCGGAGAAACTAAAAACAGTTTTGAAAGAAAATGATTTGATTAAAAAAATTGCCAAAATATACCATAAATCAACCAATGCACTTTATTTGGGAAGAGGGATAAATTTTCCATTGGCTTTAGAGGGGGCTTTAAAACTTAAAGAAATTTCTTATATCCATGCTGAAGGATATCCTGCAGCAGAAATGAAGCATGGGCCTATTGCGTTAATAGATGAAGAAATGCCCGTTTTTGTAATTGCTACTAAGGATTCAAGTTATGAGAAAATAGTTTCCAATATTCAAGAAGTAAAAGCAAGAAAAGGAAAAGTTATTGCTATTGTAAGTCATGGAGACAAAGAGGTAAAGAAAATAGCAGATCATTATATTGAGATTCCAAAATGTAATGAATTATTGGTTCCTTTATTGGCTACAGTTCCACTGCAGTTACTGAGCTACCATATAGCGCTAATGAGAGAATGTAATGTTGATCAGCCTAGAAATTTAGCGAAGTCTGTTACAGTGGAATGAGTTTGATAGGGGGTATTTAATCCCTCATCTATTGGTTGATATAGAA
>CAJVXR010000058.1 GCA_913009535.1 uncultured Flavobacteriales bacterium | reverse complement strand
ATAATTCTGCTTTAAGAGATCATAAAAATAATTTTCAAGAAATTATTTTTTCTAAGCCCATAGATAAGTTTGGATATTTTATGGGTAAGTTTTCAGCCTCCTTACTACTTTCTACCATTCCTTTAACTGGAGTTTTTTTCGCGGTTATAATTGGATCAAAAATTGCTCCATTAATGGGTTGGATTGAGCCTGAAAGATATGGGCCATTATATTTTCAGACTTTCGTTTCTAATTATTTTATTTTTATTCTTCCAAATATGTTTATTGGAGGAGCAATAATTTATTCTTTAGCTCAACAATTTAAAAATACTACAGTCTCGTTTGTTGGAGCAATGTTGATTTTAGTTGGGTATTCAATAGCAGGAGAATTAACTTCAGATATTGATAATGAGAAAATTGCAGCTCTAGTTGATACTTTTGGAATCGGGACTTATAACATTACTTCTAAATATTATACCCCACTTGAGAAAAATACTCTAAATCCCTCATTATCAGGATTACTTTTATATAATAGAATTATTTGGATTGGTCTCGCCTCTCTAATATTATTGGCTTCATATTCAAGATTTACTTTTTCTACTAAAAAAACCAAAAAGAATAAGATTAAAGCTGAAACTGTAAATAATGAATTACTAGTTTCTGTAAAATCACTTCCAGAATCTGAGATAAGTAAAGACTCTATGTTTACTCATTTTAAAAGTTTTTTTAAACTCAACATGAGTAGCGTATTTAAACATGTAACTTTTAAAATATTATTTGCCTTTAGTATTATTCAACTAATCGCAGGACTAGCTTCAGGTTATGAATATTTTGGTCTCAAATCATATCCTCTTACCAACTTAATGATTGATCAAATTAGTGGTTCTTCGGGCTTATTTATAATCATCATTTTAGTCTTTTTTAGTGGGGAATTGGTATGGAGAGATCGTGATGTACAAATAAATGAGGTCATTGACTCAACTCCCCATTCTTCATTAGTCCCACTTTTCTCAAAAGCTTTATCACTACTTTCTTTATCTATATTAATTCATTTTGCCCTTGTTTTTGTAACTATAATTTATCAATTAGTAATGGGCTATACTGAGATTGAATTTGCTTTATATCTCAAAGACTTTATGTATAATTTATTTCCTTTTTACTTTACTACATGTGCATCTGTTGTTGCAATTCAAGTGATTGTGAATAATAAATATATAGGTTATGTCGTGTCAGTCATTGTCCTATTAGTCTTGGATATCATATTGGTAGTTTTAGATATAAGTTCTAATATGATTTCATTTGCCGCGACTCCATATATGATATATTCTGATTTAAATGGTTTTGGGCCAAGCAATATAGGAGTCTTTTGGTTTAGTGTTTACTGGATGTTATTTGCCATGTTTTTATTTACTTTATCAGGATTTATTTGGAATAGGGGTACAGTAAAAAATTTTAAAGAACGACTTAATGGTTTTAAGAGTAATACCAGTAGGCCTTATGTAATTATAGTTTCCTTAATAGGAGTGTTTTGGATAACTGTATCGTTTTTTGTGTATTATAATTCTCAGATATTAAACACATATAATTCAATCGATAGATCAGAAGAATTGGCTGTTTCTTATGAGAACATCTACAAAAAATTTAATACTCTTCCTCTTCCTAAAATAATTGAGGCAAAATATAATATTGATATTTTTCCAAAAAAGAAAAGTGCTGATGTATTAGCCCTGCTAACTGTTATAAATGACAGTAAAAAACCAATTGATAGTATTCTTTTAAACGTAAACAAACAATGGGATCTGACTTTTGATTTTCCTAATGCATCCATAATTAGTAAAGATGATGATCATGGTGTTCATTTTTATGGTATTAATCCTCCTATGCTTCCAGGTGACACATTGATTTTGAAAATCAATAATAAGTTTGAAACTAAAGGCTTTTCTAATGGTGGTGAAACAACTAGTATAGTTAAAAATGGTTCTTTTTTAAATAATTTTGAAATTTTGGCTGACGTAGGTTATAATTCAAATAAAGAATTAAGTGATAAAAATAAAAGAACTAAGTCTGGTTTACCTCCAAAGGAACGAATGCCAGAATTAGAAATTGATTGTGGTGTGAATTGTAACAAAAACTACTTAACGAATGGTTTTTCAGATTATATTAATGTAGAAACTATAATTTCTACAAGTAGTGACCAAATCGCGATAGCTCCCGGATCATTAATTAAAGAGTGGGTTCAAGATGAAAGAAAATATTATCAGTATAAAGTTGATCATCCATCTCAAAACTTTTATTCTTTTATATCAGCAGATTATAAAATAGCTAAACGAAAATGGAATGAAATCGATATTGAGATTTATTACGATTCAAAACATTCCGTAAATATTGAAATGATGCTAGATGCTGTTGAGAGATCTCTTGAGTATTACACTGAAAATTTTGGACCCTATTACCATAAACAATGTAGAATAATTGAATTTCCAAGATTTTCTAATTTCGCACAAGCTTTTCCTGGAACCATGCCTTATTCTGAATCGTTTGGTTTTATAATTGACCTTGAAGATGAAGAGGATAATAATGTGATTGATGCTGTAATTGCCCATGAAATGGCGCATCAATGGTGGGCTCACCAAGTAGTTGGAGCAGATATGCAAGGTGGTACTCTTTTAAGCGAGGCCTTTTCAGAATATTCATCTTTAATGACTCTCAAGAAAATGGCAAAAACACCAATGAAAATGCGGGAAATGTTAAAATATGATCACGATAGATATTTAAGGGGCAGGTCTGGTGAACGTGAAAAGGAATTACCTCTATATAAAGTAGAAAACCAAAGCTATATTCATTACGGAAAAGGGAGCGTAATTCTTTATGCTTTACAAGATTACATAGGAGAAGATAAAGTCAATAGTTCAATGAAAGATTTTTTAGAGAAGTACAGGTATAAAACTCCTTATCCAACCTCATTAGATTTTTTAGATATATTAGAATCAAAAGTCCCAGATTCTTTGAATTATTTAATTGATGATTGGTTTAAAGAAATTACACTTTATGATAATAGATTAAAAACAGCAAGTGCTAAAAGACTTGACAATGGGAAATATGAGGTTAAAATAGAAATTGCTGCATCAAAAATAAAGGCTGATTCTTTAGGTAATGAAGTAGTAGTAACTTTAAATGAATGGATTGACATCGGAGTCTTTTCAGATATGGATGAAAAAGAGCTTATTTATCAGAAAAGAGTTAGGGTAAATGATTCTTTGATGAATTTCACTATGGTTGTTGATTCATTGCCGTTAAAAGCAGGTATAGACCCTAGACATATTTTAATTGACAGGGTATTTGATGATAATATAAAAACAGTTACTATCGAATAATTAATAACCCTATCACCTTTATTTCATAAGGTTTTATGGGCATAAAAAAATCAATTTAAAATCAATTTAGTATTTTACACTCACAATTATATTGAATGTGATGTCTAGACCTTTCTATTTTTTTTTAATTCTCCTGTGTTTTAATTTAGTTTACGCTCAGACATATAATATAATCGATTTTGGCGCTAAACCTGATGGTTCTTTTGTTAACACGGATCCTATAAACAATGCAATTAATCAATGCAGTTTATTAGGAGGGGGAACCGTTATAATACCAAAAGGAAAGTTTATAACAGGAACCATTTATCTTAAATCAAACGTGAATCTTAATCTGGAGAGAGGTTCTGTATTGATTGGAAGTGAAGATATAAACAACTATGATATTATGCCTGAAGGGTATTACTACTCTGGGAAAAATTATATGGGCATCTTATTTGCCAATGATGTCATAAATGTATCCATAACTGGGAAAGGTGTTATTGATGGAAGAGGAACATTCTTTATGAAAAAAAACACTCGCTTTATTCCATCAAAAGAGGAAAGGAAGTATACTCGTCAAAAAGGAAAATATCAAGACACATTGGATCTTGAAGATGGCCCTCTTAAATTTTTCGAAAGACCTGGACACATTATAACCATTAGTAATGCAGAAAACATCATCATTCAAGACATTCATTTTTTAGATGCTCCTAAATGGACAATTAGGATTGGAGGGAGTGACAACGTTAAAATATCCGAAATCACCATAAATAATAATCTATTAATTCCCAATAGTGATGGAATTCATATCACTTCATCAAGTAATGTAAATGTTTCAAATTCAAATGTTATTGCCGGTGATGATGCTTTAATAGTTACAGGTTTTATTTCGGGTTTAGAAGAATATACTTATGGTAATAACTCTAAAGAGGCAAAAAATATAATATTTAGCAATTGTTTTGTTACATCAAAATCATCAGGTATAAGAGTTGGTTATGGAGAAAAACCCATAAGAAATGTGCTTTTTAATAACATAATTATTAATGATTCGAACAGAGGAATTGGACTCTTTTCAAGAGATAATAGTAATATAAGTGATGTGACTTTTACCAATATCATAATGGAAACAAGATTACATTCTGATGGCTGGTGGGGGAAAAGTGAACCCATTCATATATCTGCAATTCCATCATCAAAAAACGGTAACTCAGGGATTATTAATAATATAACATTTAACAATATTAAAGCTAATTCTGAAAGTGGTATTGTAATATACGGCGAAGGTAATAATGTAATAAAAAGGATAAAAATGACTGGGATTAGTATAAAAATAAATTCAGGTGTTTATTCAAGAAAATATGGTGGAAATTTTGATTTAAGACCCTCCTTCTCTGTAAAAAAAGGATTATTTAAAAGAGACATTGCTGCTTTTTATGCTTCAGGAGTAAAGGGCCTGGAGCTGGATGATATTTTATTAGAGTGGAAAAATCCAACTTCCAGTTTTTTCACTAATGGCCTTGAAGTAGAAAGTTTTGAAAATTTAATTGTGCGAAACTTTAACATCTCTGCTGCATATGATCATGAAAAATTATTTGACATTAAATTGTCCAAAGGAGAAAATTATAAATTAATTAATGATCTTTCTTTCAATAAGAAAACTAAAATTTTTTACCCGAAGAATGATTAGATTAGGGTAATGACGCTAAACAAATACAGTGGTGTTAAAGTATTACTAATTAAAGATTATAAATTACAGTGGACAGGCTATAAAATTTCACTAAATGATTTAATAAGTGAGTTGAACTCAATTTTCAAATTTTCATCTATTATACCTAATTTATCATCAAAATTTTGGCTAAAATTTGGAAGGGAGTAGCTAGGAATATATAATTGACCTCCTTTTGAAATTCTATCGTGAGCAACTTTAAGAACAGTAATTGCTCCTCTTGCTCCATCAGAGGTAGCTAATAAAAACATTGGTTTGTTGAACCAAACGATTTTTTCAACTCTAGAAATCCAATCAAAGATATTTTTGAAAGCAGCAGTATAAGAGCCATTATGCTCGGCAAAAGATATTATAATCCCATTAGCAGAACTCAATTCATTTTTAAATTTATATGCCTGTTCAGGAATACCAATCTCATTTTCATAATCTACACTGTAAATTGGCATTTCAAAATCATTTAAATCTAATAAATTAACTTCAGCATCTTCAATTTGTTTTGCTGCAAAATTTGCTAAAATTTTATTAATTGATTTCTTTGATGAACTCGCACCAAAAGCAACAATTTTCTTCATCACTGATAAGTTTAATTTAAACAAAAATAGTTGTAATTTATTTACACTTGTAATATCGGCAAATTAATTAATGAGGATTGACTAATTCTAATTAAAGAAAATGTAGTAAAGAATAATTACCGAAATAATCTTTGAAAATACATTCAAAATACAGCGAATACTAAAGTGAATTTGTAGGTGCTCTAGTTTTAGTTACTTCGAAATTTTTAAAAATATCAAAAAGTCTATTATTTATCATTTTTTACTATTTTTGAGTATATTTTACTCATTTTCGATCAATTTTTGATCATTTTCTTCATTTTTTCTATTTTTTTAAATTCTATCTTTTTCACTTTATGTAGACATTTTACTTTTTTTAAATAGTTTTAGTTACTTTCCGCTTAAATAAATTGAAAATGAAAAATATTGTAATTACTTTATTCATAACAGCGTCTTATCTTTTAAATGCTCAAGAAGAATTAGGGTATCAGGTTCCTAAGAAAGAGCTATTGGATCTAATAGATGTTGATTTAGCTCCAACTGTATTGCGAAATACTAAAAATACTGTTATGGTGCTTCTATCGCGTTCAACTTACAAAAGTATAGCTGATTTATCAAGAAAAGAACTCCGTATCGCGGGTCTTCGCGTAGATCCAAAGCGTTTTATCGGAAGTAGAACTACTTATTATAATAATGTTGAACTAGTAAATTTTGAAAAAGGAGAGACCCCTTTGCTTGTAGATGGACTTCCAAATAAACCTCAGTTGACAAACTTTATCTGGTCACCAGATGAAAAAATGATTGCAATGACTCACACTTCAGATTCAAGTGTTGAACTTTGGATTTTAGATGTTACTACTAGAAAAGTAAAAAAATTGAGTTCTCAACCAATTAATGCAACCATGGGGAATAGTATAAATTGGTTCAAAAGTAGTAAAGAGTTATTAGTTAAATTAATACCTAAAGACATAGAAGATATTATTGATCAATCCGTAATTGTTCCAACGGGTCCAAAAGTCACTGAAAATAATGGAGAAAAAGCTCAAAATAGGACTTACCAAGATTTAATTAAGAACCCTACAGATTCTAAAAATTTCACTCAATTGAGCAGATCAGAAATTTATAAGATTGATCTGAATGGCAACAAAAGCCTTTTTTTAGATGCACGAATGTATAGAGGTGTAAGTATATCTCCAAATGGTAAATATGTAATGGTATCATTTGTAAAAGAACCTTTTTCTTATCTAGTACCTTATTATCGTTTCCCTACCGAAACCCATGTTTATGATTTGGATGCCCAACTAGTTAAATTAATATCTGATAATCCACTTCAAGAGGTCCTTCCAAAAGGATTTATGGCAGTTAGCAATTATAAAAGAGACATAGGATGGCGTAAAGATAAACCTTCTACCATTTATTATGTGGAGGCATTAGACAAAGGGAATCCTGAAATTAAAGTTCCTTATAGAGATGCATTGTATGAGTGGGAAGCTCCTTTCGGCCAAAAGTCTATTTTATTGACAAAAATAATAAACCGATACGCTGGTGTAATTTGGGGCAACGATTTAAATGCTATCATTTACGACAGATGGTGGAATAGTCGGAATTCAAAAACATATATATTTTCACCCTCTAAGCCCGATATTCCAGCTAGAGTTATTGTTGATCGGAATTATCAAGACAGATATAGTGATCCAGGTGACTTTGTCACTCGAAAGGGAAAGTATGGTGAAAAAATCTTAGCCTTGGATGGAAATATGGCTTTTCTTTTGGGTGATGGATTTTCTAAAAAAGGACAATTTCCATTTTTGGATCAAATTAATTTGAAATCAAATAAAAAGAATCGAACCTATGAATCGAATTATACAGATAAATTTGAACAGCTTTATGATTATGATATTATTGAAAAAAAATTGAGTATTCGAATCGAATCTAAAAATGAATATCCAAATTACTTCACTAGAAGTCTAGATGAAAAAAATACACTTAAACAACAAACCTTTTTTGAAAATCCATTTAAAAATCTTAAAAATGTTGGGAAAGAACTCATTTCATATAAACGTAAAGATGGACTAGATTTAAGTGGGATTCTTTATACTCCAGAGGGATTTGATAAAGACAATCCAAAAAAATTACCAATGATTTTGTGGGCGTATCCTAGAGAATTCAAAGATAAATCCAGTGCTTCTCAAAAAACAAATAATCCCAATCGATTTTTATATCCAAGTTGGGGTTCTCCAATTTATTGGGTAACACAGGGGTATCTGGTTTTAGATCGGGCTGCTTTCCCAATTATCGGCGAAGGAACGGATGAGCCTAATGATAGCTTTCGGACTCAATTAGTTGCCAATGCGGAAGCTGCTATTAATGCTGTTGTAGAGAAAGGATATGCTGACAGAAATAGAATAGCTGTAGGAGGGCATAGTTATGGAGCATTTATGGTAGCTAATTTACTTAGTCATTCTAATTTATTTGCTGCAGGAATAGCGAGAAGTGGTGCCTATAACAGAACATTAACACCATTTGGTTTTCAAAGTGAATCTAGATCTTATTGGGAAGCTCCAGAAGTATATTATACTATGTCACCCTTTATGCATGCTGATAAAATGAAAACTCCTTTATTATTAGTTCATGGTGAAGCAGACAATAATTCAGGAACTTACCCTCTACAGAGTGAACGATATTATAATGCTCTCAAAGGTCTTGGCGCAACAACTAGATTAGTCATGTTTCCAAGGGAAAGTCATGGATATAGAGCAAAAGAAACAATCCTTCATCTCATTTGGGAACAAGATCAATGGTTGGAAAAATACGTTAAAAACAGAAAAACTTTTTTAAAATTAACAAAAGACAAACCAAAAGGATAGGTTTTAAGCCCTCACAAGTGGAGGGTTAATATTTAAGGATAATATGATCATGTATATTAATTAAAGATCTATTTTAAGATTAGCACGTCTACTATCAGCTCTTCCTTTTTCAGTATTATTATCACCAATTATTTGACTTTCCCCATAACCTTTAATATTTAATCTTTTTGCATCAATGCTTTTAGAAATTAAGTATTCTTTTATTGTAATTGAACGTTGTACAGATAGTTTCTGATTATAATTTGAACTCCCATCACTTGAGGCGTGTCCCTCAATAGTGATCGAAGTTTTAGGATATTTACCTAAAAGCCCTTTAACCATTTCAAGAGTTATTTTATTACCTGAATTTAATTCACTACTATCGGTAGAGAATAAAAATTTATTCATATCACTCTCTATGAATTTCATAAAATCAGCAGGCTTTGTAGGACATCCATTATTTTCCTTTGGACCAGCTTCATCTATACAATTATCATCACTGTTTGGAACACCATCTTGATCATCATCTGCCCAAGGACATCCATTATTTTCCTTTGGACCAGCTTCATCGATACAAGAATCTTCCGCATTTTTAATTCCATCTTTATCATTATCTGCCCAAGGACAACCATTATTATCAATTTCTCCTACTACATCAATACATTTGTCGTCTCTATCAAGAACACCATCATTATCAGTATCTAAAGTTTGTTCTTCTATAATTTTTTGTATGGATTCTGAATCACATTTTATTATAATCTCAATATAACTATCCCCTTTTTTAATTTTAATCTTTTTGGTCTTACAGCCTTTTTTAGTTGTAATAAGTTGAAGAGGATAATTAAAATTAGTGCTTAATTGAAATGCACCATTTTTTATAGTTTTTTTTCCTGAATAATATCCAGCTCCAACTATATTAGATGGCTTAAGAGTAACTATAGCATTTTCGATTAATGTTCCAGTTTCTTTGTCTTTAACAACTCCACTAATTTTGATTTGTGAGTATCCTATTATTGGAATCATAAATAAAGTGAAATATATTTTTTTCATTGCTTACAGATTTGATTGGGCAAAGCGAATGTAATTAATATAAACTTACCAAAAATAATATGTCCTTGGTTTAAAAGAAAATGCATCACACAACAGAATACTATTTTTGATAGTTTTATATTAATTAGGCTTATGGACTTTTTATCATAAAGTTAAAGTCATCTTCTCTTAGTTTTAAAATAATATTTTCACCTTCCTTTATTCCTTCAATTTTAGGCATGAGTAATTCAAATAGGTTGCTAATTTGATGGTGATCAGATTTTGTTTTAGGATCGGGCATATAAATCAGTCCGTTAAAAATAATTTCTTTAAATATTAATTGAACTTCGAAAAAATAAAAATTTTCTGGGGGTATATATTTTGACCAATTAATTTCTTTGAAAT
>CAJVXR010000057.1 GCA_913009535.1 uncultured Flavobacteriales bacterium | reverse complement strand
ATAGTTATAAGCTTCAATTATTATGTGGTAATGAAACAGGCTACTATTATTTTGATAGTTTTGATGTAAATATTACAGAAACCAATATGTCAGTTCCAGATTATTTTATGCAAAGTATTAAAGTTTTTCCTAATCCATCAAATGGAGTAGTTAACTTTAATTTAGATAACTTGAATACTGTTAATTTAGATGTGCTCTCAATTAACGGAAAAATACATATAACTTACACTAATTATAATAGCAGAAATGTTGATTTAAGTTTTTTAGACAGTGGTGTATACTTTTTAAGATTTTATGTAGACAATAAAAACATTATTAAAAAAATAATTATAAAGTAATTATTATAACTATTTTTTGGAATTGTAAACACGCTTTATTCTTGTGTCAGTCATTTTTCTCATTTCATCCAAGCTCATATCGTCTTTATATTTTACTTGTAGTTGAATTATTTTGACCTTTAAATCGTTAGTAATTTCTTCAAAACCTTCTTTGCCATAAAGATTGTTTAATTCATTTTTATCCTCAGTTAAATCAAATAGTTCCCATTCATCCATATTATAGTAATAATGAATTAATTTATATCTATTTGTTCTAACTCCGTAATGAGGTTGAACCTTGTGCCAAAAAGGATATTCATAATAATGATAATACACTGCATCTCTTTTTTTGTATTCTTTGTTTAGCAGTTGATTTTTGAAACTTTCACCCTGCATATCTTGAGGTGTATTTATACCTGCAAGGTCTAATAGAGTAGGAGCGAAATCAATATTTAATAATAATTCGTTGTTAACACTTCCTGCTTTAATTTCATTAGGGTATTTGATCATAAATGGCATTCTGAATGACGGCTCATACATCCATCTTTTATCAAACCAACCATGTTCACCTAAATAAAAGCCTTGATCAGATGTATATATAATTATTGTATTTTCTTCTAAATCATTTTCTTTTAAATAATCTAGCATTTTACCTACGGATTCATCAACTCCTGCAACACATCTAAGATAATCTTTTATATATCTTTGGTATTTCCATTTCTTTAAATCCTCTCCTTGTAAAGTGTCGTTAGGGGTCCAAAATTCACCATTATTTCCTAATCTATTCCATTTGCCTAATTCTTTTTTAGATAAACCAGATGGAGGTGTTAATTTTAAATCCTTTCTGTTCATATGATTTTCTATTTCAAGCATATTTTCTGAAGCAGCTAAACGCCCTTCATAATCATCATTAAAAGAATCAGGATATGGTAAATCTTTATCGCTAAATAAGGTATCAAATTTGCTGTTTGGTGTCCAAGGCCTGTGAGGTGCTTTAAATTGATACATTAACATAAAAGGTTTGTCTTTATCTCTTTTGTTATCTAGCCAATTTAAAGCATCATAGGCTACTTGTTCAGTAGAGTGTCTTTTATTTTCTCTTATAGTGTCTTTTCCATTTTCTAAAAATACCGTATTGTAATATGTTCCTTGTCCTCCATGATTAATCATAACTTTAGAATAGTCAAATCCAGTTGGATTAGTGCCAAGATGCCATTTTCCAATCACTGCAGTTTGATATCCGTTTTGTTGTAATATTTTTGGAAATGTTTGTTGATTCCCATCAAAATCTCCACCACCTTCGTTTTTGTAAAACCCATTTACATGTGCATATTTTCCAGTTAAAATTGCAGCCCTACTTGGGCCACAGATACTATTTGTATTGAAAGTAGTATTCATCAACATACCTTCATTGGCTATTCTATCAATATTCGGAGTAGGAGCAACTTCTGCTAACCAATCCTTGTATGCGCTTACAGAACTTACAGAATGATCATCAGACATTATAAAGACTATGTTGGGTGCCTTTTTTTCTGAATTTTGTGATTCTGTATGAAGAGTGTATATAAAAAATAACACAAAAACTAATAAAGATTGATTTGTGTATATGTGCTTTCTATTTAAGGAACTTCTTGTTGACATTTATTATGATATTTATATTATAAAATTAAATGTATTTTATATAATTATTATTTATTAAAATGATAATAATGAAGCTAATATTACTTTTAACAACTATTTAGGAATTAGTACTGTTCTAAATCCTAAATGTTCTAAGGAGGAATCTGTGCTACTGCCCATCTTGGCTGATATTCTGTAACTATTACAGTAAGACTGATTACATAAAAATGAACCTCCTTTTATAACTTTCTCCTGTATGTATATGTTATTTGGGTTATATGCCCTTAGAGGGCCTCCAGGGTTATCACAAACTCCTTTATTTTTAGATAAATCATTATAATAATTAACGTTATACCAATCACTAGTCCATTCCCATACATTTCCAGCCATTCCATATAAACCAAAATTATTTGCTGGAAATGATTTTACTGGAGATCGTCGTTCGTATCCATCTTTTAAACTATTGTTAACTGGGAACTCTCCGTCCCAAGTATTGGCTTTAAGATGAAGATTTTTAACATCATTTCCCCATGTATATATATAATTTTTATTATTTGCTCTTGCTGCATATTCCCATTCTGCTTCAGTAGGTAATCTTTTTCCTGCCCATTCACAATACGCTAACGCATCAATGTAGGAGACATGTACTACAGGGAGATTTTCAGAAACATTATCATAGTAGTTGTCATTTTCTCCAGATACATTTAACCAGCTAGCTCCGATTTTCCATTTCCACCACTGAAAGAAATCATTTAAATTTTTTAGTGGGGTTTTGGTTTTTTTAAATACTAATGACCCTGGTTGTAAAATTGAATCGTGAGGCTTAGTTGTATTTTCTGGTAATTGAGATTTTATTTCTTCCCATTCTACTTTTCTTTCTGCTACAGTGATGTAGTTAGTTTGATCAATAAATTTTTTAAAATCTTTATTAGTAACTTCAGTAATGTCCATAAAAAATCCATTGACTTTAACTTCATGTCTGGGTTTTTCATGATTCATTGCGTAGGAATCACTTTCTAATGCACCTTGATAAAATGTGCCGCCAGGAATCCAAACCATCCCCTCTGGAGCTGTTTCTGTATTTGGATTACAACTTAAAATTATTAAAAACAACAATAAATTAAATCTGCTTATTAAATAATTTTTATCTATCATTCTTCTTTGTTTTCTCTAATTTCTTTTGGTAAAAGTCCATATTGAAGTTTGAAGCATTTTGTAAAATATGATGGAGATGAAAAACCAACTTTATAACAAATTTCACTTATAGAGAATTCTGAATTTTCTATATAGTCTTTTGACTTCTCTAGTCTTATGTTTCTTATAAATTCATTAGCAGTTAAACCTGTTAATGCTTTAATTTTTCTATATAACTTACTTCTACTTAATAATAACTCTTCTGCAAGATTCTCAACATTTAAATTATTATCATTTATGTTGTTATTAATGTAAGCAAGTACATTTAACATAAATTCTTGGTCTAATGATGTAGTGTTTTCTGAAAAATCAATTCCATTAAAATATTTTTTAAATAAAATCTTTCTACTATTAATTAACTGTTTTAAATGAGATTTTAGAACATCCATATTAAAAGGTTTCTGCAAATAAACATCTGCTCCTGAATCTATTCCTTTAATTTTATCAATTTCCATCCCTTTAGCGGTAATCATCATAATTGGAATATGACTAGTTCTTATGTCATTTTTAATCATTTTACACAGCTCTATACCGTCCATTACTGGCATCATCACATCTGTAATAATTAAATCAGGCACATGTTTGTCCGTGAGTTCAAAACCTGTTTTACCATTTTCAGCAAGCAATATATTGTAATCATTGTTTAGTTCAGCTTCAAGATAAGATCTAAGTTCAGAGTTGTCATCAATAATTAATAAAGTTTTATTTTTAGTTTTATTCTCAAGATTCTCAAAACCATTTGTTATAATTTCAGTCTTCTTATTTAATTCTTGTTTTTCATTTTCAAGATTTAGTTCTTTTAAGTGATTTTTTCCCTGTGGGAAGTATATTTTAAATTTTGTACCTATATCTAACTTACTAGAAACTTCGATTTTACCTTTATGTAGTTCTATAAAATTCTTTACAACCTCTAGGCCAATCCCAGTACCTCCATAATATTGTTTGTCGAATTCTGTTACTTGATAAAACCTATCAAATATTTTGTTTATGTTTTCCTCTTTAATTCCAGAGCCAGTATCTTCAATAGTAATCTCAATAGATTCAGATAGATTATTTTCATGGATT
Organism: uncultured Flavobacteriales bacterium; assembly: GCA_913009535.1. The sequence continues at coordinate 5,722 of CAJVXR010000057.1, read as the reverse complement.
AGTGGAAAGTTTATTTTCCCATTAGTTCTCTTTATTTCTATTGAAACCATTCCATTTAATGGAGTCACCTTAAATGCATTGGAGAGTAAATTAAATATTGTTTTTTCAAGCATTGAAGGGTCTCCCCAGAAAATTATTGGTTTTTCTGAGTAGTCAACAGAAAGAATAATATTTTTTTGATTAGCTTCATCTTCAAAATGACTAGAAACTTCTTGAGTAAATGATATTAAATCAATTTCTGAAGCATTCACAGACATTTTATTGAACTGCAGTTTTCTAAAATCCATTAACTCATTTATTAATCTGGATAATCTATTTGAATTTTTGTGGATTATCTCTAGTTTGTTTTTTGTTTTTAATGATAAGTTTTTTAGATCGCTTTTAATTATATCATTTAATGGATTAAGGATTAGTGTTAAAGGAGTTCTAAATTCGTGTGAGATATTAGTGAAAAATTGAATTTTCTTAGAATTTAGCGCTTCAAGTTGTTTAAGTTCTTCTCTTTCAAATTTTAAAGTTCTCTTTTCTTTAATCCTAACACTAAAAATTCTATAAGAAATAAACATTAATAATAAAGGGCCTAGTAAATAAAAAAACCAGGCAACATTGGTTTCCCACCAGGCAGGTAGAATTTTAATATTTAATTTTGTTGGGGTTTCGTTCCATAAACCATCATTATTAGCAGCTTTTACCATAAAAGTATAATTTCCAGGGGGAACATTAGTAAATGTTGCATTTGTTTTTGAATCAACATAATTCCATTTCTCGTCAAAACCTTCCATAAAATATGCATATTGATTATTTTCACTTCTGGTATGACTTACTCCAACATATTCAATACTAAAGAACGATTGATCGTGGCTAAGAGTTAGTTCTTTACTAACACTTAAAGCAGTCTTTAATGGGGATTCAGCTGTATTTACAGTAACAAGTTCGTTGGATAACTTTAAATTTTCGAGGAAAACTAAAGGCAGTTCTTTATTGTATTTAATTTCATTTGGATCGAAAAAATTTATTCCATTAAGCCCGCCAAAATATAATATTTCAGAATCTCTATAAACAGAATTATAATTAAACTTATTAGACAATAAACCATCGTTTTTATTGAAATTAATAAATAAATTTTGTGATACATCTAGTTTAGAAAGCCCTTTGTTGCCTGAAATCCAGATATCTCCATTTTTATCTTGAGTAATAGACGAGACCGATTCATGAATAAATCCATTTTCAATGTTATACCAGTCTATTTTGTCATTATCGTAACTAAACTTAAAAAGACCATAATCTAAAGACCCAATCCATATGTCATTATTTTTATCCTCAAACAAGCTAAACACAATAGTATAGTTTACGTTTTCACCAAGGATGGACTCAAATCTCTCATTAAAAGGAGTTATGCTGTAGTTATTTTTTATTTTTTTTATTTGATACAGTCCAGACCTAGTTCCGATCCAAATATTATCTTTTTTATCAATAATTATTTTACGTATGACACTAGTATTGATGTTATACTTTTTAAAATCTAAGCTATTGTGATGTGTTAATTTATTTTTCTTTATGTCATATGAGTATAGACCACTGAAAAATGTACCAATCCAGATAATACCTTTTGAGTCCTCTGCAAAACTCATTACTTTATTAGATTTCAAAGAGCTATTGCCATTGTTTATATTTGAAAAATTACTGCTGTTTTTTTGTAATATAAAAAATCCTGATTCCCATGTTCCAACAAAAATATTTCCATTTGAATCTCTAAAAATTGTAGTTGTTTCAGCCTTGTTTAAGCCCGTAGCAATTGTATTTCTTGGATCATTTATATTTTCAAAATCTTTATCTCTTATATTAAAAACATCTATTCCTCCGTCTGAAGTACTAATCCATAGTCGTTCTTTATTATCTTTAATTATCCCAGTAACAGAACTTGAGCTTAAAGAGTTTGAATAGCCTGAAATACTCTTTAATGATTCAAACTTATTATAATTATCATTATGTACATCAATACCATTATTATAGTAACCAAGCCATACCCTATCTTGCTTGTCTGTGTAAATTGACCATATAGAATTTGATTTTATTCCATTTTGAATATTTTTATCAAACTTATAATTTATTACACTTTCACTATTGTTTTGTATTTCAAATAATCCGTCATTTTCAGTGCCACATAATATATTTCCATTCTCTTTTAGAGAAAGTGATAAAATTCTTTTACTAGTTATGGGTTTGTTTTCTATCGTGTATATTTCATTCTTTGATGAAACTTTTATTAATCCTTCGTCAGATGTACCTAACCACATTGAATTATCATTATCAATAACTATTGACTCAATTGATGTTTCAATAGTCTTGTATCTACTATCTAAATCAAACTTAGCTAATTGTAAAATTTCGTTATAATGGTCATATATCATAAGACCATGGTTCGTTCCAACTAAGTACCTTCCGTTACTAGATTTAATAATCGAATTTATTAGCAGACTTGAGATTGGTTGTTCTGATTTATAAATTATTTTTTTAAATTTAGATGTTTTTGTATTTAATCTATACAAACCATATTCGTGGGTTCCAACTAAAAGAATACTGTCATTAAATTGTCTTAGTGCATGAACTGCAAATTTAATTTTAGAATTTCCATCAATTAAGTCTACAGAGTTAAACTTATCTAGATTTCGATCAAATACATTCAATCCTTCTTGAGTTCCAGCCCAGATGTTATTTTTTTTATCTTGAAAAAGAGTATGAATAAATGAACTGTTTAGGCTATTATTGTTGCTTCTACTTTCTTTTTTGTAGTTTTTAAAATCTAAACTATTGTATTTAAAGATACCTTCACCAGATGACCCTAGCCATAGCATTCCGTTTTTATCTTTAATAATGGTTGAAATTGTACTTTGAGTAATTTTATCACCAAGAGGTATGAACTCATAATTATTCTGCCCATGATTTGAAAAAATCATTGATATATATAATATATATAGAGTTGTATTTAAAAATATTTTTTTCATATGTTGATGAAAGTAATCATTTGGTAAATTAAAATTTTTTTTAATAATTTAAATATATAAATCAATAATTATTTACTTTTTTTCCTTCAATCATCAGTGATTTTAATTTTTGCTTCAAATATTATATTATTTGTGCAATGCGTTACAAATTATTACCCTGTTAAAGAAATTATATTTCATACTTTTATTTTATAATAAACAAAATCATACAATGAAGAAATTTTTAAAAAATTCTATATTATTATTAGCTTTTATTCCTTTTCTAATTTTTTCTCAATCGAAAACAATTACAGGTAGTGTTAATGATGAATTTGGAATTCCACTTCCAGGAGTTACTATACAAGTAAAAGACTCTAATAATTTAGGAGCCGTCACGAATTTTGATGGAAATTTTACAATATCAATCCCTGATGATAATAATCAAACTCTTATTCTTTCGTACATAGGTTATGATACAGAAGAAGTTGATGTTTCAATAGAATCAACATTTTCAATAAACCTTCAAACTGATACCGACCAATTGGATGAAGTTGTTGTTATCGGTTATGGAACAGTTCTTAAAAAAGATATTTCAGGTTCTATATCTTCGGTTGCAGTGTCTGACGAAGTTGCTACACAATCTAATTCAGTTGATCAGCTTCTCCAGGGTAGAGCATCAGGAGTACAAGTTATACAAAACAGCGCTACCCCAGGTTCTGGAATTAGTGTTAAGATTAGAGGTACAAGCAGTTTAAGAGGTAATAATGAACCTCTTTATGTTATCGACGGAATTATTATTTCTTCTGCAGGCGAAGATGTTCTTCCCACTGGTGGAGGAAATACTGGTCAAATGACTCAAAATGGTTTAAATGGTATCAATCCACGTGATATAGAAAGTATTCAAGTTCTAAAAGATGCATCCGCAACTGCTATTTACGGATCAAGAGGAGCTAATGGAGTTGTTTTAATTACTACTAAAAAAGGAACCAGTGGAAAAGCTAAAATAAGTGCTTTTCTTACTAATTCATTAAGGTCAGCAACTAACAAAATTGATGTATTAGATGCATTTGGTTTTGCAGAATATATTAATGAATTAGATGGAATAAATGGTTTTCTACCTAGATATTCTTTCTCTGGCGATAGTATTTTTATTGGACGTGAAGGACAAGGACCCGTAAGACCTACTGATCAATACAACTGGCAAGATGAAATTTATGGAGATAATTTTAGTCAGAAATTTGGAGCTTCTGCATCTGGAGGCGGAGAAAATGGAAATTATTATATATCTCTAGGTTTTGATAATCAAAAAGGGGTTGTTAGAAAATCTACATTTAAAAGTAGTGATATTCGAATTAATTTAAACCAAGATCTTAACGATAATCTTAAATTACAAGCACGTATAAGTGGTTTTATGAACAGCGGAAACTTTGCTGAAGGTGGTGATTTATTAGGTGGTGGTAATACAAGTTTTGTAAGAAATGTTATTGCATACAGACCAATTATTGACCATGACTTAAATGATGTTACGTCAGAAGGTAACTATACTACTAATCCATTTGCTTGGCAAAAAGACTTTTCTGATATTTCTAAAGAAATGCGTTTTATAGGTTCTATAGGTCTTACCTATAAGCTTCCAGTTAAGGGTTTATCCTACCAAATCAAATACGGAGGTAATATTCGAATAAAAGATAGAAGACGATTCTATGGTCTTAGTACTTTTCAAGGTTTAAACTCCAATGGAACATTACAAATAAGTACTATAAATGCTAAAACACATCAGTTTAACAATATAGTAAGATTTAATAGAAAGTTTAATAGAAGACATAGAGTTAATGCTATGGTTGGTTTAACTTACGACGTAAGAAATGTAGAAAACAGTATTTATGCAGTTGAAGATTTCCTTACAATGCAATTTACAATAAATCAACCAGCTTATGGAAATGTGATTACTAGACCTTTAACATTTATAAAAGGGGATCAACAGATCTTTTCCATGTTAGGACGTGTTAATTACACTTTTGATAATAAGTATATTTTAACAGCCACTATTAGACGTGACGGAGTTTCAAAGTTTGCTGAAAATAACAGATACGGAGTATTTCCATCCTTAGCTTTTGCTTGGAATGCTGGAAATGAGCGTTTTATTCAAAATTTAGATATTTTTGAAAGTTTAAAATTTAGAGCTGGATGGGGTCAGATTGGAAATCATGGGATTGGTCCTTATGGTAGTTTATCTAATTATGGAGTTTCTAATTTATATGGAAATGCGGATGGAGGTACCAATGTTCCAATTGCACTTCAGAATTTATCAAATCCCGATTTAACATGGGAAACAACTGAACAAACAAACTTTGGTGTGGACTTTACTACATTAAACGGTGTTATTTCTGGAAATATTGATGTGTATGATAAATTGACGAAGGATTTATTACAAAACTCGGAAATTCCTCCATCTTCTGGATTTACACGAATTTTAGTTAATAAAGGATCCATAACCAATAAAGGTATTGAACTTGCACTGAATTTCACTCCTATTTCAAGAGATGATTTTGAACTTAGTTTTGGTGGAAATATTTCATTTAATAAAACTCAAATAGTAAACCTAGAATCACAGCCTTTACTAGGTTTTTATGAAAATGGAGTTTTAACTGATAGAAGATTCTATTTTGGAAATTCAATTAGTAGAGGCCAATATTTTAGATACCCTGCAAACGTATTTGTTGAAGGGGAAGAATCTA
>CAJVXR010000056.1 GCA_913009535.1 uncultured Flavobacteriales bacterium | reverse complement strand
TGAGACAACTTCAACAATGGCTGTGAAAGCTTCTAAAATTGCAATTGAGAGATCTGGCTTGGAAAAAGAAGAAATTGATTTTATAATTTTTGCAACTCTTAGTCCTGACATGTATTTTCCGGGAGGCGGAGTTCGTGTTCAAGATATGTTAGATATGCCAACAATAGGTGCACTTGATGTTCGAAATCAATGTTCTGGTTTTATTTATGCAATGTCTGTAGCAGATCAGTTTATAAAAACTGGAATGTATAAAAATATTCTAGTTATTGGTGCTGAAAATCATTCTGGTGGATTAGAGAAATCTACAAGAGGTAGAGGTGTGACTGTTATTTTTGGTGATGGTGCAGGAGCAGCGGTTTTATCTAGAAGCGAAGAAAAAGGAAAAGGAATTTTATCTTCTCATTTACACTCAGAAGGAAAACATGCTAGAGAATTAATGTTAGATGGACCTAATACTGGAAGATGGGTTCCGGAAATATTAGCAGAAAATGACCCAGAAGATCAATCTTACTACCCGCAAATGAATGGGCAATTTGTTTTTAAGCATGCCGTTACACGCTTTTCTGAAGCTATAATTGAGGGTTTAAATGCAAATAACTTACAAAAGGAAGATATAGATATGCTTATTCCTCACCAAGCGAATCTACGTATCTCTAAATTTATACAAAAGAAATTTCAACTCTCTGATGATAAAGTGCATAATAATATTATGAAGTATGGTAATACTACTGCTGCCTCAGTAATTATTGCGCTTACAGAAGCTTGGGAACAAGGTAAGATAAAAGACAATGATTTGGTTGTTCTTGCTGCTTTTGGTAGCGGATTTACTTGGGGCTCTGTTATGATTCGTTGGTAATATTTTTAAGCCTTATAATATATAATCCAATAAAGGTTATAAATCCATTTATTGGTAATAATTCATAACCGAATTGATAGAAATTGTTTTTAGCAAAAGTGGATGCTTCACTCCAATTGTTTGCTATGCATTCATTTGTATTTAGTTCTATGCATGTTTGTAAATCTATGCTAACTATTGCATAAAATGTTGGTGAATAATTAACTAAAAGAGTTAATAAAGGAGCTAAAAGTACAACAGGAATTAATTTCCTTTCATTAATATCTAGCTTAGTAAATAAGCCAAAAGAAAATAAACCTAATAATGGTCCGTAGGTGTAGCTAGCTACTCTTAATAAACTGTCTATAACATTAGAGCTCAATAAATACTTAAATACAATTATAATTATAATTAGGATTAAGCTCATCAAAATGTGAATTCTTTTTCGAATAGCTATCTGTTCCTTTTCATTTTTTTTATTAATGTCAATAAAATCTATGCAGTATGAAGTTGTTAATGACGTTAATGCACTATCCGCACTACTGTAAGCAGCTGCAATGAGTCCTAAAATAAAAGTTAGAGATAGTATAATTCCCAGATCTCCATTAAGTGCAATTTCAGGAAATAATAAATCTGTTTTTATTTGCCCGTCAAGCAACGGCATTTCAATTCCGTTTTTAGCTTTATAAACATATAATAAACTTCCTAAAATCATAAATAAAGCAGTGACAATTACAAGTACAATACTAAACCATAACATATTTTTTTGTGCATCTTTTAATGATTTACATGCTAAGTTTTTTTGCATCATATCTTGATCTAATCCAGTCATGCAAATAGTTACAAAAGCTCCTCCAATAAAAGATTTAACAAAATGTTGCTTATTATAAATATCGTCGAAATAAAATATTTTATTGTATTTGGAAAACTCCTCCGAACTTAAGTAATCAACAAAAGTCCAATTAAGGCTATTTAATATTTCATAAATCGATATTCCAACTGCTAAAATCATAAATAAAGTTTGTAAGCTGTCGGTCCAAATTATTGTTTTTATACCTCCTTTATTAGTATAAATCCAAATTAAAAGAACAGAAATAATTACAGTAATAAAATATGGAACTCCCCATTTATCAAAGACAAATTGTTGTAAAACAATAGCTACTAAAAATAGTCTAAAAGAGGCTCCTAGTAGCCTAGATATAAAAAAATAAACTGCTCCAGTTTTGTGAGCTACATACCCAAATCGAGTATTTAAATATTCGTATATAGAAGTAACATTCAATTTGTAATAAACGGGAAGTAAAATATTGCTCACCACAATGTATCCTGCAAAATAGCCTAAAACTACCTGTAGATAGCTGAATTGTGAGGATTCAATCCATCCAGGAACAGAAATAAATGTTACTCCAGATAATGAAGCTCCCACCATGCCAAATGCAACTAAATACCAGGGAGCTTTTTTCCCAGCTTTAAAAAAATCTAAATTATTGTCGTTTTTAGAAGTTAATTTGGAGATCAAAAGTAATACACCAAAATACAATGAAATAACTATTAATATTTGTATTGAACTCATATTTGTAAATATATCAAAATACATATTTAAAAGTCATATTTTGTAAAATATAATTTCTAAACTAATTCATTTAATTTGTAAGTTTGTTTTATGGAATTTTCATCAAAATTAATTCAAAATGCTGTGAATGAAATTTCACAATTACCTGGTATAGGTAAAAGAACCGCCTTAAGGCTTGCTTTACATATGCTAAGGCAACAAAAAAGTCAAACTCAAGATTTAGCTAGCTCATTAGTAATGATGAGAAATAACATTAAATTTTGTGCTAATTGTCATAATATTTCTGATTTTGATACTTGTGAGATATGTGCTAATCCAAAGAGAGATAATTCAATTATTTGTGTTGTTGAGGACATTAGAGATGTTATGGCTATAGAAAGCACAAGCTCATTTAAAGGTTTGTATCATGTGCTTGGAGGTAAAATTTCTCCAATGGATGGTATAGGTCCGGATGATTTAAATATAATTTCACTCGTTGAAAAAATTAAATCAGGAGAAGTTAAAGAACTTATTTTTGCTTTAAGTTCTACAATGGAAGGAGACACTACTAATTTCTATATATATAAATTAATTAATAAATACGAAATTGTAACATCTACAATAGCAAGAGGAGTTTCTGTTGGAGATGATTTAGAATATGCAGATGAAATTACTTTAGGTAGAAGTATAACAAATAGAATTCCATTTGAGAGTTCAATTAAAATTTAACCAACTTGATTTTATCAGTTATAATTGTAAACTATAATTCAAGCTCATTTTTAGAGTTATGTTTGCACAGTGTTGCTAAGGCTATTTCTCAGCTGGAACTCAAATCTGAAGTTATTGTTGTGGATAACTCATCATCAGATGATTCTTGTGAAATTTTAAATAACAAATTCCCATTTGTAAAATTAATTCAGAATGATAAAAATGTTGGTTTTTCTAAAGCAAATAATCTCGGTGTTAGCAAAGCCAAAGGAAAGTATATATGTATCCTAAATCCAGACACTGTTTTACAAGAAAACACATTTGATGTAATATTAAAGTTTTACAAATCTAATCAGAAAGTTGGTTTTGTTGGTTGTCATATGTTAGATGGTAATGGGACATTCCTCGAAGAGAGTAAGAGAGTTGTTCCTAGTATTTTTAGTTCTTTTATGAAAGTCCTAGGTGTTTCTAAATTTTATTATTCTGCATTAGGCAAAGATAAGAGGGGGTATGTCGATATTTTAGCTGGTGCATTTATGTTTGTTGAAAAAACTATTTATGATTCTCTGAAAGGATTTGACGAGGACTACTTTATGTACGGGGAAGACATTGATTTATCGTATAAGGCTTTGAAAAAAGGTTATTTAAATTATTACTTAGGAGATGTTAAAATAATACACTTTAAAGGCGAAAGTACAGATAAAAACTCTGTCTATGTTAATAGATTTTATAATGCTATGTATATATTTTACACAAAGCATTTTAACAAGTTTTTAGTTACTAAGATATTTGCCTATTCTTTTTTTAAGTTCATAATTTCTATAAAAAATTTATCTAATTTTAGTGATTTAGGTTTAAAATTAGTTGATTCTAAGCCTGTATATAAAGATACTTTTCTTGTAACTAGGTCTACAAATAATAAAACTAATATTATAGCAACAAGGGTTGATTTAAACTATTTAACTATCAATAAAACTGAAAATTCATTATTGATATTTGATTTGAATTCAATTTCGTTATCTGAAATTATAAATCATTATAATTTTATATCAAAGAGTAACAGTTTTCGAATAATAGTTCCTAACACAAACTTTTATATTGGCAGTGATTATGCCGATAAAAAAGGTCAAATTATTAAATTCTAGTATAAATAAATTATTGCCTTCCTCATTTTGTTCAATGAATTTTACTTAATTTTGTATATTAATATAATAGGATCTAAATGTCAAAGTTTGAATTGAAATTACCAAAAATGGGTGAGAGTGTTGCTGAGGCTACTATTACATCTTGGTTAAAAGAAATTGGAGATCAAATTGAAATGGATGAAGCAGTTTTAGAAATTGCTACTGATAAAGTTGATACTGAAGTCCCATGTGAGTTTAAAGGTGTTTTGATTGAAAAGTGTTTTGAAGTTGACGAAATAGTGCAGGTTGGTCAGACTATAGCTATTATTGAAGTTGAAGGTCAAGTTTCTTCACAAGTCATAAATAATGATAATGAAGATCTTGTTTCTGAAAAAAAAGACATAGAAATAGTTATACCTCCAACTTTTGATCTTAATGAAGATTCTGTAAACCAAATAAAATTTAGTGACTCTGATCGATTCTTTTCTCCTTTAGTAAAAAACATTATAAAACAAGAAGGTATTGACTTTAAGGAATTAGAAAAAATTAAAGGTTCTGGAAAAGACAACAGAATTAATAAAAATGATATTCTACAATATATTGAATCAAAAAGTGATTTAAATAAAATTGAATTAACCCCTGTTAAAGTAATTAAACCTTTAAATATTCAAACTAATTCAAACCTATTAAATAATAATGATGAGATAGTTGAAATGTCTAGAATGGGCAAGTTAGTTTCAAAACACATGGTTGATTCAGTTAAAACTTCTGCTCATGTACAGTCATTTATTGAAGTAGATGTTACTAAGGTTTGGGATTGGAGAAATAAAGTTAAGTCTGATTTTGCCAAAAGAGAAGGCGAAAAACTTACATTAACTCCAATTTTTATGCAAGCTGTCGCCGTAGCTTTAAGAACCTATCCAATGATGAATGTCTCTGTTGTAGATGATAATATTATTTTAAAAAAGAGTATAAACATTGGTATGGCTACATCTCTTGCTGATGGTAACTTAATAGTTCCTGTTATAAAAAATGCAGATAGATTAAATTTAGTTGGAATGACTAAGTCTGTTAACGAACTAGCTAATAAAGCTAGAAGTGGTAAATTAAATCCAGACGATGTTCAAGATGGAACTTATACTGTTACAAATGTTGGAGTTTTTGGAAGTATAATGGGTACTCCAATAATTAATCAACCACAGGTAGGTATACTAGCTCTAGGTGCAATTAGAAAAATGCCCTCAGTTATTGAAACTTCAGAAGGTGATTTTATAGGAATTAGAAATAAGATGTTTTTATCTCACTCCTATGACCATAGAGTTGTTAATGGTGGTTTAGGTAGTCAATTTATCAAATGTATCAAAGAATACCTTGAAGCATGGGATATTAATACAGAGATCTAAAAAATAACAATAAATAAATTTAATGAAGTTAAACTTAACCAAGCCAATCTGTTTTTTTGATCTTGAAACAACAGGTATAAATATTTCTAAGGATAGAATAGTTGAAATTTCAATTTTAAAAGTATTTCCATCTGGAAAAGAAGAAATACATACTTGGCTAGTTAATCCAGAAATGCAAATTCCTGATGAGGTAGTTGCTATTCATGGTATTTCAAATGAAAAAATTAAAGAATCTCCTGTTTTTAAAGACCTTGCTAAAGAAATTAATTTATTAATTAAAGATTCTGATTTAGGAGGTTTTAACTCTAACCGTTTTGACATCCCATTACTAGCGGAAGAAATGATACGCGCAGATATTGATTTTAGTCTAAAAGGAAATAAGTGTGTTGATATTCAAAATATATTCCATAAAATGGAAAAAAGAAATTTATCAGCTGCGTATGAGTTTTATTGTAATAAAGAGTTAATTGGAGCTCATAGTGCTGAGTCAGATACAAAAGCAACTTATGAGATTTTAAAAGCACAGGTAGATAAATATGATGATTTGGAGAATAATATTTCTTTTTTATCAGAATTTAGTACAAGAAGTAAGTTTGCTGATTTGGCTGGTTTCATTACTTTCAATAGAAATAATCAAGAATGCTTTTCTTTTGGAAAACATAAGGGTAAATTGGTAGTTGATATTTTAAAAACTGACCCTGGCTATTTTAACTGGCTATTAAATGCGGATTTCCCCCTTTATACAAAAAAAACATTAAGATCCATAAAGTTAAATTTGCTTAATAATAAATTCTCCTAAATGAAAATAATTTGTATTGGTAGAAATTATGTTGATCACATAAAAGAGCTTAAAAATAACCGACCTAAGGACCCTGTCATATTTCTAAAAACAGATACTTCAATTATTTTAAAAAATCAACCATTTTTTATTCCTAATTTTAGTAGCGATGTGCATCACGAGGTAGAGCTATTGGTAAAAATAAAAAAAGTAGGAAAGCACATAGACTCTAAGTTTAGTCATAAATATTACGATCAAGTATCACTTGGAATTGATTTTACTGCCAGAGACTTACAGTCAGAATTAAAGTCTAAAGGGTTGCCATGGGAAAAAGCAAAAGCTTTTGACGGCTCTGCCCTTATTGGTAAATGGGTTGAAAAAACTAAATTTAAAAATATACATAATCTAGATTTTAGTTTAGAACTTAATGAAAGTGTTGTTCAGAAAGGTAACAGTAGCTTGATGTTGTGGAATATAGACGAAATTATTTCTTATGTTTCTCAATTTTTTACATTAAAAATAGGGGATGTTATATTTACAGGAACACCATCTGGAGTTGGAAGAGTTAACATTAATGATTCCCTTATTGGCAAGATAGGTGATGATGAATTTTTTAAGATTAAAATAAAATAATGACTGCAGAAATAATTACAATTGGGGATGAGATTTTAATCGGACAGACTGTAGATACTAATTCTACATTTATTGCTAAAGAGTTTAACAAAATTGGACTCTCAATTAATAGAATCTCTTCAATTAAAGATAGCGAATCTGATATCTTAACTACTTTAAATAGCTGTTTAAATTATTCTGATATAGTAATAGTTACTGGAGGCTTAGGTCCAACTAACGATGATATTACCAAAAACACACTACTCAAGTTTTTTAACGATAAACTTATTACTGACCATAATGTTTTAGATAATATTAAATTTATTTGGAAAAAGTATATCAAACAACCACTTTTACAAGTCAATATCGATCAATCTCTAGTACCTTCTAAAGCTCATGTTTTTTTAAATACTAAGGGAAGTGCCCCAGGATTGTGGTTACAAAAAAACAATACTGTTTTTGTTTTTTTACCAGGTGTGCCATTTGAAATGAAGTCATTAATAAACGATAGCATCATACCAAAAATTCTTAAAGAATTTAGCTTACCTTATATCCTTCATAAAACTATTTTAACTTATGGAATGGGGGAAAGTAGTATTGCTGAGATAATTAAAAAATGGGAAGATAATTTACCTATTGAAATTAGTTTAGCATACTTGCCAAGTCTTGGCAGAGTTAAGTTGAGATTGTCAACAAAAGGGGAAGATTTAAGTAAAATTACTGAAAATATTAAAGTTCAAATTGACAAATTATTACCCTTAATTAAGGATATATTTGTTGGTTATGAGGAAGACGAATCAATTGAAAAGTTAATTTCTAATGAACTAATTAAGAATAACTCAACTATTTCTTTAGCAGAAAGTTTTACAGGAGGTAAAATATCTGATTCTTTAGTCTCTATTGCTGGTGCTTCTACCTTTTTCAAAGGTTGCGTAGTCTGTTATTCTACAGAATCTAAGATTAATACTTTAAAGGTTAATATTGATTTGATTGAAAAATACTCTGTGGTAAGTTCTCAAGTTGTAGAATCTATGGCTGTTGAGACAAAAAAAATGTTTAATTCTGATTACGGATTAGCAACAACTGGTAATGCAGGTCCAAACAAGGGCGACTCTAATAAAGAAGTAGGTACTGTCTTTATTGGTATCGCAACTCCAAAAGAGGTGTTTTCATTCGAATTTAACTTTGGTAATTCTAGGGAAAGAGTCACTAATAAGGCTGTTAATAAATCTTTTGAGTTGCTATTGAAAGAATTATTAAAAAATTGACATATAATATTTGTCATATATTAAAGAATTTGTAAATTCGCACCTCGTAATAAAAAACATTTGTAATAAATTTATAAGATTATGTCAAGAGTTTGTGAATTAACAGGTAAAACAGGAATGGTAGGAAACAATGTTTCCAAGTCCCTTAATAGAACTAAGCGTAAGTTTGATGCTAACCTTATTAAAAAACGTTTTTATATTCCTGAAGAAGACAAGTGGATTACACTTAAAATCGCTACTTCAACTCTTAAAACAATAAATAGAATTGGAATTTCTGCAGCTTTGAAAGATGCTAGAAGTAAAGGTTTTTTAAAATAATTTAAAAGATGGCTAAAAGAGGCAACAGAGTACAAGTTATATTAGAATGTACAGAGCATAAAGCTAGTGGTATGGCTGGAACTTCCAGATATATTACTACAAAGAATAAAAAAAATACACCTGATAGAGTTGAAATAAAAAAATTCAATCCTATCCTAAAGAAAATGACTATCCACAAGGAAATTAAGTAAATTATAATATTATGGCAAAAAAATCAGTTGCATCGTTACAGACAGGTTCTAAAAGATTAACAAAGGCTATCAAGATGGTGAAATCTCCTAAAACTGGAGCTTACTCTTTTGTTGAAACTATATTACAACCAGATAAAGTAAATGACTTCTTAAGTAAAAAATAATTTACTAGATTAAATATTAACTTTAAAAAAGCTGCTTTTGTAAAAAAGCGGCTTTTATTTTTATATTTACATTATAGATTTATTATATAAGTATGAGTTTCTTTAAAAATATTTTTTCGAGTTCTAAAAAAGATTCTTTAGATAAAGGATTAGAAAAGTCTAAAACTTCCTTTTTTTCAAAATTAAACAAAATCATTGCTGGTAAATCAACGATTGACAATGATTTCCTGGATGATCTTGAAGAGGTTCTAATTTCTAGTGATGTTGGAGTAAATACTACCTTAAAAATTATTGATCGTATTGAGTCTAGAGTTGCTAAGGACAAGTTCAACGGATTGAATGAGTTAAATATATTACTTAAAGAAGAGATTAGTCTACTTCTTTCTGAAAACAACACGTTATCTTCAACTGATTTTGAAATTCCTAAATCAAATGATCCTTATGTTATTATGGTTGTTGGTGTCAATGGAGTTGGTAAGACTACTACTATTGGAAAGTTAGCTAATCAGTTCAAGTCTAAAGGCTTAGAAGTTGTATTAGGAGCAGGTGACACTTTTAGAGCAGCTGCTATTGATCAACTTCAAATTTGGGCAGATAGGGTAGATGTACCTTTAATAAGGCAAGACATGGGTAGTGACCCTGCCTCAGTTGCCTTTGACACACTAACTACAGCTAAGTTGAAGAAGGCGGATGTAGTTATAATCGATACTGCAGGAAGATTACATAATAAAGTTAATTTAATGAATGAGTTATCTAAAATTAAAAGAGTTATGGATAAAGTTATTACTAACTCTCCTCATGAAATATTACTTGTTTTAGATGGTTCAACAGGTCAAAATGCTTTTGAACAAGCTAAACAGTTTATTAACACAACTGATGTAAATGCGCTTGCAATTACTAAATTAGATGGAACAGCTAAAGGTGGTGTTGTTATTGGAATTAGTGATGAATTCAAAATTCCTGTTAAATATATTGGAGT
>CAJVXR010000055.1 GCA_913009535.1 uncultured Flavobacteriales bacterium | reverse complement strand
CCAATACAGAACTTAGAAAATATATTTCCAAGTAATTCATCATTAGTGATTTCACCAGTAAGTTCTCCAAAGTGATATAGAGCCTGTCTAACATCTACCGCAAGCAAATCACTTGAAATACCATCTTTCATACCCTTATACACATTTTGAACCTCTGTGAGTGCGTTATTTAGCACACTAAAATGTCTTGAGTTAGTAACGACTGAACTAGAATTATTTACAATACCTAACTCAATGTAAGACGAAATCTTAGTTTTTACTTTATCTATATTTAAATTGTCTTTAGCACTAATAGGGATTAAATCATAGTCTGAAAATTCCTGCTTAATAAATGAAAGATTACCAAGGTCAATTTTATTAGCTATGAGTAAAATGTTTTTATTTGAGTAAGTACTAATTAGTTCGTCAATTTTATCTTTTGTAAAATCTAAATTATCAATACTAACTTTTGAAGAGTCAATAACATATAAAACAATATTAGATTTATTAATGTTTTCAAAAGTCTTTCTTATACCTATAGTTTCAATCTCGTCATCAGTAGTTCTAATACCTGCAGTATCAATAAATCTGAAGTTGATTCCATTTATAACAATTTCATCTTCTATAGAGTCTCTCGTGGTTCCTGCTATATTACTAACTATAGCCTTGTCTTCATTTAAAATAGAGTTTAATAAAGTTGACTTTCCTGTATTTGGTTCACCTACTATAGAAATTGGAATTCCATCCTTAATCACATTACCCAAAGAGAAAGAATCAATAAGATTCTTAAGTGTTGATATAATTTTAACTAGCAGATCCTCAAAAGCTTTCATATTAGCAAATTCAACGTCTTCTTCTGAAAAATCAAGCTCTAATTCAATTAAGGAGGCAAAGTTCAACAGTTCTTCTCTAAGCAACTTTATGTCATCACTAAAGCCACCTCTCATATGATCCATTGCAATTTTATGTGAAGATTCACTTGTACTTGAAATTAAATCAGCAACAGATTCTGCTTGACTCAAATCCATTTTTCCATTTAAAAAAGCTCTTAAAGTGAATTCTCCAGGGTCAGCTAGTCTGCAGCCATTACTTGTGAATAAATCAAGTATTTTTTGCTGAATAAATACACTTCCATGACAGGATATCTCAACAATATTCTCGCCAGTATAAGATCGAGGAGCTTTAAAAACAGATATTAAAACTTTATCAATTATAGTTTTAGAATCCATTATATAGCCTAAGTTAATTGAATGGGTATTTTGACTAATAAGATCTAAATTATTCAAAGCCTTAAATAGTTTATTAGAAATTATAATTGAATCAATTCCAGAGAGTCTAACAACTGATATTGCGCCAATACCAGGGGGAGTTGCTAAAGCTATTATTGTATCAGTCTTTATCACAGAATAATTTTTTACAAAAGTAATGAAATTGAGTTATGTTAATTAACATGATATATAAAATTAATTTATAGAATTTATATATTTATATTTGCTTCATGCTAAATAAATTTACAAACCTCTTTTCTTTTATTATGTTATACCCAATGTTTTGGGTAGTATCAAGGCTAAATTTTTATTTACTGTTCAAACTGTCTGATTTTTTATTTTATATATTTTATTATATAGTTAGATATAGAAGACAAACAGTACGACACAATCTTAACTTAGCCTTCCCTGAAAAAAGTAAGAAAGAGATTAAAAATCTTGAATTAAAAACTTATAGAAACTTAACAGATGTTATTTTAGAATCTATAAAGTTTATTAATATGACTGAAAATGAAGCTAAGGAAAGGTTTCAGTTTAAAAATATAGAAGTTTTAAAAGAACTTGAGAAAACTAATCAAGATTTAATTGTAATGTGTGGTCATTACGCTAGTTGGGAATGGGTCTTTATTCTTGATAGATTTGTGAAATATGATATATATGGAGTATATAAAAAATTATCTAACCCCTATTTTGATAAGGTTATAAAAGAATCAAGAAGCAAATTTAACGGTAAGTTAATTAGTACTAAAGAAGCTATTCCGAGAATAGGAAAAAACACTAAATCAAAAGATTTATGTTTATATGGTTTTGCCTCTGACCAAACTCCAAAATTAAAAAGAGCTATCCACTGGGGGAAATTCATGAATGTTAATGTACCTATACATACAGGGGCTGAAATGCTTGCCAAGAAATATAACTTAGCAATAGCATTCTTATCAGTAGAAAAAATAAAAAGAGGTTATTATATGACCACATTTGAAAAAATCACAACTACCCCAAGGGATTATAAGGATTTTGAAATTTCTGATCTTTTTATAAAAAAGGTAGAGAAGCAAATTATACATGCGCCTGAGTTTTATACATGGACGCATAAAAGATGGAAGCATAAAGACAAAGACCCGTCTAAAAAATTATAATTACAGAAACTTATCGGATATGTCTTTAATGAATTTGTTTGCTAGTTTATCTGCTAATTCTTGAGTTTTAGCCTCACTATATATTCTTATTATAGGCTCTGTATTACTTTTTCTTAGTTGAACCCAAGATTTTTCAAAGTCAATCTTCAATCCATCAATAACATTAATATTTTCAGAAGAATGTGTGGCTATTAAAAAATCTTTAATAGCTTCAAAATCTAAGTTATCGTTAAGTTGAAGTTTTTGTTTACTCATAAAGTATGACGGATACTCTTGCTTTAATTTAAGAACAGAAATATTTTTTTCAGCTAATAAATTTAAAAATAGAGCTATACCTACAATTGAGTCTCTTCCATAATGAGATTTTGGATAGATAACTCCTCCGTTACCTTCACCTCCAATAACTGCATTGTTTTTTTTCATCATTTCAACCACATTGACTTCTCCTACCGCACTAGATTCATAAAAACAGTCATGCTTAATAGTTATGTCTCTTAGAGCACGTGTAGAGCTTAGATTACTAACTGTAGGTCCTGGAGTCTTACTAAGTACAAAATCTGAACATGCAACTAATGTATATTCCTCCCCGAAGACACTACCATCTTCACAAACAAAAGCTAAACGATCAACATCTGGATCAACTACAATTCCAAGATCTGCACTATTCTCTATTACTAGCTTTGACAGGTCTGTTAAGTTTTCCTTTAATGGTTCAGGGTTATGAGGAAAATGTCCATTTGGTTCACAATAAAGTTCAATTACCTCTACTCCAAGTTTTTTTAAAAGTTTTGGCACAGCGATGCCTCCAGTTGAATTAACTGCATCAACTACTACTTTAAATTTTGAAGATTTAATTTTTTCTACATCTAAGACATCTAAAGATAAAACTTGATCAATATGAATATCTATATAATTATCAACTTGCGTTATTTTACCTAGTTTATCCACTTGATTATACTCAAAACCAGAATTTTCTGCTAATTCTAAAATCTCAACTCCATCAGTTGCATTTAGAAATTCACCCTTATTGTTCAACAACTTTAAGGCATTCCACTGCTTAGGATTATGACTAGCTGTAATGATTACTCCTCCACTAGCATTTTCTAAAGGAACAGCTATCTCTACAGTTGGAGTTGTTGAAAGTCCTATATCTACAACATCAAAACCTAAACCAACTAATGTATTCATCACCAAGTTTTGAACCATAGAACCTGAGATTCTTGCATCTCTACCAATGACAATTTTATTTAAACTACTATGACGTTTAATCCAAACTCCATAAGCAGAAGTGAATTTTACAATATCCAATGGAGTAAGGTTATCCCCTACTACCCCTCCTATTGTTCCTCTAATACCTGAAATTGATTTGATTAATGTCATTTAATATTTTTTTTACAAATATACTACATCATAGTTTCAATTCTAATTTTGAATAAGTATTTTTAGGACAAAAATGTACCAAATTATGTTATATCGATACTTAATTTTACTGATCATGTTTTCTCAATTTAGCTGCAATAACAAAAAACCTATAATAGGGGTTGTGTCAGAAAATGCAATGGTAGTTACGGCTAGAGAGGAAGCCTCTAAAATAGGGATTGAAATATTAAAAAAAGGTGGTAATGCCTTTGATGCAATGGTTGCTACAGAACTAGCTTTAGCTGTAGCTTACCCTTTTGCTGGTAATATTGGTGGTGGTGGATTTATGGTTTATAGAAAAAATAGTGGTGAAATTGGAGCGTTAGATTACAGAGAGAAAGCTCCGATGGGCGCAACTAAGGACATGTACTTAGATGAAAACGGTAATGTTATAAATGGATTAAGTACAGTTGGAGGACTAGCAGTAGGAGTCCCAGGTACAGTTGCTGGTGTGTTTGCGGTATATGAAAAATTTGGTACTCTGCCAATTGAAGATATATTTGAGCCAGTGATTAAACTAGCTTTAAAAGGGGTTGTAGTTACAAAAAAACAAGAAGATAGATTAACAAAATATTATTCTCAAATTAATAATCTTAATGCTTTTGAAGATGGAATAGCTAAAGAGGTTGGGAAATCAACTCTATGGATTGAAAATTGGAAAGAAAATGACACAATCAAATATCCAGCATTAGCTAATACCTTAAAAAGAATAATGTTAAATGGTAAAGACGAGTTTTATAGAGGTGAAACAGCAACTAAATTAGTTCGTTTTCTAGAAAAAAACGGAGGTATAATAACTATGGAGGACCTTAAGTTGTATAAACCAAAATGGAGAGATCCTATTGTTTTTGAGTATGATGATTTAAAAATAATCTCAATGTCTCCGCCTTCTAGTGGTGGAATTTGTTTGGAACAAATCATGAAAATGATTAATCCATATGATCTTAAAAGCTATGGCCACAACTCGGTTGAGTACATAAAGGTTTTAGTTGAAGCAGAAAGAAGAGCATATGCCGATAGAAGCTTTTATTTAGGAGATCCTGATTTTAATGAAATTCCTTACAAAGAGATCACAAGTCAAAAATATTTATCAGATAGGATGAAAGACTTTTCTTTTTCCACTCCTACTCTATCTAAAGACCTTAATCCAGGAAAAATTAATATTAGTGAAAGTAATGAAACTACGCATTATTCTATCTTAGATCAGTTTGGTAATTCAGTTTCTGCAACTACAACATTAAATGCTGCATACGGTTCTAAATTATATTCTGATGAATTAGGTTTTTTTTTAAATAATGAAATGGATGATTTCAGTAGTAAACCTGGTGTTCCAAACATGTACGGACTGATTGGTTCTAAAGTAAATAGTATTGAAGCAGGTAAAAGAATGCTCAGTTCAATGACACCAACAATAGTTGAAAAAAATAATGATTTATACATGATTTTAGGTACACCGGGTGGGTCAACTATAATTACATCTGTTTTGCAGACTATATTAAATATTCATGAATTTAAGATGAGTATGCAAGAAGCAGTTAATGCACCAAGGTTTCACCATCAATGGTTGCCAGATGTAATATTATTCGAAACAACTGGATTTGATAAACAAATTACGGATAAGGTAGCTACAGATGGATATAAAACTCATTTTGACAGTTCTAAAATAACATCAAAAGTTGAAGGTATTTTAGTTTTAAACGATGGTAAAATTGAAGGTGGGGCGGATAAAAGAGGTGACGATAAAGCTGTTGGATTTTAAAAATATAACACACTATTTTGTCACATTAAGAATCATAAAATTGTAGATTTGTAGCATGAAAGAAGTCGAGAGTAAAATTGAGATTAGAGGAGCCAAATCACATAATTTAAAAAACATAGACGTCTCTATTCCTAGAGATAAATTAGTTGTAATTACTGGACTATCTGGTAGTGGTAAATCTTCTTTAGCATTTGATACCATATACGCCGAAGGACAAAGAAGATACATAGAGACTTTTTCATCTTATGCAAGACAGTTTTTAGGTAATTTAGAAAGACCTGATGTTGATAAAATTGATGGTCTATCTCCGGTTATTGCAATAGAACAAAAGTCAACAAATAAATCTCCAAGATCTACTGTAGGAACAATAACTGAAATTTATGATTTTTTAAGATTACTTTATGCTAGGGCTAGCGAAGCATATAGTTATAAAACAGATAAAAAAATGGTCAGCTACTCAGATGATCAAATAATTGAATTGATTCAAAAAAATTATTCCAATAAAAAAGTAGTTCTTTTATCTCCGGTCATTAAATCTAGAAAAGGTCATTATAGAGAGTTATTTGAACAAATAAGTAAGCAAGGCTTTACTCAGGTTAGAGTAGATGGTGAAATTTTAGATTTAACAAAGGGTCTTAAATTAGATAGATATAAGATTCATGATATTGAAATAGTAATCGATAAACTAAAACTAAGTAATGATGTAAATAATCAAAAAAGATTGTTAGAGAGTATCAAAACTGCGATGTATCATGGAGAAGGAACAATTATGTTAGTTAATATAGAAGATGATTCTTTTAGATATTTCAGTAAAAACTTAATGTGTGAATCAACTGGAATTTCATATCAAAACCCAGAACCAAATAATTTCTCATTTAATTCTCCAAAAGGAGCTTGTGAAAGTTGTAACGGAATAGGTATTGTTAATGTGGTTAATGTTAATAAAATCATAGTTGACAAAAACAAATCAATAGAAAATGGAGGAATCTCTGTTTTGGAGAATAAAAAAGGATCATGGATATATAAACAAATTGAAACTATTGCAAAAAAACATGATTTTAGCTTAAAAGATCCTGTAAAAAATATTCCGAAAAAAGCTATTGAAATGATTCTTTACGGAGGAAAAGATGATTTCATTGTTGAAAGTAAATCTTTAGGGGTTAAAAGAGAATATAAAATTGATTTTGAAGGAATTATTAATTTTATCAAGTATCAATTTGATAATGCTGAGTCCATGTCTATAAAAAGATGGGCTAAGAACTTCATGAATAGTGTAAAGTGTGAAGATTGTAACGGAACTAGATTAAATAAAGAGTCTCTTTATTTTAAAATAAACGATAAAAATATTGACCAGCTTGTTAATAAAGATATTTCAGAACTACTGGAGTGGTTTAAAAACTTAGATAACAAGCTTAATGAAAATCAAAAGAAAATATCAGAAGATATTAATAAAGAAATAAAAAGTAGACTACAGTTTTTAATAAATGTAGGTTTAGATTATTTAACTCTTAGTAGGAGCGCAAAAACTCTATCAGGTGGGGAAAGTCAAAGAATTAGATTAGCTACACAAATCGGCTCTCAGCTAGTTGGAGTTTTGTATATCCTAGATGAACCTAGCATAGGTCTTCATCAAAGAGATAATGAGAAATTGATAAAATCTTTAGAATCCCTGAGGGATATTGGCAATTCAATTATTGTTGTCGAACATGATAAAGACATGATGGAAAGTGCGGATCACATTATCGATATTGGCCCTTTTGCAGGTAAGCACGGAGGAGAAATAATTTCTCAAGGAAATTTGAGTGACATAAAAAAAAGCCGCTCACTAACAGCTGATTATCTAAATAATATTAAACAAATTATAAGGCCAAAAAAAAGAAGAAGTGGCAATTCTAAAGAGATTATACTAACTGGCTGTACAGGAAATAATTTAAAAAATGTAAGTTTAAAAATCCCTCTGAATAAAATGATTGGTGTAACTGGAGTTTCTGGTAGTGGAAAATCTTCATTAATTAATGAAACTCTATACCCCATAATGAATAATTATTATTTTAATGGGTTTAAGGATATACTTCCCTATAAATCAGTAAAAGGACTTGAACATATAGATAAAGTTATAGATATAAATCAGTCTCCAATTGGAAGAACACCAAGAAGTAACCCTGCTACATATACAGGATTATTTTCTGAAGTTAGAACACTATATTCTAAAGTCCCTGAATCTTTAATTAGAGGGTATAAGCCTGGAAGATTTAGTTTTAATGTAACTGGAGGTAGATGTGAAAACTGTAAAGGTGGTGGATTAAAACTTATAGAAATGAACTTTCTACCAGATGTATTTGTAGAGTGTGAAGTATGTTTAGGTAAGCGGTTTAATCGTGAAACATTAGACATTAGATATAAAGGAAAGTCAATCAGCGATGTTCTTCAAATGACAATAAATGAGGCCGTTAGTTTTTTTGAACATATACCAAAGATTTATAAAAAATTAAAGACTATTCAAGATGTTGGTTTGGGTTATATAAGTCTAGGGCAACAAAGCACCACATTATCTGGTGGTGAAGCTCAAAGAATCAAATTAGCAAGTGAATTATCTAAAATTGACACAGGCAATACTTTCTACATACTTGACGAGCCCACTACTGGTCTACATTTTGAAGACATTAGAGTTTTAATGATAGTTTTAAACAAACTAGTAGATAAAGGAAATACAGTATTGGTCATAGAACATAATTTAGATGTAATTAAAATGGTTGACCATATAATTGATATAGGTCCAGAGGGTGGTAAAAATGGAGGTAAAATAATTTTCAATGGAAAACCAGAGGACATTATAAATAATAAATTAAGTTACACTGGACAATTCTTAAAAAAAGAATTAAATTAGAATAAAAAAAATATGTCAAAATTAAATCCAAAAGGTTGGAATGAAATAAAAACAAATGACTCATGGGCGATATTCAAGATCATGGGGGAATTTGTCCAAGGGTTTGAAAAAATGAGTAAAATTGGACCCTGTGTTTCTATATTTGGTTCTGCAAGAACTAAAAGAAATGATAAATATTATCAACTTTCCACTGAAATAGCTCAAAGTATAGTCAAGTCAGGTTACGGAGTTATAACTGGAGGTGGACCTGGAATAATGGAAGCCGCTAATAAAGGGGCAAAGGAAAATGATGGTAGATCTGTAGGTCTTTGTATTGAATTGCCATTTGAACAGTTTGACAACGTCTATATTGATAACGACAAGAAAATTGATTTTGATTACTTTTTTGTAAGAAAAGTTGTGTTTATGAAATACTCTCAAGGTTTTGTAGTAATGCCTGGAGGTTTTGGAACTTTAGATGAACTTTTTGAAGCTATAACACTTATACAAACTCATAAAATTGAAAAATTTCCTATTATTTTAGTTGGAACAGAATTTTGGTCAGGATTAATGAGTTGGATTGAAGAAACATTACTAACTCAAACAAATAACATCAGTAAAAAAGATCTAGATTTAATTCATGTTGTGGATACTAAAGAAGAAGTTCTCGAAATACTGGAAGGATTTCATAAAAGTTTTGGTCTTAGTCCTAACTTTTAATAAATCAAGTTTTGAAAAACTATTTAACTCTTTTATTAGTCTTAACTACTACCCTATTATTTTGTCAACATGACATAAAAATCAAGTTTGAATTAGACACTATTTTAAACATATTAAAAGTAGATCAACAAATAGAATTAGTAGAATTAAAAAAAGGCAAACAAGATTCAATTATTTTATTAGACTGGAATAATAGTTTTATTTCAAAAAACACTGCTTTAGCAAAGAGTTTTGCAGAAGAATATAACAATAAAATACATTTTGCTAAAGAAAAAGAACGTGGATTTACTGCTATAGCTAGTATAAAAAATGCTAAAAATAATGAATTAAATTATTACAGATTAAAGGGTTATGAGGACATTATAGTAGTCAAGTTGGATTCTTTAGATACTACAATAAAAATCAAATACGCAATAAAGGTTCCAAGTAGTAAATTTACTGGTTTTGGATACACAAACTCAAAAGATTATTATTTACAGTATTGGCATTTAGTCCCAGCCTTAAATTTAGATAATTGGACATATTACAGTAATAAAAATTTAAATGATATTCCTTCATCTAAATACAATATTTCTTCCTTAGAAATAAAGACTCCAAATAATTACAATATAACAACAGAACTTAGAGAAACAAAGGGTGAGTTGTCTGGTAGTAATGGTTTTAAATATAGTTTTTGGGAATCAAATGAGTTATATGACCCAAAGATATATATAGAAAAAGAAGAGTCTTATAACGCAATTGAGGCTGGCAACCTCGTCTTTTTAAAAAATAAAAATAAAGAAAGTTATAGTTTAAATAAAAGTCAACTTAATAAGAGTACTGAAAAAGTATTTGATTTTTTAAGTAAAGAGTTAAACATTAACAATGAAAATAAATATATTTTTAGTGATGTAGATTATGACAATAATAAAATTTATGATCTAAATATTATTTCTAAGATATTGCAGGTTTACCCTGAAAATTTCATTTATGAATTACAGCTTCTTAAAGTACTACTAAGTAAAGTTT
Organism: uncultured Flavobacteriales bacterium; assembly: GCA_913009535.1. The sequence goes on along the minus strand of CAJVXR010000055.1, from coordinate 90 downwards.
TAGATAATTCATTAATTATTAACCCGAGATCGGAATATTGGCTTAAAGATGGTATTCAGACATACATGATGATCAGTTATGTTGAGAAAT
>CAJVXR010000054.1 GCA_913009535.1 uncultured Flavobacteriales bacterium | reverse complement strand
AGCTGGTCAAAATTTATTTACATGGACTTCTTATAGTGGAAACGATCCAGAAGTCTCTACTTTTTTATATACTGGCTTAATTAATGCAGTTGATTGGAATGGTGGAGTTAATGCTAGAAATATTTTATTGGGACTTAACATTAAATTCTGAACTTAAAAGTTAGAAATAAACTAAAAAAATTTGAAGAGAATATTTATAAAAAAAAAATTATGAAAAATTATAAAATAATATTGCTAACGTTTATTGGTTTTACATTTTTTAGTTGTGATTTAGATGAAAATCCAATATTTCTAGACGCAAAAGCTACATATTCAGATCTTGAAATAGCTAGAGGAGCATTAGACGGAATCTACCAATCTATGTCTGTTTATGGAGCTCAAGAACAACGTATTTTTGCAGTAAATGGTTTTTCAGGACTCTTTGTAACTAGGAAAAATGGGACTTTCGTTAATAATGTAAACAACATTAATCTTTTTTCGTTAAAACCTACTTATGACAGAGATTCAGATGCAATGTGGCGTGCTCTTTATGTTGCCATTGGGAGGGCTAATGGGGCTATTGCTAATGTTAAAACTACAGAATCGCCATCTGAGACATCAGATTTAGGTTTTAATGATATTAAAGGTCAAGCTTACCTTGTAAGAGCTTGGTTATATTTATCATTGGTACGTTTGTGGGGTGATATTCCTCTTAGGCTAGAGCTTCCCGATAATAAAAATTTGAGTAAACCAAAGTCATTAGCAAAGGATGTGTATGCACAAATTATAGATGATGCACAAACTGCAGCTATTCTTATAAATGGGGCTACTGGACCTGGTTACCCTAAACAGTATGCAGCTAACATGTTGTTAGCTAAGGTATACATGACATTAGCGACTTCTCCAGATTTACAGACAGATGGTATTTCTGAATCTCAATATTGGCAATTAGCTTATGACCAAGCTATTATGGTCTATGGTCAGTATAGTTTAGTTTCTGATTATAGTTCTTTATTTACCGATAAGTTTGAGAATTCTACTGAATCAATTTTTGAGTTGCAAATGAGTCAAGATGCAGCAAACTCTCAAATGGGAAGAAATTACACTCCCTATAAGTATAAATTAGGTCAGCATTTTGGTTGGCTTTGTGTAAGTGCAGATGTTTTACTAGATCACATGGCAGCATATCCAAATGATCCGAGAATAGAAGGAACTTACCTATATCAATACAATAGAGCTGATAACGGAAACCTTGTTAAGATTTACCCAGCTTTATCAAACAGAAATCAGTTTGGAAAAGCAAATCCTTACTTATTTAAGTTTGTTGAAAAAGACACTCAACATAGCAATCAATACGGAAGTCAAAACTTAATTATATATAGATATGCGGATCTTCTAATTATGTTAGCTGAAATTTCTAATGAATTACAAAATGGAAAACAATTAGGATATGTTACTGAAGTTTTAGACAGAGTAGGGATGTCAAATGCAGCATATCAAGAAGATCAAAGTTCCTTTAGAGATGCTATAATGAGGGAATATAGGTATGAACTTCTTGGAGAAGGAGAAGATTCAAATAACAATAGAAGAAGAGGATTTGATTATTTTTTAATACATACTATTAATAAACACAATAATAATCCAATTTTTTCTCCAAAAGTAGATTTGTTATTGAGCACAGATCAAACACAGGTTATGCAATTGCCAATACCTCTTTCTGAAATTAATACAAATGAATTAATTGATAATTAGAGTTATTAAAAATATTTTAAAATAATTATGATGAGATTAAAACTATTATTTCTATTAACATTTTTGACTGGTTTTACAGTTTTTTCGCAAGAAAATTCTTCTTATAAATTGTATTTAGATAGTTCAAAATCACATGAAGATCGATTAACCGATTTAATGTCTAGAATGACTTTAGAAGATAAAGTTTATCAAATGAACCAATTTGTTGGACTAGATCATATGCGAAAAGCAGAAAAAAAATTGTCTCCTGAAGATTTATTAAACAATGATGCGCAAGGTTTTTATAAAGGAGTGTTCAGTAAAGATGTTATGAAAATGACAGAAGAAGGAAAAATAGGTTCTTTTTTACACGTTTTAACTGCTGAAGAAGGTAATTTATTACAAGAACTTGCTAATAAATCTAGATTAAAAATACCAATATTAATAGGAATTGATGCTATTCATGGAAATGCATTGTTTAGTGGAGCTACTGTATATCCCTCTCCAATAACACTAGCTTCCACATGGAGCGATAAGTTTTTGTTTGATGTAGGAAGACAAACTGCATTAGAAATGAGAGCAACTGGATCACATTGGGCATTTACTCCAAATATTGATGTTTTAAGAGATCCTAGGTGGGGTAGAGTTGGTGAAACTTTTGGCGAAGATCCATTTATGGTTGGTAACCTTGGAGCATCTATGATCAATGGGTTTCAATTAAATGATTTTACTGGAACAAATAAGGTTATTGCATGTGCAAAACATATGATAGCAGGTAGTGAACCAATTAATGGTTTGAATGCTGCGCCGATGGATATTTCTTTAAGAACTTTAAAAGAAGTCTACTTACCTCCATACAAAAAAGCAATTGATGCAGGTGTTTATTCTATAATGGCTGCCCATAACGAATTAAATGGAATTCCTTGCCACATGAGTAGTTGGCTAATGACAGATTTATTTCGTAATGATTGGGGTTTTGAAGGCTTTTATGTGAGTGACTGGATGGATATTGAAAGAATTGAAACCTTGCATCGTGTGGCTAAAAATTTAAAAGAAGCTTCTTTTTTAGCTGTAAATGCTGGAATGGATATGCACATGCATGGAGTAGACTTTCCAGAAGCTGTTATTGAACTAGTTCAAGAAGGAAAACTTCCAATTTCTAGAATTAATGAAGCATGTTCAAAAATTTTAATGGCTAAATTTAAATTGGGGTTATTTGAAAATAGATTAGTAGATATTGAAATGATTTCTCAAAGAATTTTCACTCCTTCCCATAAATTTACTGCTTTAGAAACTGCTAGAAAGGGAATTATATTGTTAAAAAACTCAAATTTACTTCCCTTAAATAAAGTAAAAACCCCTAAAAAGATTTTAGTTACAGGTCCAAATGCAAATAACCAATCTATATTAGGAGATTGGCATGCTGCTCAACCTGAAGAAAATGTAACTACTATTTTTGAGGGAATAAAGAAATTAGGAGAATCAAAAGGATACAACGTATCATTGCATAATTCAGGAGAAAACATTAGAAAAATATCTGACGTAAATATTAAGAATACTTTAGAAGCTTCTAAAGATGCAGACTACGTAGTTGTTGTTGTTGGTGATAATTCTATGAGATACAAGTGGAAAGATAAAACTGCTGGTGAGAATATGGATAGAGCAGAGCTAAATTTAGCTGGTAAACAACTACAACTAGTAAAGTCATTAAAAAAAATAAACAAAAATATTATTGTTGTATATGTAAATGGAAAACCAATAAGTGAACCGTGGATACAGGATAACATCCCATCTGTAATTGAGGCATGGGAGCCTGGAAACTTAGGAGGTCAAGCGGTTGCAGAAATAATCTTTGGAGATATTAATCCAAGTGGAAAACTACCTTTAACCGTCCCAAGAAGTGTTGGACAATTACAGATGATTTATAATCACAAACCATCTCAGTATTTTCATAAATATGCATTCGAAAAGAATAAACCACTATACCCGTTTGGATATGGATTAAGCTTCACAAAATTTAACTATACAAAACCTAAACTCCTGAATTCAAAATTTGATAAAAATGCAATTATTAAAGTTCAATTAGAAGTTACAAATATTGGAGATATGGATGGAGATGAAGTTGTTCAGCTATATATTAGGGATAAAGTCAGTTCTGCTACAAGACCAGTAAAAGAATTAAAGGGTTATAAAAGAGTTCATTTAAAAGTCGGAGAAACAAAAAAAGTAACTTTTGAAATTATTCCGGAATCCTTAGCTTTTTATGATATTGATATGAATTACGTTGTAGAACCTGGTGCTTTTAACATTATGACAGGTTCATCTTCTAATTACAAAGATCTAAAGAGTGTTGAATTAAATATTTTAAATAAAATTAATTTTAATAATTAAAAAAAATTCCATGAAGGAATATAAATTACTCGTTGTTTTTATTTCAATGTTTTGTTTTTCAGCTTTTGCTCAAAAAGATTCCAATAATGAAAATATAATTTTTATAATTGTCGATGATTTAAGAAATCTTGTTATGGCAGAAAATCAGCTTAAAATTATTACACCAAACATAGATAAATTAAAGAAACGTGGTGTTAATTTCAAGAATTCATTTACCAATAACCCAGTATGTGGAGCATCAAGAGCTAGTATACTTACTGGCTTAAGACCCACTAAATCTAGATTCAGAAATTATGACACTAAAATAAATAAAGATGCTCCAAACGCATTAACTATTGCATCTTATCTTAAAAAAAATGGCTACAGGACAATAAGTAATGGTAAAATTTCTCATTTTGCTAAGGATGCATCTTACGGGTGGGATGATATGTTTAGAAGTTCAAGAAACAATCCTAAAGATTACCAAGACCCTTTAAATATTAAAAACTTAAAAAATAATTTTGGTCCAGCCTCTGAATTTATAAATAACGATGATATTGATTATTCGGATGGAAAAGTTACTAAAAAGACTATTGAGGATATACAATCAATTAATAAAAATGATAAACCTTATTTTATAGCTGTAGGTTTTCAAAAACCTCATTTACCATTTATTGCTCCTAAAAAGTATTGGGATTTATATGATAGAAATGATATATCATTACCGTTAAATAATTTTTACCCTCCATCTGCTCCACAAAAAGCAAATTATTTTTATGAATTAAGAAAGTTTACAGATATTCCTGATAATGGTCCAATTTCAGACGATAAAGCTAAAGAGCTAATACATGCTTATTATGCTTGTGTTAGTTTTATTGATGCGCAAATAGGTCTTATTTTAGCTGAATTAGATAACCAAGGTTTAACCGATAGTACTACGGTAGTATTAACCAGTGATCATGGTTTTAGTCTTTCAGAACATGGTAGATGGACTAAACATAATTTATTTCAATACGAACTTAAAATTCCAATGATAATTAGTTCTCCTAAATACAAAAAAAACAAAACCAGTGAATCATTTGTTGAATTAGTTGATTTGTATCCAACATTTTGCGAAATAGCAGGATTAGAAATACCAAGTTTTGCTCAAGGCAAGTCTTTGATTGATAATCTTAAAAATCCAAAAAAAATTACTAATGATATTGCATTTTCAAGATGGCAAAATGGAGAAACTTTAATATCTAACAAATATTATTACACGGAGTGGAGTCGAAAAGGAAATTTAACACATAGGATGTTATATGACATCGAAAATGACGAACTACAAATGAATAATATAGCTGAAATCAAATCTGAAAAATCAATTGTCGATAGTCTTAGTAGTATACTAAACAAGCATATTAAGTCAATTAATTAAAGTTGAATAATTTGACTCTAACATATAAAACAAAACTAGCTCCCAAAAGTTTTATTTTACTTTGATTATACTAAGAATTAAATTAAATTAGAATTAACATTAAACTAATATCAAATGAAAAATATTTTTTACCTACTTTTTTTAAGCTTATTTATATTAAGCTGTTCAACAACTGAAACAAAATCAGAAAATCAAAGAGGAATTATTGAACAAAACGATGCGAAATCTTCTGTTATGGATGCTTTTAATAATGCTTATCTAGCTGATGATATGACTGATCAGGTTAGTATTTTTACAGAAAATGCAGTTGCTAGAGTAAATGGTCAAGAGATGTCTCCAACTCAAATGATGGAAGCGTTTATGAGCGGAAAAGAGTCTTATTCCGAAGTAAAGAATATTAGCACAACTACTGCTACCCATATTTATGATGATAATGAAAATGGAAAGGGAGCAATCTATACTAGTACTTGGTTTACATGGGAAGGAACAAGTGTTTCTACAGGTGTTGTAGTGTCAAATCCTGTTCATGCATACTTTAGATGGGAAGGTGATAAGGTTTCTCTTGTATCATACATTTTTGATTCAGCAAATTATGTAGCTAATATGGGAACTTCTGAATAATATTTAAATAATATTTTTTTTATTATTATTAAGGCGTTTGAAGTGGAAATCCACGATCTCTCATTAACGCTTCAATATTAGCATCCCTTCCTCTAAATAGACGGTAAGCTTCTGCGGGGTCAATTGAATTTCTAGGTGAAAATAAGTAATCCACTAATTTCTTAGCAACATCTTTATCATAAAACCCGCCTGGAGCTTCAGCAAATGCTTCTGATGCATCAGCAGTTAATACGTCTGCCCACATATAACCGTAATAAGCAGTTGCATATCCTTCACCTGAAAAGACATGTCCAAAGTGTGGCGTTCTGTGTCTCATAGGTAGTTCAGTAGGCATTTTTAGACCTGCTAACGTTTCTCTTTCAAATTTATCTACATCTATGTTTGATGGATCTGCTAAATGAAATTTCATGTCCATAATTGCAGAGGCTAAATATTCTGTTGTTCCAAAACCTTGATTAAATGTTGAGGCTGTTTTTATTTTATCCACTAGTTCTTTTGGCATTGGGTCTCCAGTCTTGTTATGAACTAAATACTGATTAATTACTCTATCAGTAGACAACCATCTTTCAAGAAGTTGAGATTGAAATTCTGTATAATCTCTAACGCCACCATTTAAGGTTGGATATTTTACATTAGAAGAGAAAAAGTGTAATGCATGTCCAAATTCATGAAAGAAAGTAGTAGCGTCGTCCCACGATACTAATAAAGCCTCACCAGGAGCAGGTTTTACAAAATTAGAGTTATTCGAAGCTAAAACATTAGTCTTTCCATCCATTGTTGTATGACTTCTATATGTTGTAGCCCAAGCTCCAGATCTTTTTCCTTGTCTAGCGTATGGATCTAAGTACCATAATCCAATATGTTCACTAGAGGATTTATCTTGGACTTCCCAAACATTTACATCTTCATGAAATACAGGAATTTTACCTTTCTCTAAAGCTGTAAACTTGAAATTAAATAATTCCCCAGCTACATAAAACATAGCCTCAGTTAATTTATCTAGTTGTAAATATTGTTTGACTTCATCAGAATCTAAATCATATTTTATTTTTCTAACCTTTTCAGCATAGAATCTATAGTCCCAGGGTTCAATTGTGATTTTGGGATTGACAAGTTCATTAGCTGCTTTCTGCATATCAGCTACTTCTTCATCAACTCTGGCTATTGCAGCAGGCCATACTGCCTCCATTAATGCCATTGCATTTTCAGGGTTTTTTGCCATTCTATCTTGTAGTCTCCATTGAGCATAATTTTCATGACCTAATAAACCAACTCGTTCTTTTCTTAATTTTAATATTTCAGCTATAATTTGGTTATTATCAAACTCACCTCCATTATCTCCTCTAGAATAATAGTTTTTCCATACAACTTCTCTGATTTCTCTATTGGTAGAATAAGTTAAAAATGGATCCATAGAAGACCTTGTGTTAGTTATCGCATATTTATCTTCAAATCCTTTGTCTTGTGCAATTTTTTTAGCGGATTTTATAAATCCATTTGATAAACCTTTTAATTCAGATTCCTCTAAATAAGTAACATAATTTTCTTCATCGTGTAATACATTATTAGAAAAATCATTATATAATTTAGAAAGTTCTAGATTGATTTCTGCATATCTCTCTTTTTTATCCTTGTCTAAAGCAGCTCCATTCATCTCAAAACTCTTGTATGTTAAATCTAAAACTCTTTGTTGATCATTTTCTAAAGGATTAGTTTTAGAAGCCTTATAAATAGCACTAACTCTCTCAAATAATTTTTCATTTTGATTGATTGATGAGGAATATTGAGAAAGCTTAGGGGCTAATTCTCCTTGAATCTTTCTAAATTCAGGACTTGACATGTTACTTGATAAAATTCCATAGTATGGATAAACATCACTTAAAAGTTTTCCAGATCTTTCCATTTGTTCAATAGTGTTTTCAAATGTTGGAGATTCTGGGTTATTAGCAATTTTATCTATATCACTAAGACTCATTTCCATTCCACTAAGCATAGCTTCTTTTACTAGCTTGGGAGTCATTTTATCAAATGCTGGAACTCCTCCAAATTCTAAACTTTTGTCTGACCATTGTTTCATTATAGGGTTTGAATTATTACAGTTTACTAAAAATAAAGAGGAAATAATAATTATAAATAAATTTTTCATAGTGCAATTCTGTTCGTTTTGTTTAAATTTAATATAACGAAAATATTGATATGGAAAACAAATTTGAAAAAGTACTTTGGAGTGTTAGATATGTTGTTATTCTTGCAGTTGTTCTTTCAATAATAGCTTCAATTTCTCTTATTGTAATAGGAAGTTGGGATATTATTCAAGCAATAATATTTTATAATCCATTATTTGATTCAGCTATTCAAGATAATAATCAACTTCTATTTAAAATTATATCATCGATAGATTTATTCTTAATTGGAATAGTTTTATTGATTTTTGGTTTTGGTATATATGAGCTTTTTGTAAGTGAAATTGATTTCGCTAATGCTAAGTTTTCTGAATCTACTTTGAAAATTAAAAGTTTAGATCAACTAAAAAATAAGATTATAAAAGTTATTATAATAGTTTTAATAGTTAAGTTTTTTGAAAAGATTTTAAAATTAACTGAAAACTTTACAAGTCCATTAGATATCTTGTTTTTTGGATTATCAATTTTATCTATTTGTTTAGGGTATTATTTGATCAATATAAATACTAAGTGATAAGGAGAGTTTAAATAAAAATATAAAAAAAACTCCTTCTACTATTACTGTTTATTCAACCTGTGTTTTTATTCTATTTTCCAGTTTCCGATTTTCCGGGAAGTCCTGAAAAGACACAAATAAATTTACATTCAGATTTAAAAGGATATTTTGTGGATGGAAACAATGGGGATGATGACAATAGCGGAAAGTTGCTTGATAGCCCTTGGAAAACTGTAGAAAAAATTAACTCTATCATTATTAATGAGATTAAGTATATTATGAACTAAAAGCATTTTACAAGATGAAAATGGTAGTTGTAACGATTAGATAAACTTATTTTATTAAAACTAAAAATAATTGATTTAAATTAAATATATATTATATTTATTTAATCCTTAATTTCACCTTAATATAATGTTTGCATTAAACTTTTTATATCGTTCATTAAAAGTTTTTATTTATTTATTCTTATTTATAAGTTGTTCGAAGGAATCGACTATTATTGGAAATGATCCAAATTTAGACCCTCAATCTGGTAAAATTACTGATAGTTTTAAAAAAATTATGTCAGATGAATTTAATACGGATGACTTTAAATTTGGAGCAACTCTAAATTTTTTTCAATTAAATTCTAATGTTGATGAACTATATCTTAAAGAGTTTGATTATTTGGTCCCTGAAAATTCATTTAAACAGACTATAGTTCATCCAGAACCTGACAAATGGAATTGGGAAAGAGTAGATGCTTTTTTAGATTTTGCTAATACAAATAATCTTCAAATGCGTGTCCACGGTCCCATAGGACCTCAATCCTCAACTTGGGCTAAAACTGATTCAAGAAACAAAGAGGAACTTGCTGAAAATTATGAAGAATTTTTAACTAAACTTTGTAAAAAAATTAATAATGAGAAAAATGTTAGGTGGATGGATGTCGTAAACGAGACTATTGATAAAGAAGCTAATTGGACTGTTGAAAAAAGTGGGACTGGCTATCAAAATCCCTGGACTCAAATTGGAAAAAATAAAGATAGTATTCCTTTGTACATAATTAGATCCTTTGAAATTGCAAATGAATTTGCTCCTAATATTAGTTTAGTTTTTAATCAGCATCAAGGTATGGAAACAGCAATGTGGGATAAGGTAAAAGAAACTATTTTATATTTAAAAAACAAAGGGTTAAGAGTAGATGGGTTGGGTTGGCAATCTCATTTAAGAGATGATGTGGTTCTTTCATTAAATAAAGAAAAATTCGATTATTTAATGTCGTTAATTGACTGGGCTCATCAGAATGATTTAGATTTTCACATAACTGAAATTGATTACAAAATGACAGGAGATCCACCCTCAAGTTCTGAGTATGACAGACAAGCTCACGGATATACCAATATTTTAAAAGCAATAATGAGTAAAAGAAATAATGGAGTTGTAACGTTTAACACTTGGGGAGTATACGACAAAAATGATGTTTCATCTCATGAATATAAATATTTATATGATTCAAATCTACAACCAAAAAAAGCCGTGGATATATTAAAAAGTACTTTGAAAAATAAAGACGTTACACCAAAATTTTATGACAATTAAAAAACTCCTTCTACTATTACTGTTTATTCAACCTGTGTTTTTATTCTATTTTC
>CAJVXR010000053.1 GCA_913009535.1 uncultured Flavobacteriales bacterium | reverse complement strand
TATAAGTAGGGATGTTGTTGTCTATTTTTACATCAAAAGGAATAAAAGAATTTTCATTATTACCGGAAGGAAGTATTCCTTCATTTACAGAACTAATTATAACTGTTTCGAAATCTAAAACTCTTGACTCTAAAAGTCCCATTATTTGAATTTTAGAAAATGATTTACTATTGTATTTCAACCTTTCATTTTTTACAATATCCTGAAAGAGTTCAAATAATAGCTGGATAGAGTTTATAAATTTAAATTTCCTTTTAAGTACCTCTAACTCATTAAAAATTTCATTAAACCTATATAAATGTTCTACGGTTAACACCTCTTCTTTTTTGTCATTAAAAAGGCTATTCCTTAAAGTAATTATCAATTCCTTACAATTAGATATAGATTCTTCAACATTATTTGACCAGTCTTTAAACAGAAGGATGATAATATCTTTATTAACTTTTGTGTTAGCAGTTAAAAATTTTAGATCAATATTTATAATATTTTCTTTATTTATTTTATCTATAATTTGATCTGAGTAATTCCCATTTTCATATTTGAACAACGGTTTAATTAATTCATGAGATAATATAGATGCTACTTCTTTGTAATAAAAGCTGATTGAAGAGTTTATATGTATCTTAAAGAGCTTGTAGAACAAAGAACTCACTGAGCTGGAGAAAAGAGGAAACCCCATGGTTATATTAAGATCTTTTATTCCTTTTGGTAATGAATTAAGCATAGGGATCAGTAACGATTCATCACCTAGAACAATAGCTGTATTATGTTGACCGTTAATGTTTTTTTTAATAATCTCACCGATATACTTTGCCTGCCCAATATTTTTCGAAACTCCTATTGCATGAATATTTTTTTTCTTAGAATAGTTGTCGTTTATCCAATTTATTTCCCTGTCATTATAGTATGACCATTTATTTCTATACTGATTTATAAAAAATGCAGAATTATTAAAGGATGAGTTTATAGAGATTTTATCGATATCCCAGTATATTTCTGACAAACCATTACTTAAAAAAGCTTCAATAATTAAAGCTTCAATTTTATTTAGCGCATTAAACCCAACAAAAACATGATTTATTTCTCCAGAGTTTTGAATGTAATTCGGAGTATTTTCTAAAGCTTTTTTTTCTAAAATTCCTTGGTAACCTGATCTAATATCTAGTAAGTGTCTATAGAATTTATTATAATAAACTTTAATGTTACTCCAGAAATATAAATGCCTTTTTACAACCTCTGTAGGATTTTTATCTAACGACCAGTGATCCATTTCCTTAACAGCCTTTAGATAATCGAACACCTGATTTGTGTCAATTATCTCCTTGTCAATTAGATTAAAATCTTGAATTAATGTTCTACTCCACTTAATAAAATCTTCGAATCCTTCTTGTTTATTTTTTGGAGTATTTTCTAAATAAATATTATAAAATTCAAATATTAATTCAGTACTAGAAAGAAGCTTTAATTTAGATAAATCTTCTATAAATTCCTCGATACTTAGAATTTTGGGGGCGAAAATTGTTCTTGAAATTATTTCTGAAAGATATCTTTTTAGATGATAACCTGACCTTTTATTTGGAAGAATAAATACACACTTAGAGAAATCTGTATTTTTATTTTTTAAATCTAATAAAACCTTTTTTATAAAACTCTCCATTTCATAAAAATAAAAAACGCTTCTTATATAAGAAGCGTTTTTTTAATTTATAATTCTAAAAGAATTTTAAAACAATAGTCTTTATTTAACTAGAAGAATTTCTACTCTTCTATTGTTAGCTCTTCCAGCCATTGTATTGTTTGTATCGATTGGCATAGATTCACCAAATCCTTTAGCAGTAAGTCTTGAAGTAGCAATACCACTATTAGTTAAGTACTCTACGACTGCATTAGATCTTTTGTCAGATATTTTTTGATTTACCTTAGTAGACCCTTTGCTATCGCAATGCCCTTCAACAGAAAAGTTTGCTTTAGGATAAGCTACTAATATTTCAACAATTGCATCTAATACAGGAGGAGTTCCATCCGTAAATTTTGCAGAATCAAATGCAAAGTTTATAGTTCTTGAATACTCTACTAGTTGAGCAAGAGCTTCATCACTTGGATAAATTTCAGGACAACCATTGTTTGCAACTGTTCCTGCTTCAGAAGGACAGTCATCATCTTTATCTAAAACACTATCTCCATCACTATCAGGCCATGGACATCCTCCATTTTCTTTAGGACCAGCAACATTTGGACATTTATCTCTAGAGTCTGTAATTTTGTCACCGTCAGAGTCAGGGCAACCATCTAAAGAAGCTAAGCCAGCTTTGTTAGGGCAAGCATCTTTGTTGTCAGATATTCCATCTCCATCAGAGTCAGGACATCCATCAAATTCTAAAGAACCTGCTAATAAAGGACAAGTATCTTCACTATCTTTTATTCCATCACCATCAGAATCTGGGCAACCATTAAATTCTTCTAATCCTGCAACGTCTGGACAAGCATCATGTTTGTCATAAACACCATCACCATCAGTATCTATACCACCGAATTTTACAGAAAATCCAACTGAGTATCTCATACTACCACCTTCATCAATTATTGGGTAAAGTTCACCTGTTGTACCTGGTGATATTGCTAACGGCGTATTTCCTCTTCCGTTTTCAGACAGATTAAGTTTATAATCCACCTGAGCAGTTAAACCCCATACATCATTAAACCAGTAATTCATTCCAATACTTGCATTTGAAGTCATCCAGAATTGAGAGTCCATCCATGTTTTACCTAATCCTATACCTACGAATGGCTCTATTTTTTGCATGTTAAGTACTTCACCTAAACTATATTTAAGCATTAAATCACTTGCAAAATATTTTACATCATTTATAAACTCCTGACTATCTGCGAAATTTGAGATTGAGTTTACAGATCCGCTAAGACCAACAGATAGATTATCTCCCAAATACTTAGACAGAGTAAACATAGACATACCATCAGATATGTTCCAGTTTTCATTTACTGCAAAGTACTCATCAAACTGAGTATTTTCATCCGCATCTAAATCAACAGCGTTCAAACCAAATGAGAATTGCCAAGGGTTATTGTTGTCCTGAGAATACATGTTTGTGTAACCAATAGTTACTAAAAGTATTAACAATAATTTGCTAAATTTTTTCATAATATTATAATTTAATTTTCTTAGTTATTGTAAAAATATGATTTTTTCCCATATTTATTATCATATAGAAACAAAAAAACACGGTTTATTTAGTATTCTTGATCAAAAATTTTATTTTTCAGAGTAAACTACAACGTAATACTTAAAGGTTATTTATCTAAAAATCAGTTAACTATGAAAATTGTAGCTTAATTTTTCTCATTAAATCTAAACCATAATGAATATCCTTGAAGTTATATCAGATAACATCTATTTTACTTAAAAGTATATTAATAATGTCTTTTTTGTAGACTTAACGTTAATTAAAAACTTACAACATTTACTTTACCTACGGTATTTATTAAAATTTTATTTTTTACTTTATATCCCATATCCACTAAAATATCTTCGTAGCTATTAAGTTGTTCATAGTCTTCTTTTTTTAATTTCCCCGTCTTATAGTCGATTATACAAATCTCTTTGGCTGTAGAAAAAACTATTCTGTCTGCTCTAATTGGCTCACTATTTTTTATAATTATTTCCCTTTCGTTATAAGACTTTAACCCTGCAGAATAGTATTGCTTAAGTTCTTTGTGTTCTAAAATATTAGTTATTAAATTTCTGTACTTTTCTTTAGTTTTTAAATCTAATGTACCATTCTCATAAAACTCCTGGATCACTTTCTCTAAATCCGAAATAGATTTTATATTTGACATTATTTCATGTAATAAATTACCATCATCTATAGCCCTTTGCATATTTGTCCCCCATATTTTTGCAGATTTTGCATCAATATTGATATTATGAATTTCTTTTGGATTAATAATAAAATCTTCAATTAAAGATGAACTTAAGAGATGGTTTATTTTTTCTTTTTTCTTTTTTTCACCAAACTCAAAGAGTTCATTATTCTCACTCCATATTTTATTCTTTTTTAAATAGTTAATAAGCATTCCTGAGTACTTATTAATGTTTTCCTCTCCTTTAGAATTAATTGAATTGGAACATATAATGTGTAGTTCGTTTTCTGCTCTAGTTAAAGCAACATATAATAGGTTGATGCTATCCAACTCTTGATCCATTAAATGATTATCATAAATAGATTTCCCAGTGCTTTCAAACTGTTCAAAGTCTTTATTAAAATTTAAGAGTAAGCTATCAAACCCATTAAAATCTTTATTGTTTACAGGGTACCATTCTTTCGCGTCCTTTTCTTTATAGATATCAATATCTGCATATGCGTATATTAATATCGGGAATTCTAGACCTTTTGATTTATGAATAGTCATTATATTGATGGCGTTGCTTTCCTCTGGAGCTACAACACTTAGACTATCTTTTTTAGAGTCATAGTGAATTATAAAATCTAAAATGTTGGCAAAATTATTGTTAGAATAATCAAATGCAAAATCTAAAAAATATTGGATGTAACTATTTGACTTATCAGAAAGATTAAAGGAAAATATAATATACTCAATTCCCTCATAAAGAGATGATTTTGTCAAAATAGAGGTGTCAAATGCTAATTCTAGATCTGTAAAAAACTCCTTTTTATTTTTTGCTATTAGCTTTTTAATAAAGTCATGTCTAGGACCTTCTATCTTATTTTTATTAAATAAAAAGTTTATAATATTTAATTTTGCACTCATGATGTTTGGATTTGTGCAAAACTTTAATACTTCAACAATAAACTTAACTTCTTCAGATTTACTCATTAATAAAGTTTCTGAAGAAATAATTTCTATATTTTCACTATTTAAATAATCTGAGATTTCAATTCCCTGATTATTTGTTCTCACTAAAACACAGATATCTTTTAGCTGATAATTATTATTTAAACTTTCTTCAATAATTTGCTTTATCCTTTCATTATAGGACTTTTCTTTTGTTATGGTTTCTAATGGCTTTAATATATTTACTCCAACATATCCCCCTTTATTGCCATTAGATTTTTGAGTACAATTAATATAAATATTTTTGTGAATTTCAGATGAAAAAACGTTTTCTCCTATATGGTTAAAAAATAAATTATTGAACTTTATTATTTCGTCTTTACTCCTGTAATTAGTCCCTAATTCGATAACATTACTATTAATAAAAAAGTCAGAATTATTGCTGCAAAGTCTTAGTAACTGTTCAGGTTCGCCTCCCCTCCACCTGTAAATAGCTTGTTTAATATCTCCTGAAATTGTTAATGAAGACTCTTCAGAGGAAAGAGAGTTTTCTATTAATGGAATTAAATTATTCCATTGTAAAATGGATGTGTCTTGAAATTCATCTATAAAAAAATGTTTGTACTTAACACCAATTTTTTCATATATAAAAAGAGCAGGCTGATTTTTAATTTGGCTATTTACGATTCTATTAAATTCCGAAATAAGAATGATATTTCTTTCTTTTTTTATACTCTCAAGTTCCGAATTTATGTACCTAAGGATTGACAAAGGTCTATTATTAGATTCTATATTTTGATAATATTTTAATTTATAAACATTTTTTTTAATGTTTATAAAATGGGTGTATATATCTTCTTTTATAGAGTCAATAATGTTTTTTTTATCTTGATCTAAGGATTTTTTATATAAATAACCGTTTTTTAAATTTTTCTCTAGCTGACTTGAGTATAGAGAATTAAAATTCTTAGATTTTATTTTTTTTAAATGTTTAGGTAATGCCTGACTTAGAAAATCATTATCCACTAAATTGTTAGAGTATATTATGTTTAAACACACCTCAGATTCTTCCAATATTTTAGTCTCAATTTCTAATTTAGAAACATCAATTGTTTTTTTTAAATTTTCGAAATCAGCTAAATCTTTTTTATTTAATTCGCTTATTTTTTTAATGTGATTTTCACTTAATATTAATTTAGAAATATTATTCAAGTCATATTCAATATCCCAGCTTTTATCATTTCCAGATTTTTCAAATGAAAAGTTTATAAGCACATTTGTCAATTCTTTTTTTATGCCAGCTTGAGAAATTAGTTTAGCAGTTGCTTCTTCAAGCAAATCTTTAGATTTTATTTCTACCTCATAATTTATCGGTAATTTTATTTCGTAGGCAAAACTCCTAATAATTTTTTGTGTAAACTTATCTATTGTTGAAACTTCAAACGAAGCATAGTTTATCAATATTGACTTAAGTATTGATATAGACTTTAATTGAATCTGTTCGCTAGTTAACCCAGTCTCTTTTTTAATCAACTCTAAAAGAGGGTTGTTTTTTAGTGTTTTATCTATTTTGGTTAGCTCATTTAAGCTTTCAATTATTCTACTCTTCATTTCATTTACTGCTTTATTAGTAAATGTTATGCAAAGAATTTTCTTATAGGAATCATTTGAATCATTTGTAAGTAATATTTTTAAATATTCCTTAACTAGGTTAAAAGTTTTGCCGCTTCCTGCAGACGCATTGTATATGTTATAAAAATGTTCCAACTTATATAGATTACTTAAGCAAATTAAGTAATCTATATAACTTATTAATAATCCTTTTTGTAAATTTGTCTATTAAATATGTATTAATCTTAAAAAACAATATAATGGGATTTAAATTACCTGAACTTAACTTTTCATATGATGCTTTAGAGCCTTCAATTGATGCACGAACAATGGAGATTCACCACTCTAAACACCACAATGGATACACTAATAATTTAAATAATGCTATCAATGGTACTGATTTAGAATCAAGTTCAATTGAATCTATTTTGTCTGATTTAGACTTGAACAATAAAGCGTTAAGAAATAATGCTGGTGGTTTTTATAACCACAAATTATTTTGGGAAGTAATTTCACCTGTCGATAGCAAAGAGCTTTCAGGGGCTTTACTAGACTCAATCAATAGCTCTTTCGGATCATTTGATTCATTTAAAGATCAATTTTCTAAAGCTGCAGCTACTCAGTTTGGTTCAGGATGGGCTTGGCTTTGTGTAATGCCTAATGGATCACTTGAAGTTTGTGGAACCGCAAATCAAGACAATCCGCTTATGCCATCTATTGGATGTGGAGGAACACCAATTTTAGGTCTTGATGTTTGGGAGCATGCTTATTACTTAAATTATCAAAATAGAAGGGTTGACTATATTTCTGCTTTTATGAATTTAATAAACTGGAAAGTAGTTGAAAACAAATATTTAAATAGATAAATAAAAAAGACGGACATAGTCCGCCTTTTTCCCCCAAATCAAATCACTTAATAAGAAATTATAAAGTGAAAGCTCAAATATATGTAGAGAGCAATGTAAACACTTAAATATAAAGTTTAACTTGTTTAGATATTAGAGGAAAATGTTTAAATATTGGAGATAGGAGTCTATTAATTTAATAGGCTCTTTTTTTATTCCCTTCGTAAAAGTTAATGAAAGCATTATTTACTACCCTATTCCCGCCATTAGTTGGATAATTTCCAGTGAAATACCAATCCCCTAAATTTTCAGGGCATGCTTTGTGAAGATTTTCGATAGACTGGAATATGATTTTTACATCAGAATTTACAACGTCTGTACTAAGTAGAGTTGTGATTTTGTCAGATATTTCATCAGCTGTAAATAAGGCATACACATCCTGAACATAATTTATCAATTTTGCATCAGACAAGGACTCTTGCTCTTTACACTTTTTGTAAGTCTTATTTATAACTGAATATTGATCGGAATCTTTAAGAAGTGCCAATAAGGCTTTAAAAGCGATTAGACTTTCTAAATTTGCCATATCAATACCGTAACAATCTGGATATCTAATTTGAGGAGCAGATGAAACTACAATTATTTTTTTAGGACGAAGACGGTCTAGCATTTTTAGAATACTCTTTTTAAGTGTAGTGCCTCTAACGATACTATCATCTATTATAACTAATGTATCCGTTTTTTTTATTACGCCATAAGTAATGTCATAAACATGCTCAACAAGATCATCTCTACTACTGTCTTCAGTAATGAAGGTTCTAAGCTTAACATCTTTAATAGCGATTTTTTCAATTCTCGCTCTTTCACTTAATACTTCTATTATTTTTTCTTTAGAAATATTTTTATTATTTAATATTTCTTTAGTTTTTTTATTAATTAAATAATTATCAACACTTTCAACCATTCCATAAAATGATGTTTCTGCAGTATTAGGGATATAAGAAAATACAGAGTTATTAATATCATAATTAAGTTCTTTTAGAATTGTAGGCATTATTAATTTCCCCAATTCTTTACGCTCTTTATAAATATCTGCATCACTACCTCTAGAAAAATAAATTCTTTCAAATGAACATGATTTTCTTTCTGTTGGCTTAAGAATCTCTTTTATAGTCAGTTCGCCTTTTCTATTTATCAATAATGCATTTCCAGGTGGAACTTCGTTTATATCGTCTAACTTGAGATTGAAGGCGGTTTGAATAGCTGGTCTTTCTGAGGCAACTACTATAACCTCTTCATCTTTGTAATAAAACGCAGGCCTTATCCCTGCAGGATCTCTAAGGATAAACGAATCTCCATGACCAATCATTCCTCCTATGACATATCCACCATCCCAATCTTTAGAAGATTTCTTTAATATTTTACCAACTTTTATTCTTTCGGTAATTAAGGGAGAGCATTGTGATTTAGTGAAGCCTTCTTTTTTTAAATCCTTATAAATTTTTCTAACTTGAGCATCTAAAAAATGACCAATTTTCTCCATTATGGTAATTGTGTCAGTGTATTCCTTGGGGTGCTGGCCTAATTCGACTAGATTGTTAAATAAATCTTTAACATTAGTCATATTAAAGTTTCCAGCCAAAATTAAATTTCTGTGTTTCCAGTTATTTTGTCGTAAAAATGGATGTACACTTTCAACACTATTTTTACCAAAAGTTCCATACCTAACATGACCAAGCATGACTTCACCAATATATGGAATATGTTTTTTTTGAAGAGAAACATCCTCCTTTAAAGCTGGATTGTTTTCTAAGACTTCGTTAATTCTATTATTAATTTTTGAAAAAACGTCTTGAATAGGTTGCTGTTCAATTGACCTAACTCTACTAATGTATCTTTCCCCAGGATCAACATCAAACTTAATACTTGCAAAACCTGCACCGTCTTGTCCTCTGTTGTGTTGCTTTTCCATCAACAAGTACATTTTATTTATTCCATAAAATGCTGTACCATACTTTTTTTTGTAATACTCTAAAGGTTTGAGAAGTCTAATGTGGGCAATACCACATTCATGTTTTAAAGCATCACTCATTAAGATATATTAAGGTGTTGTTAAAACACAAAAATAGAATCAATTTTCACAAAAATCTAAAAAAACAGAGTTATTTTAAACTTTTAATTTTCAAAACCCTTTCTTCGATTAAATTAATGTCTAGATTCATGATGTTATTAGGCCCAAAACCTTCTATACAAAAAGAGGCTAACGCAGTTCCGTATAAAACTCCTTTTTTAACTTCGTCGAATGTAATGTCTTTGCAACTAGCTAAATAACCAGTTAGTCCACCTGCGAAAGTATCCCCTGCTCCGGTAGGGTCTTTTACTTTAGTTGTTGGGTATACTGGAGTGTTGTAGTAATTGTTTTCAGAGAATAATATTGATCCAAATTCACCTTTTTTTATTATTAAATACTTTGGACCAAGTTTAGATATTTTTTTTGCGGCTAAATTTAAATCAGCTTCTCCTGTTAATTGTTCTGCTTCTTGATCATTAATACATAGTAGATCAACTTTTGAAATAACTTTAATTAATTCTTCAAGAGTATTATCCATCCAATAATTCATCGTGTCTAATATCACAAGCTGAGGTTTAGAATTCATTTGCTCTAAAACACTTAATTGAATTGCTGGGTGTAAATTACCCAATAAAACTATCTCTGAATTTTTATAACTTTCTGGAACTAATGGGCTAAATTCTGCCAAAACATTCAATTCAGTGGTAATTGTGTCCCGATGGTTCATATTATCATGATAAACACCCTCCCAGAAAAATGTTTTACCACCTTTTATAATTTCCAATCCAGAAATATCTATGTTTTTATTTTTTAAAGTCGATAAATATTTTGTTGGGAAATCTTCTCCAACTACTGACACAATCGAGTTATCAATATTAAATACAGATGATGAAATACCAATGTACATTCCAGATCCACCTAGTATTCTACTTACTTCTCCATGTGGAGTTTTAATTGAATCAAAAGCTACAGTCCCAACAATTAATAATTTTTTCATTTATTTATATAAATTTAGATTGCAAATATAAATTATTTTCTTCCAAAATCTGCGGGAATTTCTCCCCAAATTTTAGTTTTCCATTTTAAAATTTTGTTGTTGTAAGAAT
>CAJVXR010000052.1 GCA_913009535.1 uncultured Flavobacteriales bacterium | reverse complement strand
ATAAAAGTTAAAATTTAATAAAAAAATATTGATAAAAATTTTTATTTAGAATCATTCTTAATTAAATTTAAAAAAAAATATATAATTTTTAATTAATAATAAAATGAATAAAAATATAATAATTACAATTATGGTAATGGCTTTTAGCCTATCGATATATGCACAAAATAAAAAAGCACAAGACAGAAATGCTATTAAAAAAATGTGTGGATGCTTTGAAGTGGAATTTAATTTTGCAGAAACTTTTAAATTTTCCAAAGATAGTACTTATGTACCTTCTAATAATTACAAAGCAGGAGGCTTAGAGTGGGCTCAATTGGTAGATGATGAAAATAACAAAATATCTATTCAACATATTTTACTTGTGGGCCCTGAATCTTCACCTTACGTGATGAAGCACTGGAAACAAGATTGGATTTTTGAGAATCAAGAGTTCTATATGTACAATGGAAATAATAGCTGGAACTATAAGACAAAATCTAAAGGAAAAGTAAAAAATCAGTGGACACAAAAGGTATATCAAGTTGATGATAGTCCAAGATACGAGGGGTCTGCCACTTGGGTACATGTGGATGGTAAAAGCTATTGGGAAAATAGTACAGATGCACCTCTACCTAGAAGAGAGTATAGTAAAAGAAGTGACTACAATATCACTGTTAGAGGAAATAGACATGAAATTATAAATGAAGGATGGATACATGATCAAGATAATAGTAAAATAATTAGATCAAAAGACAAAAAAGATATTTTAATCGCTAAAGAAAAAGGCTTCAATTATTATAAAAGAGTAGATGATAGCAGGTGTAAAGCTGCTGCAGATTGGTGGACACAAAATTACTCAAAGTGGAAAATAGTTAGAGATAAATGGAATGAGATATATTCTAAAAAAACAGACTTAAAACTGCATTCACTGGTTGATTCAAAGCCTTTATACAGTTATTTATTCGATGATGCAATGATCAATGAAGAAACTATAAATAAAACAATTGAATCCTTTATAAATTTAAATGAATGATAGAATTATCCATTCTATTTACTATAATAATTGTTCTTATAATTTTTATATATAAGTATAATTCAAAAAAGAGTAATGATAAAAAAACAGATGTTTTTGAAAATCAATACACAAAAGATGAAAGTGAATTCATAATACTTTTGGGCTCTGAAACTAGCTCTACAATTGGATTTGCTTCATTATTTAAAGAAGCCTTAACTTCGATAAACAAAAAAGTGTTTCTTTCAACCCTCAATACTTATTCAACGTATGAAAAGGCAAAGCAATTAATAGTATTTACAGCTACGTATGGTGCTGGAGAAGCTCCTAGCAATGCAAATAATTTTGAGAATTTAATAAAAAAAATAAGCCCTAAAAATAATTTAAATTTCTCAGTACTTGGATTTGGTTCACTAGCTTACCCAGATTATTGTCAGTTCGCTATTGATGTAGAAAATATGCTTGACAAAAATAGATCTTTCTCTAAATATTTAGATCTATATAAGATAAATTCACAATCAATGGAGGCATTTAAAGATTGGGTAAACTTGTGGAGCTTAAAAAATAATTTGTTTCTAAAAGTTAAAACAAAAAAAAGAATCACAATAAAGAAAAACAAGAATTTCATAATAGAATCAAAAACTAAGTCTAATGTTGATAATACATTTATGCTGGTTTTAAAAGCAGAAAAACAAAGAGTTAGATTTAAATCCGGAGACTTATTTGCTGTTAAGCTAGACGAGCAAGAGGAAAGATTATATTCAATTGGGAAGGTTAATAAAAATGTTGTTTTAAGTATAAAAGTTCACGAAAATGGGATTGGATCTAACTATCTAGATAGTCTAAAAGTTAATGATGTAATAAAGGGATCTATAAAAAAGAACTTTGACTTTAACTTTCCAACATATGCAAAAAAACTCATATTAATTGCTAACGGAACAGGGATAGCTCCTTTCTTAGGGCTAATTGGTGAAAATAAAAAAATGATTGATATTCATTTGTTTTGGGGTGGTAGGACAGAAGAATCTTTTAAAATATATAATGATCTAATTGAAGAAAATTTAAAGAATAATAAGTTAAAGGAAGTACATCTAGCTTATTCAAAGCAATCAAACTCAGAATATGTTCAAGATTTAATTATAAAAAATGAGAAATTAATTGCCGAGAGCTTAAAAAATGAGGGAGTAATAATGATATGTGGTTCTGTTAATATGCAAAGAGAAGTTATTGATATTTTAGCTGAAATCTCTAGTGATAAATTAAAAACCCCGCTCAGCGAATATGAAAATATGGAGCAAATTAAAATGGATTGTTATTAATCAAATTATGTGTGATAAAATAAAAACAATATCTAAAACAAATGATGGAGAATTACAAAGATGTAGCTCCTGTAATTCATATATATTAACTTATAAAAATTTATTTTTTGAATTTGCGCCTAATGAATTCCAGAATTTTAAAAAATATATTTCTAAGGTAGAAGTAAATTACTGTGAAGTGAATGATTACACAACAACTAAAAAGAAGGTTTTTATTCCAACTGAACAAGAAAATTTAATCTTGATGTTTAGTAGAATAGAAATTGAAAATTTGAGAAAATTATTAAATATTAATAATAAAAATCAGATCTTAAATTCAAAAGATATCGATTTAGAATTAGTTTACAATTAAAAATAATCTAATATCCATTGACCTACAAGATTAAACATATCTTTATTGACTTAGCTTACATAACTTAGTAATTAGAATTGTCGGTTCTGATAAAATTATTAAGGCATTGTTTTACCTAAAAATACATTTACTTTAGAATTTAGTGGATTTCCACTTGCTCTTCTATTTGTAACAACTTGACCACAATGCCAAATAGCATCAGCCATAGGGCCGTTTAAATGATTCCAAAAAGGAAATTTCAATTTATTATCACCTTGACTAAATTCAATATTTATTTGAGACAAATCTGCAGTTTCTTTTAACTTACTTTTTATATACATAAGATTATTTAAAGTTTCTTTTCTTAAATTTATATAATCTAATTTGTCCTGTTTAAAGTCAAATTCTTTCCCATCAAAGGATGCTACAATCATAAGAGATAAACCATATATATGCTCAATTACCTCCATTGTAGACCTACTATCTTCACTAGGCTTATAATTTAAATCATTTTCTGTCAAAGATTCTGTAGACCAATAAAATCTATATCCTAAACCATCAATTAGTCTAGATATAACATTTGTTGGAGTATATTCAGTAGGGTAATCCCCAATTTCAGAAAATGGTAGATTTTTATCTTGAGAATTCATAATTAATGGAATTATAGTTATTAGAACAAAGATAATTTTTTTCATTTTTTTATTTTATAAGTTAAACTTCTGTTTAAATATAAATAATTTTTTAAAAAAAAGCATGACTTTTAAATCTACTCTTAGGCATAAATTGTAGCCCCGACAGGAATCGAACCTGTATCAAAAGTTTAGGAAACTTCTATTCTATCCATTAAACTACGGGGCTAAAAAAAGATATTATTAATCACTAGTAAAAGTAATTATAATCTTATGTACTTTTATGTTATAAATAATAATCTTATGAAAGAGAAAGAAAAACATTGGGAAATAATATATGAAACTAAAAAGTTAGATGGAGTGAGCTGGTTTCAGAAAAAGCCACTTATATCTCTTTCTTTGATTGAAAGTTCTGGAATTAACAAGTCTGCTGAAATAATTGATATTGGGTGTGGAAAAAGCTTCTTAATTGACAATTTGCTAGAAAAAAAATATTCGAAGATCAGCTTACTTGACATATCTAATAATGCATTAAAAGAAGTAGAAGAAAGAACAAATAATTACAAAAATTCTGGCAAATTCTACAATTTGGATATCTTAGATTTTAAACCAAATAGAAACTTTGATTTATGGCATGATAGAGCCGTATTTCATTTTTTAACAAAGAAAGAAGAAATAAATAAATACGTAAATATTTGTGAAGAAAACATAAATAAAGAGGGAACTTTAATTATTGGGACTTTTTCAGAAAATGGACCATTAAAATGTAGCGGATTGAAAATCAGTAGATATTCTGTGAAAAATTTACAGAGTTTGTTATGTAATAGTTTTGAATTAGTAGAGCATTTAAACACCGATCATATTACCCCATTTGAAACAATACAAAATTTTAACTTTTGTAAGTTTAAAAAAATAAAATAAAGCTATTTTACAATAAGTTTTTTGATTGAGGATAAATTATTTTCTTGAACATTTACAAAATAAATACCGCTACTTAAAGTAGAAATATCAATATTAATTTTATTGGTTCCCTTTAAAACTTTATCACCAGAGATGTTATAAATAACATAAGAAATGACTTCATTTGAAGAAGATATACTAAAAGAATTTTTTGCAGGGTTAGGATATAAATAGTTATTTACCTTTTGATTATTGTTTACATCAAGACTGTTGGTTATTATGTGATTAAAAAACAACCATGCCTCTAAAGAAGCATCTATATCCATATTGGCTCCTTGAGTCCCTGGCCAATCATGTCCACCTCCGTAAACCTTGTAGAGCCATACTTCATTGTTGTTTACTGCGCCGTAATTTTTTTCACTAACAACGTAACTACCGTCCGTAGTATTAGTGTTAGGTAAGTCTTCAGTGGAAAATTCATTACAATTGTTCATTTCAGCCCAATAATCAATTGTTTCAGGAATACTTGGATACACCCCCCAACCTCCGGAAGATGTTGGGTCGCCATTATAGTAATTAACATTATCATTGATACCATGTATTTCAAAAATTGAGATTAGATTCGACGGGTTACAAGTATCCATTATTTCTTGTAACATCATTCCTGCAACAGAAACAACTGCTTTAAATGTTTCTGATGCTTGACAGGCTAACATGTAACACATCTCTCCACCATTTGACATTCCAGTTGCAAATGTTTTATCAGCATTTAAGTTATGTTCAGATTGCAAGTAGATGGCTAATTCTTTTAAAAAGTCAACATCATCAACAGTTTCGTTTGGATGAAAATCATATCCAACATTCCAAAATCTATTTCCTGAACCATCAACAGTGCCTCTAGGGTAACAAACAGCAAAGCCATACTCATCTGCAATATCATTCATGTTGGAATAATTACTAATATTCTCTGCATCTCCACTATAACCATGCATTACAAAAACTAAAGGAGAGTTTTCTTCTAACCCTTCAGGTTCGTAATAAATGTAATCCCTGTCTATTCCATGATGTTCAAAACTTGTGTAAGTTGATGCAGGTGGAGTATCCGATTCAATAATTTGAAAATCAAAACTGGAGTTGGACCAAAAACTATCCCATGCAATGTAATATGTAACCCCAGCAATGGCCTGAAAAGTAGCAGTTGATAAAAACCCATTATTAAAACTTCCCCCATCGTCATCACCGACAACGCAGACTAAATTATCACAAGACCCTTCATAAATATGAAGTCTTGTGTCATCATTTTGATTTGATTCTAAATCGGAAGTTACCGTTACAAATATGTTTTGATCAGACGAATAAGAAAACCATTCTAAATTAGAATTATTATAATCAAGCTCAGTGCAGTTAAGACTGTATGAATCCCCATCTATATTGTTTATGTAATAGTTTCCTGCATTTATTTCAATTGGAGTTTGACAAGAATCTCCATTTTGAGCAGTTAAAAAAGAGAATGAGAAAAACATTAATAAAGAAAAAATATAGCGTTTCATAAAACCATCTAATTAAGCCAATTACTTTTTTGTGATTTCAACAATCATATCTCTGGCGGTCATAAACTTTACTTTATGGACAGAGTTTTTAACTAAATTCTTATCAATACGATTTTCTAAATAATCTATAATTTCTTTTGCGGTAGAGTCTAAGTTCATTCTATAAATTTATCAAATTAATAACAATAACATTCATTATATTTAATTTATTAATTAAATGAATTTAAATGTTTGAATTAATAAACTACATATGGATTGCTATAGCCATAACAACATTTATCGTTTTAGTAATTTTCAAAATTAAAGCTCCCTACGGTAGGCACACTAATAATAAATGGGGGGTTATGATTTCTAATAAATGGGGATGGTTTATTATGGAGCTCCCTGCTTTTTTATTGATGCCTATAATTACACTTATTGGACCCACTGAAAAAACTACATTAACTTATTTATTACTAATATTATGGGTATTACATTATTTTAATAGAACATTCATATTTCCTTTTAAAATAAAAACTGATAATAAAAAGATGCCTTTATTAATTGCTTGTAGTGCTATACTATTTAATTCTGTAAATGGCTTTTTAAATGGATACTACCTCGGATATTTAAACACAGAAATATCGTCTGTGATTTCATTAAATGTAATGATTGGTATAGTTGTTTTTTTTACTGGAATGCACATTAACAAAGTTGCAGACAAGCATTTAATATCTTTAAGAACAAGCGATGAAAGTTATCAAATTCCGTACGGAGGTTTGTTTAAATATATTTCTTGTCCAAACCATTTTGGTGAGGTAGTAGAATGGATTGGGTTTATGATAATAGCTTGTAATTTACCGTCAATGACTTTTGCTATATGGACATTTTGTAATCTAAGTCCAAGGTCTCTTAATCATCATAAATGGTACAAAGAAAAATTTGATAATTACCCTAAAAAAAGAAAAGCTATTATACCTTATATATTATAAGTATTCAACTACTTTTTTACAATCTTAAATGTAGAGTTATTAATTTTTACAAAATATATACCAGCGCTGTAAGAACTCATATCCAACCTGTTTTCAGAACTAATACTGTAGATTTTTTTTCCTAATATATTATAAATATCAATATTTTTTATAGTTGTATCCGATGATTGAATATATAAATAATCTTCAACAGGATTTGGATAAAGTTTAAAACTCTCATTAGAAACGATATCTAAACCTAATGAGATTGGCGATCCAAAAGAAATATTATCAAAATAATATACAGTTTGGTCATCTCCTGCAGATCCAAAATTAAAAAATAAAGATGCCATATTAAATGGGTAGCTTTCATTTAGAGCTGCTGTTCCTGTGGCCTCATTATTAAAGTCAAACTCTAAGACTTCATAAGCATCAACTACTGTTGTATATGCCTCTGTTTCTACAGATTGTGTTGGATCATTCTTATTTTCAATCTTTAGTCTTACAGGTATTCCTGTATTTGAACTTCCAGTCACATAGGTATGTACATACATTTTTGAATTTGAGGAAGTTACCGGAATATTGTTTTCTAAACCACTCTCATTACTAATTGTTACACCTGCCCAAGTAGCAGCCGAACTACTTTTTGCGACATAAGCAAGATTGTTGGCACCTGAATTATATATAATATCAGACGCTCCCTCTTCATCACCAAAAGGAATTAATGAGTAGTAGATTGATGAATCATCATATGTAATTGGCAAATCAATTTGAGCTAAGCCACCTGTTGGATCAAATTGATAAATATCATCAAAATAAAAAGTTGAACTTTCTGTTGCATCGCCTGTATTTCCAAAGTCAAACATTAAAACAAGTTTTTGGAATATATTTGATTGTTCCCCTGAAAAACTCCATGTTAAAGTTTCCCATTGATTAGATTTAGTTGTATATGCATCTCTTTCAACCACGGCAGTTACAGGGTCGTTGTCATCTTCTAACTTAAATTTAACAAGTAATCCTGGTGAAGCAGAGTATACATTCATCTTTATTGTAGTTTCAGAAGTAAAATCAATGGGAGAAACAATTAAATAACTTCCTGCCCAAATATCTCCACCATCTCTAACTATTTTACCAACTGTATTACTAGAGTTATCATCAGTAATAAACGGATTATCAACCACAGTCCCAGTACCTCCGTTAAAGTCAACAAAACTTTCTGTAGTTACTTGACCATCTTCAAAATTAATAGGAAGAGCCATTTGAGAATAGGTTAGTAATGTGTTTAGAGTTAATATAAAAAAGATGTAATTTTTCATGGATTTAAGATTTATAACAAAGCTAAATCAAAACACAACTAAAAATATAGTTTTAATTAATATTTCAATTATTCGCAGGTCCGGAAAACTATATTTAGGAAAAACACAATAAAATTACATTTTTATTAAACTATAAATAAAGTAACACGAAAACGATATAGGTGTTTCTCCAGTTAACTAAGCCTAAAACCTATCTAGATCCATTACTTTAGTCCAAACTTTAACAAAATCACTAACGAACTTTTCTTTTGAATCATTACAAGCATACGATTCCGCTAGTGCTCGTAATTGTGAATTTGATCCAAAAATCAAATCCGCTCGAGTGGCAGTCCATACAATTTTTCCTGATTTTCTATCAACTCCATTAAACAAAATTTCAGAATTTGACTGTGCTTCCCATTCAATATTCATGTCTAATAAATTGATAAAGAAATCATTTGTTAAAGCTCCAGGATTATTTGTCAATAGACCATGTTTCGTCTCGTTATAATTAGTATCTAAGACTCTCATTCCAGCCAATAAAACGGTCATTTCAGGGGCACTTAAAGTCAATAAATGTGCTTTATCAAGAAGTAATTCTTCAGCGTGCCTATCCTGATTTGGTTTCATATAATTTCTAAAGCCATCTGCTTTTGGTTCCAAAACTGAGAAGGAATCAACATCAGTATTATCTTGTGTCGCATCATTTCTACCGGCAACAAAAGAGATAGAAATATTATGGCCAGCGATTTTTGCAGAATTTTCAACTGCTGTATTTCCTGCTAAAATTATCAAATCAGCCATGGAAACTTTTTTAGATCCATTTGACTGATTAAAAGCTGTCTGAATAGATTTTAATGCATCTAAAGCTTTATTCAAATTATTCGGTTCGTTAACCTCCCAATTATTTTGTGGAGATAATTGAAGTCTAGCTCCATTTGCTCCACCTCTTTTATCTGTACCTCTATAGGTAGACGCAGATGCCCAAGCAGTAGATATTAGTTGAGAATTTGAAATTCCAGACTTAGTTATTAAAGCCTTTAAAGAATCTATATCATTGCTGTTTATTAAGTCATATTCAACTTTCGGAATAGGATCTTGCCATATCAATACTTCACTAGGAACTTCTTTTCCTAAGTATCTTGAAATAGGACCCATATCACGGTGAGTTAATTTAAACCAAGCTTTTGCAAATGCATCTTCAAGCTGGTCAATATTTTCATGAAATCGTTTTGATATTTCAAGGTATTTAGGATCCATTATTAAGGCTATATCAGTAGTTGCCATCATAGGAGCGTGACTTTTTGACTTATCATGAGCATCTGGAACAGAGCCAACTCCCCCACCGTCTTTAGGAGCCCATTGCTGAGCTCCGGCGGGACTTTTAGTAAGTTCCCATTCATATCCGAATAATGTATCAAAATATGTGCTATCCCATTTAATTGGCGTAGGAGTCCAGGCTCCTTCAAGTCCACTGGTAATAGTGTCTACTCCTTTTCCTGACTTAAATGAATTCTTCCACCCAAAACCCATTTGTTCAATACTTGCACCTTCTGGCTCTGGACCAACATTAGATGGATCTCCAGCTCCGTGGGTTTTTCCAAAAGTATGTCCTCCTGCAATTAACGCAACAGTCTCTTCGTCATTCATTGCCATTCGAGCGAAAGTTTCTCTAATATCTCTTGCTGAAGCCAGAGGATCTGGATTACTATTTGGCCCTTCTGGATTTACATAAATAAGTCCCATCTGTACAGCCCCAAGAGGGTTATCGAGTTCACGGTCTCCTTTGTATCTCTCGTCTTCAAGCCAGTCTGTTTCTGGACCCCAGTAGATATCTCCTTCAGGTTCCCAAATATCTTCACGACCGCCACCAAAACCATAAGTTTTAAAACCCATAGATTCCAAAGCACAATTGCCTGTTAGGATCATTAAATCAGCCCAAGAAATCTTTTCACCATATTTTTGTTTAATAGGCCATAATAAACGACGAGCTTTATCTAAATTTCCATTGTCTGGCCAGCTATTCAAGGGTGCGAATCTAAGTGTTCCTGCAGAAGCGCCACCTCTACCATCAGCAATTCTATATGTGCCTGCGCTGTGCCATGCCATTCTAATAAAAAATGGGCCATAATGACCATAATCAGCAGGCCACCAATCTTGTGAGTCTGTCATTAAATCATAAAGATCTTTCTTTAACACATCTAAGTCTAGACTTTTAAATTCAGCCGAGTAATTAAAATCTTTATTTGTTGGTCTAGTTACTGATGAATTCTGATGTAATATTCTTAAATTTAATTGATTAGGCCACCAACTTGAGTTTGAATAAGCTCCAGCAGTAGTATGTTTTTTTGAAGCTGGGGCAAAAGGACATTTTCCAGATCCATCACCGTTAGAATTTGATAAGTTTTCCATCTTATATATGATTTAGTTAAAAGATATTTTAAAGTTGTAATTGTTTGAAATCAAATTTAT
Organism: uncultured Flavobacteriales bacterium; assembly: GCA_913009535.1. The sequence continues at coordinate 141 of CAJVXR010000052.1, read as the reverse complement.
AAATTTATAATAAACAACTTCTTAATTTATTGTTATAAGTAAGTTAAGGCTGCTAATTTAGAAAGATTATAAATTAAGGATGCTGCTTAAACCAAGCTAAAATGTGTGCCACTTTAGTAATTAAATTACTAGGTCTATTAG
>CAJVXR010000051.1 GCA_913009535.1 uncultured Flavobacteriales bacterium | reverse complement strand
AAGCTTCAATAGATGAAACTCATCATATACATAAAGTAGATAAACCTAGCGGAACTGCGATTACAGTAGCAAAGGATATTATTTCTAATTCTAGATATAAAAATTGGGAGTTAGATTCTAAATCTGATGATATAATTAATATGAATTCTTTCAGAGAAAAGGAAGTAAATGGGATTCATAAAGTGATATATAGTTCTAAAAATGATATTATCTCTATTAAGCATGAAGCTCTGAGCCGAGATGGATTTGCTTTAGGTGCAGTAGTTGCGGCAGAGTGGTTAGTAAATAAAAAAGGTTGTTTTTCTATAAGTGATATGTTAAACATGGGTTAAATAGTAGTTATTGTTTTAACTGAATTATTAAATTTAAAAAAATTTAAAAAAAATGTCTTACCAAGATTGGTTTATAATATTTATTGCAGTACAATTTATACATGGCCTAGGAACATGGAAATTATATATTAAAGCTGGTGAAAAGCCTTGGGCCGCATTTGTGCCTGTTTATAATGCCATTGTTTTAATGCGAATAATTAATCGTAAGTGGTGGTTAGTGTTTTTACTTTTCTTTCCTGTTATAAATGTTATGATGTTTATAGTACTATGGGTTGAAATTGCAAGAAGTTTTGGTAAAAATACATACCTAGATACTTTTCTTACAATCATTACACTAGGTTTGTACACCTATTACCTCAACTATTTTTTAGATCTAAATCATGTTAAAAATAGAGATATAAACCCAAAAAGTACTAGTGGAGAATGGACCAGCTCAATTTTTTGGGCAATTATTGCCGCTACCCTAGTACACAATTATGTAATGCAACCTTACACGATTCCTACATCTTCATTAGAAAAATCATTATTAGTAGGAGATTTCTTATTTGTCAGTAAGTTTCATTATGGTGCTAGAGTACCAATGACTACAGTTGCAGCTCCTATGGTGCATGATACTATTCCTTTTATTAAAACAAAATCGTATTTAAAAGATTTTGAATTACCCTACTTGAGACTCCCAGGTTTTCAGAAAATAAAAAATAATGACATTGTTGTTTTTAACTGGCCTGTAGATACTATGCTAAACATGTATCACACAGATAAATATTACTACAAGCCTATTGATAAGAAAACCAATTACGTAAAAAGATGTGTAGGCATAGCCGGTGATACAATAGAAATCAAAGACGGATATGTTTATATAAACGGAGAGAAAAATAAATTAAATGATCGTGCAGAGTTACAGTTCTCTTATTTGGTAGAACCAAAAAACAGAACTTTCAGTAAAAAAGTAATGGTTAATAATTATGATATAACTGATCCTTTTGGGATAATTAACAGAAACAATACATATCAATTTATCGCTATGAGCGATAAGATTGTGGATAAATTCAAAAACCATCCTAATGTTGGTTCAATTGAAAAATATTTAGCGGTAGAAGGAAATAGAGACTCTAATATATTTCCACATAACGAAAATTACAACTGGAACAACGATTATTTTGGTCCTTTATACATACCAGAGGAAGGATCTACGATAGATATTAATTTTGAAAACTTACCTCTTTATAAAAGGGTAATTGAAGTTTATGAAAATAATACACTAAGTGTAGAAGGTGATAATATTTTTATAAATGGAGAACTTACAACTGAGTATACTTTCAAACAAGACTATTATTGGCTAATGGGTGATAATCGCCATAACTCTCAGGATTCAAGAGCTTGGGGATTTGTTCCATTTGACCATGTTGTTGGAAAACCAGTATTTAAATGGTTGAGTTGGAATACAAATGGAAAAGGGTTTAATAAAATAAGATGGGAAAGAATGTTTACAACAGTCCATGGTGAAGGTAGTCCTACCTCCTATTTTGTACCATTTTTAGTATTTCTTGGAATTTATTTTGGAGTAAAAAAGTGGAAAAAATATAAAAAAGAAGATTAATGGATATTATAATTCATCCAAATTACTTTCCTAATATTCAGCAGTTTACACAGATTATCAAAGCCGAAAAAATCCTTTTTGAAGTAAGTGATAACTATCAAAAACAAACTTATAGAAATAGAACCTATATTTACGGAGCTAACGGTAAGTTAGGTCTCTTTATCCCTGTAATTCACACCCATAAAAACAGAGAACTCTATATAGATATCAAAATATCTTATGAATCAGATTGGATGGCACTACATCTTAAATCTTTACAGAGTGCGTATAGAAGCTCACCTTATTTTGAATATTTTGAAGATGATTTTATAAACCTTTACTCGGAAAAAGAAATGTTTTTAGTGGATTTTAATATCAAATGCATCAATCTAATTAGTAATTTATTAGACGTTAATATAAATTATGTGAAAAGTGAAAGTTATAATGAAAATTACTCTGGACTTATTGATCTAAGATATTTAAGTGTCGCTAGAAAAGAAAAAGAATATGCTACGCCTAAGTATATCCAGGTGTTTGAATCAAAATATGGTTATCTACCAAACTTAAGTATTCTAGATGTTCTGTTCTGTGAAGGAAATAATTCAACCTCACTTATAAATTAAAAGTAGAAATTATAGGAAAGTGATCTGACAAGTTTTTATCAAAAGTCTTGAATTCATTTATTCTAAATGAATTATCCATTAAGATAAAATCTATTCTCATAGGAAAATATTTAAAGTTGTAGGTACTACCAAAACCACTACCTGCAGAATCAAAAGCATCTACTAAATCATCTTTTAAAAGCTTGTAAACATATGAATAAGCAGTATTATTAAAGTCACCAGAAACCACCACTTTATAAGGAGATTGTTTAATATGTTTAGAAATAATTTTAGATTGGTTTTCCTGAATCTTGAATGTGTTGTCGAATACATTTAAGATTTTATCAGAGTTGGTTTCTGAAATAATTTCTAATTCCGATTCTAATTTAAAAGACTTGAGATGGATATTATAAAACCTTAAAGTATCTCTATACTTTATAACATCTATATAAATAGCAATAGCAGAAGAGTTTTCAGATAATATAACTCCCTGATTTACTATTGGTAATTTAGAAAAAGAAGCCAAACCATAACTAGTTTTACCATCACTTAAAGATGAGTGTTTATAGGGGTACGCATCTAAAGAAAATTCCTTAGTACTTCTAAATTCTTGGATATTAATAACATCAGGATTTTCATTATTGACAAAAGACTTTATATCATTTAATATTTCATCATTGTCAATCCAATTATATAAATTAAAAAGTCGAACATTATAACTCATAACACTAATATTGTCAGGACTAACTCTTTCAATATTTTTAGATAGTTTAAAAAAGGAAAGCACTTGACTATATCCAATTAACAAAATTAACAGAGATAATATAAACTGCTTTTTTAATTTAATTATCCAGTATACACAAAATAAAAAATTTAGTAATAATAATATTGGTACAGATAAGCTCACAAAAGATAAATAAGGAAATAAACTAGGTTTTATGTACTGTAGAGTAAAAGAAAATAATAAAAGTATAGCTAAAATAGAATTAATGAAATAAAGTAGTTTATCAATAAGATTAAGGTTTTTCATATGATACTACTTTTTTCCAGCCTTAAATAAAAAATCTTTTTCATCTTTTGATAAATTTTCGTAACCACTTTTACTGATTTTATCTAAAATAACATCTATTCGTTTTTGAGCAACAGCATCACTTTTAAGGTTTTGTTTTTTAACATCCTTATTTTTATAATATTTCATTTTAGATTTACTAAAAAAATAGGATTGGATGGTTTTCCAGTCAAAAAATGATCCCTTTTTAGATGGATATAAATTAGAGTAAAAATACATTCCTAGTAAATCACCTCCAAGGTGTGAAATATATCCACCTGAATTAACTCCAAAAGCACCTAAAACATCAATTAGTAGAATTACATATGCTACATATTTTAATTTAACCTTCCAAAAAGCGATAGAAACTTCTTTATAAGGCATATACAAGCACAAAAAGATCAAAAGTGCTCTAACTCCTGCTGATGCACCAATTAAGTTATAAACACGATCAATAGAGATTAAAAATGAAGATGATAACACAAAAAATAAACCACCTATTAAAATTCCATAAAAATATATTTTTAGAGGTAGAGTATTTTTAAAAATATTAACTAGTGGTGTACTAACATAAAAAAGTATTAACATATTAAAAAAGAGATCCCAGATACTTATGTGTACAAAAGAGTAGGTTACTAAGGTCCAGGGATTAAGTAAGAGATTTTCAATATTTGAATTAAGCTGAAAGAAATCAAGAATAAAGCTTTTAAAAGCTAAAGAAAGGAGAAATATTGTAGAATTAAAAAATATAATTTTTTCAAAAATTGAAAAAGATTTATATTTAATTTTTAGGTCATTTAATTCCATCTATTTGAATTAAATTGGTTCTTTCTCCAATAGTACATTATTAAAAAACCTGTAAAAGCACCACCTAGGTGTGCAATGTAGGCAGTATTACTTGGACTAAAAATTGAAGCACCAGTTACAGCAGAAAATAAATCCAGTAAAATAATTCCAGGAATAAAATACTTTGCCTTGATAGGAAAAGGTAAAAACAATAGCATTAGCTTACTTTCAGGAAATAGATACCCAAACGCTACTAAAACTCCCATTATAGCTCCCGAGGCACCAACCATAGTTGTATTAAATGCTGAAATAAAAGCACCTAAATCTGATTCGCCAATTACAGATAACCAACCCGAGTTATATTTACCTTGATTTAATAAATTTAAAATCTCAGACTTACTTATATCCGATGAAACTAGTATATCTAGAACACTATAAAAACTATAGTAGGAGAATGTCAAAGAAATTAAAGCTGCCCCTAAACCACAAGAAAAATATAGAAATATAAATTTATTGGTGCCATAGACCTGCTCTACTGCAGTTCCAAACATATAAAGAGCTACCATATTAAATATTAAGTGCATTAAATCTCCGTGCATGAACATATGGGAGATAATTTGCCATGGTTGAAATATATTATTTTCTGGGAAATACAAACCAAAAAGAGAATACATTAAATCAGGATTAATCAAAAAAGTAGCACCAAACATAATGACATTAATTATTAATAGGTGTTTAACTCCGTCTGTAATAGTTCTAAGCATATTTTAGTTGAATTTAGTATCTAAATCTTCAGAGGTTAAAGTAATGTATGTTCTTTTATTAAATGGAGATATATTTGGTTCTTTACAAGCAAATAGTCCATTAACGATATATTCCATTTCATTGGGGTTTAAATTTTGTCCATTTTTAATAGACATACTTTTAGCTAAAGATTTTGAAATCATATCCGTTTGGCTAAAATTATCGTCAGGAATTTCATTACTAATATTATCCAACAGCTGTCTTATTATTGACTCTATATTACTTTCCTCAATAGATGCTGGTAAGGAAGAGAAAGATAAGGTCTCATTATTGACAGTATCAAATAAAAAACCAGAATTATTTAGTTGTGTTTTAAAGTTATCAATAATAGCAATTTCTTTTATTGATAAATGTACCTCAATAGGATATAATAATTTTTGTGATTCATTTCCCTGAACAGTAATATATTTAAGGAAATTTTCATATAAAATTCTTTGATGTGCTCTGTTTTGATTTATAATAACAAGCCCAGATTTAATTTTATTTACTAAATACTTATTTCTAAGCTGAAATACAGTTGGTTTAGAGTCTTTTAAGCTGTCAGATACATCTAATTGTGAATTTAAATTTTCAGATAAGCTAGAATATACTAATTCTTCCTCTTTAGCAAAATCCTGAGTATTGATTTGAGACTTGAGTTCACTATTGTTTTTTTCAAATGGGTTATAATTACGATCCACTTCTACTTCAAGATTAGCACTAGCTGGCATAGAGGTGTATTTATAAGGAATATCTAAGTTTTTATCCCTATCAAAGTCTAGAACTGGAGATATATTAAATTGACCTAAACTATGTTTAATAGCAGATCTTAATATTGCATAAATTGTATGATCATCATCAAATTTAATTTCAGTCTTAGTTGGATGTATATTTATATCTATACGTTTTGGGTCAACTTCTAGAAAAAGAAAATAGGATGCGTTATATCCGCTATTAATTAAACCTTCAAAAGCAGAATTAACTGCATGGTTTAAGTAGGCATTTTTTATATATCTATTATTTACAAAAAAAAACTGTTCTCCTCTTGATTTTTTTGAGAATTCAGGTTTGAAGATAAAACCTGAAAGCTTTAAAACTTCAGTTGTTTCATCAACTGGGACTAGTTTTTCGTTCGACTTAGACCCAAAAATATTAACGATTCTCTGTCTTATGTTGGAAATTGGTAAACTAAATAATTGTAAGTCATTATTATCAAATTCAAAATGAATTTCTGGGTGAGCTAGTGCCACTCTATGAAACTCATTTATGATATGTCGAACCTCTACATTGTCAGATTTTAAAAAATTTCTTCGAGCTGGTACATTATAAAAAAGATTTTTAACGGAAATAGAAGAACCAATATTGGAGACAATTGACTTATTTTGAATGATTTTATTTCCCTCAATCTTTATAAATGTACCGATGTCACTAGATTCGTTCTTTGTAATTAACTCTGTATGTGAAATTGCTGCTATACTAGCTAAAGCCTCACCCCTAAAACCTTTTGTAGATAAATTAAATAAATCGGCTGCATTAGTAATTTTTGAAGTTGAATGACGCTCAAAGCAAATAACCGCATCTTTTTCAGACATCCCACTTCCGTTATCTACAACTTGAATCAGAGTTCTACCAGCTTCTTTTATTAATAAAGATATTTTCTTAGCACCAGAATCTATAGAGTTCTCTAATAGCTCTTTAACTACTGAGGAAGGTCTTTGGACTACTTCACCTGCAGCTATTTGATTAGCAACGTGATCTGGTAATAATTTAATTAGGTTACTCATTAATTATAAAATATTTTTAAATCAAAGTCTATTATATAAAGAAAAACTAATATCAAAATAAATATAATTACAACTAAACGTTTTTTGACTGATTTCTCTGTTTGATTATCATAATCATTAACAGCTTTCGTAAATTTATTTTTAATTCCATTATTAGAACCTAGTGTTGATCTAAATTCATCAAATTTAGGTTTTAGTTTAAGTTTTGTTTTAGCAAATCTGCCAGAATAATTATAAACTTTATTATTCTTAGAATTAAAATTGAGCAAGCCCATTATGAAATTTTAAATAAAAATAATGAATTAAATCTTTTATTAAAATAGTTTCTTCACTATTTAATAGCAGAAAGTTTTAATGCTGTAATAGCTGCCTCTACACCCTTATTTCCATGCTTACCTCCAGATCTATCTACTGATTGTTGCTTATTGTTATCAGTTAATACACAAAAAACAACTGGTGTGTTAAAATTAATATTTAAATCAATAATACCGTTAGATACAGAATGACAGATATAATTAAAATGTTCTGTTTCCCCTTTAATTACACAACCAATAGCTATAACAACATCTACATTAGATTGAATCATTTTTTTAGATCCATAGACTAATTCAAAGCTTCCAGGAACATTAATTCTTTTAATGTTATTGGATATGACGCCACGTTCAACAAGAGTATCATAAGCACCACTATATAGGGATTCAGTGATATCTTCGTTCCACTCAGAAACAACCAAACCAACAGTTAAGTTATCTCCACTTGGAACACTAGCCATATCATAATCTGACAAATTTGAGTGGTTAGTACTCATAATAATTATTTAGAAGAAGCGCTTGCCATACCAATCAACGCATCGATATTTGTAGCTTCAATTGAATTTGAAAAATCATTTTTTATCCTATTAAAAAAGTTCAATGATTTTTTTGATTGATTAATTTCTAAACCAATATAACCAGCTTTAAGCAAATACATCGGGGTAGTAAAATCATTTGATGTGAAATTGATTGCTTTTTGATAGTATTCAAAAGCATCTTCAAATTGATTTAACTGAGAAAAACAGTCTCCAATAGAACCTAAAGCAGTAGAACCAAGAATTTCATCCTCAGATTTAAATTGACTTAAATATTTTATAGAGTTTTGATAGTCGTTTAAATTTAAGTAAGACATTCCAGCGTAGTAACTAGCTAAATTAGATGCTTTGGTACCTGGATAATTTTCTATCAAATCAATCATACCAAATTTACCATCCGTTCCATTTAAAGATAAATTAAATAGTGAATCGTTTTTCGTTTGATTAGCAGACTCAAAATAAGTTTGGGCATGATGCATTTCGTTCATTGCATTAGATTCCGCTGGTTGTTGAACGTACTTGTCAAAACCTAAAAAACCTAAAACAAAAACTGCTGCAATACCTATCACAATAAAAATGTATTTCTGATTTGCAGCGACCCATTCTTCTGTCTTAGAAGCTCCATCATCTAAAGTGTTGAAAACTCCAGCTGTTGCTGATTTACTCTCTAACTCTTCTAAATTGCTAAGAGATGACTTAGATTTAGATCCTTTTTTTTTATAAGTTGCCATAAATTAAAAATATTTTGAGTCGCAAAAATATATTTTTATTCTTAAAAAAGGATAAAATATTTGTAATTTTTCAATAATTTGCAGTATTAAATCTCAATTTAATCATTTTTTTTATTAATACCTCTAATGATATTAAAGTCAATAACATTAACTAATTATAAAAGTTTTAGCAGTAAAACCATAAAATTAGACAATAATATTAATTGTTTTATAGGTCCAAATGGAGTTGGTAAATCAAATATACTTGATGCTATTTATCATTTATCTTTTGGTAAAAGTTATTTTAACCCCATTTCTTCACAAAACATAAAACATGGAGAAGATTTCTTTGCAATTAAAGGCTCTTATCTTAAAAACCAAAAGCAAGAAACTATTATTATAAATTTTAAAAAAAATGACAAGAAGGTTATTAAAAGAAATAACAAAAAATATGAAAAATTTAGCGATCATATAGGCTTACTTCCATTAGTCATCATATCTCCAAGTGACAGAAATTTAATCGCTGAAGGAAGTGAGACAAGAAGAAAATTTTTAGATAGTGTAATTTCCCAAAGTGATAAGGATTACTTAGATAATATTATAAATTATAACAAAGTACTAACCCAAAGAAATAGTTTATTAAAACTCATCTATAAAAACAAAAATATTGATATCAATACAATTGAGGTATATGATTCACAGCTAGAAATTATTGGGGAAAGTATTTTTGAAAAAAGGAAATTATTTTTGAAAGATTTCGTATCGGTATTTAAAGATAAATACAAGTCTATTTCTAATGATAATGAAGATGTGAATATCACTTACAAAACAGATCTTGACGCAGAAAAACTATCTATTCTACTAAAAAATAGTTTAGAAAAAGATATGTTTTTACAATACACATCTAAGGGTATTCATAAAGATGATTTAATTTTCAACATTAATAATTACTCAGTTAAAAAGTTTGGTAGCCAAGGTCAACAAAAATCCTTGTTAATAGCATTAAAACTAGCACAATTTGATTTTTTAAAAAATCAAACTAATAATAATCCGATTTTATTATTGGATGATATTTTTGACAAATTAGACAAAAATAGAGTTAAACAGATAATAAATTTAGTTAGCGCTAATGATTTTGGTCAGATTTTCATCTCGGATACAGAGGAAGAAAGAACAAAAGAATCTATAAAAGAAATTACCAACTCAAACTCAATATTCAACTTGTGAAAAAAACTATAATTCTTTTTTGTTTATGCATTACATTTTCTTGCGATGAAAAACCGAGTCTAGATATTAGCTTGTTAAATGGCTATTGGGAAATTCAATCTGTAAAACAAAACAACAAACTTTTAAAAACCTATCCATTCAGTGGAACAATTGATTTTTTTGAAGTGAATAATAATAAAGGTCTAAGAAAAAAAGTTAATCCAAAGTTCGATGGGAAATTCATCACCTCAATGCATCAAATTAATTTTAACGTGTATCAAGGAGATGATAATAAAACTCAAATAGAATATTACGACTTAAACAATAATAAGTTTATTGAAACTATAATTAAACTAGATTCGGTAAATTTATATCTCACTAATAAAGATAATTATATTTATCATTATAAAGTATATGAAAAACTAAACCTAGATTAGATGAATGAAGACGAAATAAAAATTGGAACATTACTTAATAGCTTTCTTAGGAAGAATAATTTAGAAAAAGGGCTTGAAAAAGTAGATGCTAAAGATGCATGGTTTAAAATAATGAAAAATGGTGTAAGTAATTACACTACGGACATTCACTTAAAAAACAAAACTCTATATGTGAGTCTAAGCTCTTCTACACTAAGAGAAGAACTGAGTTATGGTAAAGAAAAAATAATTAATCTTTTAAATGATGCTCTTGAAAAAGATGCTATAAAAAAAATAGTTCTTAGATAGATGATCTTTACTAAAATACTCTTAATAATAACCCAAATTATAGTTATGCAAACTGACAGGACTAACCAGATTAATACAGATATCGACCAGTGGTTCGTTGTTAATGACAATGTAATGGGCGGAGTATCTAATTCGTCAATGATTTTCACAGAAAATGAAACACTAGTCTTTAAAGGAAGAGTATCCTTAGATAATAATGGTGGCTTTGCTTCTGTAAGACTAAATACAAGAAACTTAAAAGTTAAAAAAGATCAAAAACTTAAATTAGTTCTTATTGGTGACT
>CAJVXR010000050.1 GCA_913009535.1 uncultured Flavobacteriales bacterium | reverse complement strand
AAAAATATTTTACCTAATACTGTTTTAAGACTTGCTAATGAATTTAAGTCAATTATTGGTATTAAAGAAGCTGGTAATGATATTAATCAGTACTTAGAATTGATTAATAATAGGCCAGATAATTTTCTAATTATTTCTGGTGATGATGATCTTGCCCTTTCTTCAGTTGTTGCCGGTGGAGATGGAGTTATCTCTGTAATTGGCCAGGCTTTTCCACAGATGTTTTCTAAAATGATAGATGATGGCTTAAATAATAAAATTTTAAGTGCAGAATCTGCAAACAATGAGTTATGTAATATAATTTCTTTGATTTTTAAGGAAAATAACCCAGCTGGCATAAAGTTTGTACTAAGCAAATTGAATTTGTGTAATGATGTATTAAGACTTCCATTGTTGTCTGCTTCTAAAGAACTAAGAAGTCAAATTAATGATGAACTCAACAAATTAATCTCCAAATAATATTTTAAAGACTATAGATCTATATTTTTTATATACATTAAATTTGTTTATTTTTGCAAATTGATAATAATTATGAAACAAACTCTACTTACATTACTTATATCAATAATATTTATGTCTTGTGGCGAATATCAAAAAGCTATTAATGGCGATGATATCGCTTCCAAGTTTGCCTTAGGAACATCATTATTTGATGATGGAAATTTCTCAAAAGCGAATAGACTTTTTGAACAAATCGTTCCTAAATACAGAGGAAAGCCTCAAGCCCAAAAATTAATGTATATGCACGCTATGTGTTTTTATGAAACAAAAGATTTCTATACTTCAAACTATCGAATGGAGAAATTCGTAAATACTTACCCTAATAGCGAGAAAAATGAAGAGATAGCTTTTCTAGCTGCTAAGAGTTATTATTTTATGTCACCTGTTTTTTCAAAGGATCAAAATAACACTAAAACTGCAATTGATAAATTACAGTTATTTATTAATACTTTCCCAGATTCTGAATATATAGCAGATGCTAACTCACTTATATTTGAACTGGATTATAAACTTGAGTATAAGGTTTACAGTACTGCATTACAATACAACACCCTTAATGATCATGAAGCTGCTATAAAATCATTCAATAACTTTGTGGTTGAATTTCCAGGATCCTCTCTTAGAGAGAAAGTATTGTATTATAAATTTGATTCAGCATATCAGTTAGCTATCAATAGTGTTAATTACAAGATGCAAGACAGAGTAGACGATGCGATTACATATTATAATTCTTTCTTAAAGTATTACAATGAATCTGAGTTTATCGAAGATTTAAAATTAAAATTTGAGGAACTGAATAAATTAAAAACAACTTAGAAATTAAATAAAAATGGATTTAAAGAAAGTAAAGGCACCAGTTAGTACAGAAACATACGATAGGAATATTATAGACAAATCAACTGATAATATCTATGAAGCAATTTCAATTATATCAAAGAGATCTGAACAAATCAATTCTGATATACGTACGGAGTTAATCGATAAATTAGAAGAGTTTGCTACATACAACGATAGTTTAGAAGAGATTTTTGAAAATAAAGAGCAAATTGAAGTTTCTAAATTTTACGAAAAGTTACCTAAGCCACACGCGTTAGCTGTTCAAGAATGGCTTGATGAAAAGATATATCATAGAAATAGCTCTGAAGAATCACTAGAAAAGTAATCTAATGTCAGTTTTAAGCGGAAAAAAAATATTACTAGGTGTAACTGGTGGTATTGCTGCTTATAAAACTGCTAATTTAGTTCGGTTATTAATAAAGTTAGATTGTACTGTTAAAGTAGTTATGACACCCTCTGCTAAAGACTTTGTTACACCATTAACACTATCCACACTTTCAAAGAACCCTGTTTTGTCTACATTTACCACAGACGAGGATGATGAGTTATGGAATAATCACGTTGAACTAGGTTTATGGGCAGACTTATTTCTAATTTGTCCTGCTACGGCCAACACTCTGTCAAAAATGTCCAATGGAAATTGTGACAACCTATTAATAGCTACATATTTATCTGCTAAATGTAAAGTTTATTTTGCTCCAGCAATGGACCTAGATATGTATAAACATGAATCAACTAAATTATCAATTGAAAAACTTATTTCTTATGGCAACATACTAATCCCCCCAGAGTCTGGTGAATTAGCCAGTGGTTTAGTTGGTGAAGGTAGAATGGCAAAGCCTGAGAATATTGTTGCTTTTATTGAAAAAGATTTATCTATTAATTTGCCTTTAAGCGGAAAGACTTTTTTAATTACTGCTGGTCCAACATTTGAGCCAATAGACCCTGTTAGGTTTATAGGAAATCACTCCTCTGGAAAAATGGGTTTTGAGTTAGCAGAGACAGCTTCTAATTTAGGAGCTAATGTTATCTTAATTAGTGGTCCAACTAACGAAAAGTTGAAATCTAAGTCTATTCAGCTAAAACTAATAACTTCATCCGATCAAATGTTTGAAGAGGTTGTAAATAAATATAGTATAGCAGATGTGGTTATAATGTCAGCTGCAGTAGCAGATTTTAAACCTAAATCTATTTCAAATAGAAAATTAAAAAAATCTAATCAGAACTTATCTATTGAAGTTGAGAAAACTAAAGATATTTTATATCACCTTGGTAAGACAAAAACCAATCAACTATTAATAGGCTTTTCTCTAGAAACAGACAATGAAATTGAGAATGCTAAAAGTAAATTAATTAATAAAAATTTAGATTTAATAATTTTAAATTCTCTAAATGACAAAGGAGCAGGTTTTGGTTTTGATACTAATAAAGTTTCTATTATATCAAAAGAAAATAAAATTATTAATTTTCCGTTAAAACATAAGAAAGCTGTCTCTTTAGATATTATTAATAATATAATTGAATTAATAAATGAATAAAATATTTATATATTTTTTTTTAATTTCTTTTACACAAATATTTTCACAAGAACTAAATTGTAGTGTTATTGTTAATGCCACTCAGACAGGCAATGAGAATTTGCAAATTTTTAAAACTTTAGAAAATCAAATCTCAGAATTTATAAATAATTCCAATTGGACTAATATTTCTTTTTCAAATAAGGAAAAAATAAATTGTTCAATGATTGTTAATATTAGTTCATATGATAATGATGTTTTTAGTGGGACTCTACAAGTACAGTCATCTAGACCTATCTTTAATTCTTCTTATGAATCACCAATCTATAATTATATAGATAAAGATTTTTCATTCAGATATCAAGAATTCCAAAATTTTGTTTTTAATCCTAATCAGTTTGAATCAAACTTAATTTCCGTTTTGTCATATCACGTCTACATTATTTTAGGTATGGATTCTGATTCCTTTAAATTAAACTCTGGCAAAAAATATTACCAACAAGCTAGAAATATTTTAGATTATTCTAATGGAACTAATTACCTTGGCTGGAATGCTAAAGATGGTCGTCAGACTCGCTATTATTTAATTGATAATATACTATCTCCTACATATAAAGAGTTTAGTTTTGCATTGTATGACTATCATCTTAACGGTTTAGATAATATGTTTGAAGATGTTAAAAAATCAAAAATAAATATTAGTAAATCTATCATATCTTTTGAAAGAATGAATAGTCGTAGACCAAATTCATATATCCTGAAAGTGTTCTTTGACGCGAAGTCTGATGAAATTCAAGATATTTTTAGTGCTGGGCCTAGTGTAGAAATAACTAATTTAATTTCAATGCTGTCAAAAGTAGCTCCTATGCATTCAAGCAAATGGAGAAAAATAAAATTTTAAATTATAATCTTTAAAACAAAGTGTTAAAAAACCTATCCATAAAAAACTATGCACTTATTGATGATTTGAATGTAGATTTCAATAATGGATTAACTATAATTACAGGTGAAACTGGGGCTGGAAAATCAATTTTAATAAATGCATTATCCCTTCTTTTAGGAAAAAGATCAGATAGCTCATCAATAAATAACTTGAATAAAAAGTGTATTGTTGAGGCAACTTTTGATCTTTCTAATTATAATTTGAAGAATGTTTTTGCAGATAATAATCTTGATTATGACACGGATACTATAATTAGAAGAGAAATATTACCTTCAGGAAAATCCCGCGCTTTTGTTAATGACTCTCCAGTAATATTAAACCAACTATCATCTATTAGCCAATATATTATAGATATTCACTCTCAGCACCAAAATTTAGATTTAGTAAATATTGATTTTCAATTTGATGTAATTGACTCTGTTTCTAATAATAATAAATTGTTAAAAGAATATAAAGTTAAATTCTTAAAATATAAAAATCATAAATCCGAATTAAAATTAATTAAAGACTCTAAACTAGAGCTCTCAAAAGCTTTTGATTATAATAACCATCTTTTAGAGGAAATTAACAATTTAAACATTTCTGATATTAATCTAGATGAACTAGAAAACTCTTATAAAGAGTTGTCTAATTTCGAAGATATTAAGAGTGATTTAAATCTAAGCAGCTCTATTTTGAATGATAACGAGCATGGTATAATTTCATTAATGAGTAAGTTGAATTCAAACCTTAAAGACTTGTCTTTCAAGTCCAATTCTTTTTTAAGTCTGTATAATAGATTAAATTCAATCTATATTGATTTAGATGATATCTCTAAAGATATCCAAGCTTCAAATGATAGGTTAACTAACAGCCCTGTAGAATTATCCGAAATAGGTGATTTGTTATCAAAAATAAACAATGTCTTAAGAAAACACTCTGTTGATAATTTGAATGATCTAATTATTATCCAATCTGATTTAACTACCAAGGTTTCTAAGTCAAATAATATTGATGATGAAATTCACACACTTAATTCTTTAATTAAGGCCATGGAGAGTGAATTGTTAGTTTTATCCAAACAGTTAAATAGTAATAGAGTTAATGTAATTCCGAATTTAGTTAAAAACCTCAAGGAAATATTAGGTGATTTAGGCATGAAGAGTGCTCAGTTTTTAATTGAAATTAGTCCAGTTGAGGATTTTCTTTTTAATGGAATGGATAAGTTAGAATTTAAGTTTAGTGCTAATAAAGGATCAGACTTTAAATTATTGAAATATTCTGCTTCGGGAGGTGAGATTTCTAGGATTATGCTAGCTATCAAATCTATTATTGCCAACTATAAAAAGTTACCGACATTAATGTTTGATGAGATTGATACTGGAGTTTCTGGAGAAGTGTCTAATAAAATTGGAGATATTATGCAAGAAATGAGTTCTAGGATGCAAATATTCACAATTACACATCTGCCTCAAATTGCAGCGAAAGGGGAGTCTCACTTTAAAGTATATAAAACAGAAATGGATAACTCAACTACTACTAACTTAATAAAATTGAATAATCAAGATAGAATTGTAGAAATTGCAAAAATGCTTGAAGGAGATAACATTTCTAACTCTGCTGTTGCTCATGCTAAGCAATTACTCAATTAGTCTTATATTTGTGAAAAATCTTATAATATGTCATATAATCTTTTAAAAGGAAAAAGAGGTATAATATTTGGAGCTTTAGATCATAATTCTATTGCTTGGAAAACTGCTGAAAGAGTTCATGAAGAAGGAGGAACCTTTGTTTTATCTAATGCGCCAGTCGCTATGAGAATGGGCGAAATTGATAAGTTAGCAGAGAAAACCGGTTCTAAAGTTATAGGAGCTGACGCAACTTCTATTGAAGATTTAGAGCATTTGATTTCTGAATCAATGAAAATATTAGGTGGTAAATTAGATTTTGTTTTACACTCAATAGGAATGTCTATTAATGTAAGAAAGGGTAGACATTACACAGATCAAAAATACGATTGGACTCAAAAAGGTACAGATGTATCTGCAATGTCATTTCATAAGGTTATGCAAACACTATATAAAGCAGATGCTATGAACGAATGGGGTAGTATTGTAGCTTTAACTTACATGGCTGCTCAAAGAGTATTCCCTGATTATAATGACATGGCAGATAATAAAGCATTTTTGGAAAGTATAGCTCGTAGTTTTGGATATTTCTTTGGTAAAGACAAAAAAGTAAGGGTTAATACTATTTCTCAATCTCCAACTCCTACTACAGCTGGAAGTGGAGTCAAAGGTTTTGATGGTTTTATTAATTATGCTGAAAAAATGTCTCCATTAGGAAATGCTACTGCATTAGATTGTGCTAATTACACTGTTACATTATTTAGCGATCTAACAAAGAGAGTTACACTTCAAAACTTATATAATGATGGAGGTTTTAGTAATATGGGTGTTAGTGATTCTGTGATGGATTCTATCACAAAATAATATACTTAATTACTGCTTTGTTTAACTACATTTGTTAAATGGTATCTATTAATATTTCATTTATAATCCCTGTTTACAATAGGCCTGAAGAAATTGATGAGCTTCTAAATAGTTTTGTGAATTTAGAAGGTTTTTTTGATTTTGAAATTGTTATTATTGAAGACGGTTCCAACAATTGTTCAGACAAAATTATATCAAAATTTTCAGAAAAATTAAATATATCTTATTATAAAAAAAACAATACTGGTCCTGGTGACTCTAGGAACTATGGTATGAAAAAGGCACAAGGTAATTACTTTATAATATTAGATTCAGATTGTATATTACCTAGCAATTACTTGATTAATTTCTTCCAAAATATAAATGACGAGTATGTTGATTGTTTTGGAGGAGTAGATGACTCGCATTTTTCTTTCACAAATTTTCAAAAAGCTGTGAATTTTACAATGACATCTTTTTTAACCACTGGGGGGGTAAGAGGGGGTAATATAAATTCTAAGAACTTTCAAGCTAGAAGTTTTAATATGGGAATTTCACAAAAAGCGTTTGAATTAACTGGCGGTTTTGGAAATATTCACCCTGGTGAAGATCCGGATTTATCTCTAAGAATATCAGATCTTAAATTAAGGTCTAGTTTATATAAGAACGTGAAAGTATTTCATAAAAGAAGAGTTAATATTCATGCTTTTTTCACCCAAGTTTATAAGTTTGGAATGGTTAGGCCAATTATAAATACCTGGCATCCATCTTCTAATAAGATTATTTTTTGGTTGCCTACTTTTGCACTTTTTTATTTAATTTTAAGTTTTGCCTTAATTCCATTTAATTTTTTTATTCCCCTATTGACATTGATTCTTTATGGAGCTTTAATATTTATTAACTCATTAATTACAAATAGGAGCGTAGTAGTAGCTTTTTATTCAGTATTTACTACCTTAATTCAATTTGTTGGTTATGGATTTGGTTTTCTAAAATCAAATTTTATTTTATTATATTCAAACAGAAATATCAAAGATAAATTTCCTGATTATTTTTATAAAAACAATAATTAATGACAATTAAAAATTCATATAAAATTAATTATAAAACATTAAACAATTTTATTATTTTTTTAGTGATATCTTTTCTCTTTTCCGCTATAGTTAAATTGACTAAGGTTTATACAAAAACTGTTACTTATAAAATTAACTTAACTGAAATTGCAGATGATAAAATAATTACTAAACAATCTGCTGATAGTATTAGTTTAACTGTTTCATCATTTGGTTTTGATTTCATTAAGCATTATTTATCGAATCAATCAATTAATATACCCTCAGGAAATAGTATTGATAATTCAAAATCTTTTATACTAACCAACTCTAATACGTATACTAATATTGTTGATTTTATAAAACCTGAATTCAATTTAATCTCAATTAATTTTGATAGTCTTTTTTTTTACTATGATAGGTTGAAATCAAAAAAAATACCTATAGTTTTAAATTCAAATATAAGTTTTTCACAAGGTTATGATTTTTTTAAAAGTTATAAATTATCGAAGGATTCGGTTATTGTTGTTGGTCCAGAATTAATTTTAAATTCAATTAATTCTATTAACACCTATGATTTAGAACTCACAGATTTAAAATTAAGTTTAACTCAGTCTGTTAAGCTTAATTTATTAGAAGTCAATAATTTAAAGTACTCTGACAAAACTGTTGACGTTTTCATCGATGTTGAAAAGTCTACAGAAGCTATTTTCAATATTCCTGTTTCAATTGTCAATATCCCAAAAGATACTAAGATTAATTATTACCCAAAAAATATAAAAGTATCTTTTAATGTTAGTTTAGAGAATTATCAAATTTACAGTTCTAAAGATTTTGAAATTATTTGCGATTTTAATCAATTTCATGAAAATGGAAAATTAACTCCCACAATAATAAAAAAACCTAATTATATAAAAAATTTAAGATTGATGAATGAGAATGTACAATATGTCATTTTAAAATGAAAAAAATTGCAATAACAGGTGGGGTTGGAAGTGGAAAAACACATATTTCAAATATGTTTTTCAAACTAGGTATACCTATTTTTACATCAGATGATCGTGCAAAAAAAATTATTAATTCAAATATTCACGTAAAAAATAAATTGATTAATCATCTTGGTAAAGACTGTTATAGATCTAATAAACTTAATAAGGAATATGTTTCTGATTTAATATTTAATGATAAGTCTAAACTCCAATTAATAAACTCTATTGTACATCCTTTTGTTAAGATGGACTACGAAAATTGGTTACATAATCAAGTAGCTCCTTATTCTGTATATGAATCTGCAATTATTTTTGAAAACAACTCTGAAAATAATTTTGATAAAGTTATTGGAATTGTTTCTGATGTAAAGTTAAGACACTCTAGACTCTTATCAAGAGGCATGAGCAGTTCATCAATTAAAAACATAATCAATAATCAAGTTACAGATGCTTTGATTGTGAAATTATCCGATTTTATAATTTATAATAATGTAAATGCAGATTTGATTAATGATGTTAATAAGATTCATTTGGAAATTCTAAATCATTAATTTTTGTTAACTTATGGTTAAATCTATGTCTCACTGTATTATTAATATTAATTTAGTAGTATGAATAAAAAGTTCTTTATACTGATATTAATCTTGATGAGTTTATCTCTTTTGGGAATAATTTCTGTACAGAGTTATTTTATTAAGAGTAATATTGATAAAAGCATGGAACAATTTGCTTTAAATATCAATAACATTTTACTTGAAGTTTCCAAGGACATACAAAAAAGAGAATATTCTGAGTATGTGTACAAGTTTAATGAGCTTATAAATAGTGGAGTTAATATCGATACTACCGCAATAAATAATTTATACTTTATAAGTGAAAATAATGGCTCAAATGAAACTATCATTTATCGAAATGGTATTATTGAAGAAAGTTTAAAATTACCTTCTTTTTTAGATATTAATATTGATAGTATTAACATTACAAGAATTTCAAATGAAAGAGAACAAAAAATATTTAGCCTTAGCTCTAATAATACAGATACTAGACAATTTACACCTGAGCAATTATTATTAAGAATAGGAGAAATTTCTAGGAGCAAAGAGATTTTATTTGAGACTGCATATAAAGATCTGGCTAAAAGAAATCCAATACATAGAAGAATCTCAGAAGATGAGATTAATAATCTTATCACTAATGCTTTATCAGAATATAATTTAAACTTGAATTTTGAATTTGGAATTTTTGATAAAGATCTACTAACTAGAGTTCAGTCAGGTAATTTTGATTTCAGCAGTTGGGATAGAAATCGCAGTTTCAGTACATCTATATTTACGGATAACAATAATTTGAGTGATTTTAGTCTAAACTTGTATTTCCCAAACCTTAAAAATCAATTTTCAGCTTCTGAATATTCCTATTTTGAAGGTATTATTTTATCTATAGTATTTACTATAATTATTGTTATAGTCTACATAAGTACAATTTATCAACTATTAAAACAGAAAAAAATAGCACAAATTAAATCAGATTTTATAAATAATATGACTCATGAGTTTAAGACTCCAATTGCAACTATTAACCTAGTACTAGATTCTATTAAAAACCCAAAAATTATAGATAATAAAGAACTAGTCATCAACTACCTGAATATGATCAAAGTTGAAAATAACAGACTCAATGAACAGGTAGAGAATGTATTAAGAATTTCTAAATTAGATAAAAATGAATTAAATATTAAGAGAATTGATCATGATTTACATGAGTTAGTTCATAGTGCCGTTAGCCATTTAGATTTAATAATGAAAAGCAAAAATGGGAAAATAGAACTAGAATTAAATTCAAAGTTTACAAATATAAAGGCTAATCAGACTCATTTTACTAATGCTATAATTAATATTATTGACAATGCTATTAAGTATTCTGAAAACAATCCGGTAATTAAAATATCCACTAGAAATATAAAAAAGATATTAAATGAGAAAGATGTCATATTAACTATTTCGGATAATGGTATTGGGATGTCAAAAGATGTTCAGAGCAAAATTTTTGATAAATTTTATCGTGAACAGTCAGGTAATTTGCATAATGTCAAAGGCCATGGACTGGGGTTGTCTTATGTAAAAAAAATAATTAAATACCATAAAGGAGATATTTCCGTTAGTAGTTCACTAGGTAAAGGAACTTCCTTTGAAATAAAATTACCAGTTTATAACAAAAAATAATATAATATGAGTGATGTAAATAACAGAATTTTATTAGTTGAAGATGATCAGAATTTTGGAATCATCTTAAGAGATTACCTCATAATTAATAATTACGAGGTAATACATGCTAAAAATGGTATGGAGGGTTTTGAGAAGTTCAAAAAGAATGATTTTGATTTATGTATTCTTGATGTTATGATGCCTTATAAAGATGGATTTACT
>CAJVXR010000049.1 GCA_913009535.1 uncultured Flavobacteriales bacterium | reverse complement strand
CAAATGAAAACAATTCAAGAAGAATTAGGTGGCGTAAATCATGATGGTGAAATTGATGAAATGAAAGCTAGATCTAAAAAAATAAAATGGACTAAAGAAGTAAAAATTCATTTTGAGAAAGAGCTTTCTAAATTACAAAGAATGAATCCGCAAGTATCAGAATATTCTGTACAGCGAAATTATTTAGATTTAATATTAGATCTACCATGGTCAAAATATAGTAAAGACTTGTTTGATTTAGTTAAAGCTCAAAAAATATTGGATAAGGATCACTTTGGTTTGGAAGATGTTAAAAAAAGGATTATTGAGCATCTTGCTGTATTGAAACTTAGAAATGATATGAAATCTCCTATACTATGTTTGTATGGACCTCCTGGTGTAGGTAAAACATCACTTGGAAAGTCGATAGCTAGGGCATTGGGTAGAAATTATGTTCGAATGTCTTTAGGTGGTTTAAGAGATGAAGCTGAAATTAGAGGGCATAGAAAAACTTATATAGGAGCTATGCCAGGAAGAGTTATTCAAAATATTAAAAAAGCTGGAACTTCTAATCCTGTCTTTGTTTTGGATGAGATCGATAAACTATCTAATTCAAATCAAGGTGATCCTTCGTCTGCTTTACTTGAAGTTTTAGATCCTGAGCAAAATTTCGAGTTTTATGACAATTATTTAGAGTTAGGTTTTGATCTTTCTAAAGTAATGTTTATAGCTACATGTAATAATTTATCTTCTATTCAGCCTGCACTTTTAGATAGAATGGAAATTATTAATGTCAGTGGTTATACTACGGAAGATAAAGTACAGATTGGTAAGAAATTCTTGTTACCTAAACAGCAATCTGAACATGGTGTAAAATCATCTGAAATTAAATTATCGAAAAATGTTATTGAAAAAATTGTAGATGGTTACACAAGAGAATCTGGAGTTAGAGGATTAGAAAAGCAAATAGCTAAAGTAGTTAGATATGCTGCTAAGAACTTAGCTATGAATTTAGAATACAACTCTAATATTAAAGTAGATGATTTAAATGAAGTATTGGGTTCTACTAAATTAGACAGAAGTGTTTATGAAAATAATAAAGTAGCAGGAGTAGTTACCGGTTTAGCTTGGACTAGAGTAGGTGGAGATATTTTATTTATTGAATCCATTATATCCAAAGGAAAAGGGAAGTTATCTATCACAGGTAACTTAGGTAAAGTGATGAGTGAGTCTGCTACCATAGCTTTAGAATTTATTAAAGCGAATTCACATCATTTTAATATCAATGAAGAAATCTTCAATAAATATAATGTTCATATTCATGTGCCAGAGGGAGCTACACCAAAAGATGGTCCAAGTGCAGGGATAACAATGTTAACTTCTTTAGTCTCTTTATTTACTCAAAAAAGAGTCAATAAAAACCTTGCTATGACAGGTGAAATTACTTTAAGAGGTAAGGTTTTACCAGTTGGAGGTATCAAGGAGAAAATATTAGCAGCTAAAAGAGCTAAGATTACAGATATTATTTTATGTAAACAAAATGAAAGTGATGTAAATGAGGTAAAGGCAGATTATTTAAAAGGATTAAAATTTCATTATGTTACAGAAATGAAAGAAGTTATTCAATTAGCCTTATCTAATCAGGATGTGCTTTATGCTAAGAAGTTATAATAAAATCTTTATTTTTAAGTTCTATAAAATATGATTTGTCTTGATGAAAAATTTATTTAAATTAATTTTTTTGTTCTCTCTTTGTGATGCAAGTTCGCAAGTTGCAGGTGAATCAGCTTACCAATTTTTAAATATCACTACATCTCCCAGACAGTTAGCTTTAGGTGGTAAAGAGATTACTCTTTTTGATTATGATGTAAACCAGCCTAGCGTAAACCCAGCATCTATAAATATTAGAATGGATAATAATTTTTCTATAAATTTTTCTAATTATTTTTCAGATATTAGTTATGGTACAGCAGCTTATGCCTATACATTTGATAATAGAAATAATACAATTCATTTCGGCATTTCATATATAGATTACGGAAGTTTTTCTGGTTACGATGAGTTAGGCAATCAAACAAATGACTTTACAGGCAAAGAGAGTGCTTTTTCAGTTGGATACTCTACAAAAATTCAATATTTACCAATTTACATTGGTTCAAATATAAGACTAATTACGTCCTCATTAGAGCAATATAATTCAATTGGAATTTCTGCAGATTTAGGTTTTTTATATGTTAATAGTGATGTCGATTTAAATATAGGTTTGGTCATAAGAAATCTTGGTACTCAATTAAAGGCTTACAATGAAATATATGAAAAATTACCTTTAGAAATTAATGTTGGAGTATCACAATTATTAGAAAACGCACCATTAAGATGGTATTTGACTTTTGAAAATCTCCAAAAATGGAATATTGGTCTTTCAAACCCCTCTAGATCAACAACAGACTTAGATGGTGTTGTAACTGAGGAAAAAGTTACATTTTTTAATAATGTATTTAGACATCTGATAATTGGTGCTGAATTATTTCCAGAAAGTATATTTAATATTAGACTTGGATATAATTTTAGAAGAGGTGAGGAGCTAAAAATTATTGACCAATCGAATTTCTCAGGAGTTTCATTTGGTTTTGGTATTAAATTTAATAAATTACGAATTAATTATACTCATGCTAAATTTTCTAGTGCAGCAAATACAAGCTTCATTGGTTTACAATTAAATTTAAATTAATGAATAAAAATATTATAATTGCTATTGACGGATTTGCTTCAACAGGAAAAAGCACTTTAGCCAAACATTTAGCTAATTATTTAAATTATATTTATGTAGACTCTGGATCTATGTATAGAGCCATAACTTATTATGCCTTAAAAAATAACTATATCCCTTTTGATAAAGAAAATTTGAAAGAATTTTCAAAAATATTATTAGATATTAAATTGAGTTTTGTTTTCAACAAAAAACTCGGTTACTCTGAAATATTTTTAAATAATATTAACATTGAAAAGGAAATAAGATCCATAATAGTATCTAACCATGTTAGTTCTGTTGCCACTGTTTCATTTATAAGAAAACATATGGTAAATCTTCAAAAAGAATTAAGTTTAAATAAAGGAGTTGTTATGGACGGCAGAGATATTGGTACTGTTGTTTTTCCAAATGCGGAATTGAAATTATTTTTAACAGCCTCCGCAGAAGTTAGAGCAAAAAGAAGATATTCTGAGTATGTTAATGAAAATGTAGAAGTAGAATACAATGAAGTTTTAACTAACTTAAAGTCTAGGGACTTGGATGACTCAAAAAGAAAGGACTCTCCTTTAATTATAGCTGATGATGCTTTAGAGATAGATAATTCATTTATGTCGATGGAAGATCAGCTTACCTTTGTTAAAAGTATTTTAAAAGATAAATTCAATCTTTAAGAATAATATTATTGTCATTATCATTTAATATGTTTATTTTCGCACTCCTTTTGGTGATTTATTCGATATGACAAAGGGAATGAAGATATTTAATTAATCCTTCTAAAAGTTAATTACTTAATTCTATCGAAGACTTCTAGAATACAAATTTAATCAGATATGTCTGAAGAATTAAAAAAAGAAACTGTTGAAGAAGTTTCTAAACCAGTAGTAAATACTGAATCAAAAGAGCAACCTGCTCAAGAGGAAAATAAAATTTCAATTGAAGAATCAAAAAAAGAAACGGTTAAAGAAGTTTCTAAACCAGTAGTAAATACTGAATCTAAAGAGCAACCTGCTATTGAAGAAGATAATAAAATTTCTCCCGAAGAATTTTTAAAAGATTTTAATTGGCATAATTATGAAGAGGGTATTGATCCTATTGATGATGCTAAGCTTGTAGAGTTTGAAGGCTTAGTGAAGGAAAATTTTGTTGATACATTAACGGACGAAGTTGTTACAGGAATTGTCACTAATATTAGTGATAGAGATGCTATAATTGATATTAATGCTAAATCTGAAGGAGTCATTTCTTTAAATGAGTTCAGATATAATCCTGACTTAAAAGTTGGTGACAAGGTTGAAGTACTTATTGATATTAGAGAAGATGCAACAGGTCAACTAATACTTTCACACAGAAAAGCAAGAGTTATAATGGCTTGGGATCGTGTTAATAACGCTCACGATACTGGAGAGATAGTTAATGGATTTGTTAAGTGTAGAACTAAAGGAGGAATGATTGTAGATGTCTTTGGTATTGAAGCTTTCTTACCTGGTTCACAAATTGATGTCAAACCTATAAGAGATTATGATGTTTATGTAAATAAAACAATGGAATTCAAAGTTGTAAAAATCAACCATGAATTTAAAAATGTTGTAGTTTCTCATAAAGCTCTTATTGAAGCTGATATAGAACTACAAAAGAAAGAAATAATCAAACAATTAGAAAAAGGTCAAGTCCTTGAAGGTACTGTTAAAAACATTACTTCTTATGGAGTATTTATGGATCTTGGTGGCGTTGATGGATTAATTCATATAACTGATTTGTCTTGGTCAAGAATCAATCATCCAAGTGAAATTGTAGAGTTGGATGCTAAAATCAATGTTGTTATTTTAGATTTTGATGAAGATAAGTCTAGAATACAATTAGGTCTTAAGCAACTTAGTAAGCATCCATGGGAAGCTTTATCAGAAGATGTTAAGGTTGGAGATAAAGTAAAAGGTAAAGTTGTGGTAATTGCTGATTATGGAGCATTTATTGAATTAGCTGAAGGAGTTGAAGGTTTAGTACATGTATCAGAAATGTCGTGGTCTACTCATTTAAGGTCTGCAGGTGACTTTGTTAAAGTTGGAGATGAAATTGATGCTGTTATAATTACTTTTGACAGAGAAGACAGAAAAATGTCTCTTGGTATTAAGCAATTAACACAAGATCCATGGACAGATATTACTTCTAAATACCCTGTTGGTTCTAAACAAACAGGAATAGTAAGAAACTTTACTAATTTTGGTGTTTTTGTTGAGTTAGAAGAAGGAATTGATGGTCTAATTTATATTTCTGATCTTTCTTGGACTAAAAAAATAAAGCATCCTAGTGAGTTTTGTGCTGTAGGTGATAAGATTGAAGTTGTAACTCTAGAACTTGATGTAGAGAGTAGAAAACTAAGTTTAGGTCATAAGCAGACTTTAGATAATCCATGGGACAAATATGAAAATGAGTTTACTTTAAATTCAACTCATACATTTGAAATCTTTGAAATAGTTGATAAAGGTGCTACCGTTAAGTTTAATGACGATATTACTGCTTTTGTTCCATCTAGATATTTAGCTAAAGAGGACGGTTCTAAGTTAGTTAAAGGGGAGTCAGCTGAATTCAAGGTGATTGAGTTCAATAAAGATTCTAAACGTGTTGTTGCTTCTCATACATCTGTATTTAAAGATGTTGAAGCGGAAAACATAAAGGTTGCTAACAAGAAAAACAAAAAAGAGAAAATCGAATCCAAAACCACTTTAGGTGATGCAAATTTACAGTTGCAAGAGCTGAAAGATAAAATGGACGGAAAATAATTTCTTATAAAAGCCTTTCTTTTGAAAGGCTTTTTTTTTAACTTAATTCTATATTTATAAAAATAGAAATTGATGAGTAAAAATATCATACTTAATAAAAAGGAGATAGATATTATTCTACAAAGACTTGCTTGTCAATTAATTGAAAATCACCAAGATTTTTCTAATACTATATTAATTGGTTTGCAGCCTAGAGGCAAATTTTTACTAAATAGATTAGTAGAAATATTATCTACTACTTATAATATTTTAAATATAAATCACGGCTTATTAGATATAACTTTTTATAGAGATGATTTTAGAAGAAATGAGAAAATTTTAGAAGCAAATTCTACTGATAATATTCAGGTAGAAGGAAAGAAAGTTGTCTTTATAGATGATGTTTTATTTACAGGGAGATCTATAAGAGCTGCACTAACTGCTGTTGAAACTTTTGGTAGACCCAAAAATATCGAATTATTGATACTAATAGACAGAAGGTTTAGTAGACATTTACCAATTCAGCCAGATTATAGAGGTAGACAAATTGATGTTTATGAAAATCAAAAAGTAAATGTTAGCTGGAGTGATGATAAAGAGGAGGACTGTGTTTATATAATAAATAAATAATGAACGAATTAAGTGTTAATCATTTATTAGGAATTAAGCATTTGAATATTAATGATATTAATCTGATATTCAAAACTGCAGATCATTTTAAAGAAGTAATAAATAGGTCTATAAAAAAAGTGCCCTCACTAAGAGATATTACAATAGCAAATTTGTTTTTTGAAAACTCTACAAGAACTAAATTATCATTTGAATTAGCAGAGAAGAGGTTGTCTGCTGATGTTATTAACTTTTCATCATCTCAATCTTCAGTAAAAAAAGGGGAAACACTTATAGATACAGTTAACAATATTCTATCTATGAAAGTCGATATGGTAGTTTTAAGGCATCCTAACCCTGGAGCTGCTATATTACTTGCAAACAATGTAGATGCTACTATAATTAATGCAGGAGATGGTGCTAATGAGCACCCGACACAAGCATTATTAGATTCGTATTCAATTAAAGAAAAAATTGGTAATTTAAAAAATAGAAATATTTTAATAGTAGGTGATATATCTCATAGTAGAGTTGCACTATCTAATATCTATGCATTACAATTACAGGGTGCAAATGTTATGGTTTGTGGTCCAAAAACACTTATACCTAAATACTTACATAAACTTGGAGTAAAAGTTGAATACGATTTTTTAAAGGCTCTTAAATGGTGTGACGTTGTTAATATGTTAAGATTACAGAATGAAAGAATGACTAATAGCTTTTTTCCTTCAGTTAGAGAATATGTTCAGCAATATGGTTTGACATTAGATATATTAAAATCTTTAGATAAAGAAATCTATGTTATGCATCCAGGTCCAATTAATAGAGGAGTGGAAATTTCTAGTGATGTTGCAGATTCTAAAAACTCTATAATTTTAGACCAAGTAGAAAATGGTGTTGCAATAAGAATGGCTATTATTTACTTATTAGCACAAAAAAAACCTCTCAAAAAATAAAAATTGAAAATTACAATTATTGGATGTTATAGTGCCATGCCTAAATTAGGTAACAATCTGTCATCACAGGTTTTAGAAATTCAAAACGAAATATTTTTAATTGATTGTGGAGAAGGAACACAGCTTGGATTAAGAAAAAATAAAATTAAGTTTTCTAGAATTAAATGTATTTTTATTTCTCACTTACATGGAGATCATTATTTTGGTTTAATAGGACTAATATCAACATTTTCATTACTTAACAGAACTTCAGATCTTCACATATATGGTCCCTTGGGACTTAAAGATTTAATTATTAATCAAATAAAAGCATCTGGATCTTGGACAAAATATAGATTAATTTTTCATATTTTATCTTCAGTTAAATCCGAAACAATTTTTATTAGTGAATATATTGAGGTATCGACGATTCCTTTATCGCACAGAATTTATACTAATGGTTTTTTATTTAAAGAAATTAATCTTCCTAGAAAAATTAATCCTGAAGCCCTTAAAGATCTTAATGTAAACATTGCATATGTAAATAAATTAAAACAAGGTTTTAATGTTATTAACGATAATGGTGATTTGATTGAAAACAGTTTAGTTACTTTTAATGGAGTTAATCCTAAATCTTATGCATACTGTTCTGATACAGAATATGATGAATCTATAGTTAAGTTAATAACTGGATGTGATGCTTTATACCATGAGTCTACATTTTTGGAAAAACATCAATTGTTAAGTAAATCAACAAAACATTCTACCGCTAAACAGGCAGGTATGATTGCTAGATTATCTAATGCGAAATTATTAATTCTCGGTCATTACTCTTCTAGGTATGATAATATTAATGATTTTAAATTGGAGGCGGAAACTGAATTTAATTCAGTTATTTTGTCAGAAGACAGTAAAATAATTGAAATATAATTTATTTATTAATCTTTAGTTATTAAATTTGAAATATGTCGTCAAAATCTGATTTAGGTAGTTATAGAAAGAGTTATAAAAAGAATTCTGCATTTAATTATAAGGATTTTAATAATCCTTTAGATTTATTCAATACATGGTTTCAGGATTTTGATAATGATGATTCTGATTCTGAAGTAAACGCGATGAGTCTTTCAACTGTTGGTGTAGATGGTTTTCCTAAGAGTAGGGTTGTGCTTTTGAAAGAATATAACAAAGATGGTTTTATATTTTACACTAATTATAATAGTGAAAAAGGTATCTCTATTGATAAAAATAATAAGGTTTGTTTGTCTTTTTTTTGGGAACAACATGAACGACAAGTCATAATTAAAGGTTTTGCAAAGAAATTATCAAATTCAAAAAGTATTGAATATTTTAATTCAAGACCCAGAGGTAGTAAGTTAGGGGCAATTGTTTCAAATCAAAGTTCTGTAATTGAATCAAAAAGTGAGCTAGTTGATAAATTACATAAACTAGATAAAAAGTATTCTAAAATTGAGATAACAAAACCTTCTCATTGGGGTGGATATATTGTTTCTACTGTTGAATTTGAGTTTTGGCAAGGAGGAGAGAATCGTTTACATGATAGAGCTAGGTTTAAACTTCATAATAAAAACTGGATTAAAGACAGACTCTCTCCATGATAAAAATACAGAAATTTGCTGCAGTTGATATCGGTTCTAACGCTGTAAGGTTGTTAATATCTAGCGTTGTTTCACAAAATAATGAAATAGTTGAAGTTAAAAAAATTAGCCTAGTTAGAGTTCCTATACGACTTGGTGCAGATGGATTCTTAAAAAAGAAAATCAAAAAAGACAATATTAATCGTTTAAAAGATGCAATGATTGCTTTTAAACTTCTTATGAAAATTCATGGTGTATTAAAGTATAAAGTCTGTGCTACATCTGCTATGAGAGAAGCATCTAATAGGGAGGAAGTAATTGAGAAATTATGCTCTAAATCAAAATTACAAATAGATGTGATTTCGGGAAAAGAAGAGGCTTCTATAATTGCGGACACTTTTTTGTCGAATCATTTTAATTTTGATAACACGTACCTGTTTATTGACGTAGGGGGAGGAAGTACCGAATTAAGTGTTATTTTTAAAGGTAATATTATTTCCTCAAAATCCTTTAAAATTGGTACAGTAAGGTTTTTGAATAATTTAGTAGATGATAATACCTGGAGTGATTATAAAAAATGGATAAAAACCAATACAAAACAATATAGTGACATTATAGTTATTGGATCTGGAGGTAATATAAATAAGATATTAAAGGAGTCTAAAAAAGGAGTTAGCCAATCAATTCCGTATTCTTTTATTCAAAAATTTTATAATAAAATCTCTAAGCTTACCTATGAAGAAAGAATTACAAAATTAGGATTCAACCCAGATAGATCTGATGTCATAGTGCCAGCTACTAGAATACTACTTAAATCAATGCAATATGCAAAGTCTAAGTCAGTTATTGTCCCAAGAGTGGGTCTTGCTGATGGTATTATAAGAAAATTAAATAATACAAATTCGTTTGGGTATGATTTTAATGATTTATAAGCTTAATTTAAAGTCAGTTCGCAGTTTTTCAATTAATTCATTCTTACTTTTTAAGAGTTCGAATTTTTCTCTTGATGTATAAGTGAATTTTTTTTCAATTTTCTCATTAATTGTAATTTTCAGCTTAATATCATAGTTGTTAAGATCCTTACGTACAAACTGTAATAAATCATGTTGATTAGATTCAAGTTCAATCTTGTTAGTGCTATTGGGTAATTCTAAACAAATATTATATCCATCTAGTTTTGGAATATCTATTCTAAGAATTGATGCTAAGTTATATTTTCCTGAGGATTCAACTTTATCAGAATATTTATTCCATGTATTAACTAGGTCTGACTCATTAAATATATCCTTTGGAAGCTCATCGAGGTTTATTACAGATTCATTTACTTTAAGTTCGTGGTTTTTTATAGTTTTTATACTTTTTAGAGATAACCCAGAACTACCACTTATCTTAATATCTAATTTTGGTTTATTCTGCTTAATTAGAGTGGGCTCTTCTGTTGAAATTATTTTTTTTGGAATAGAGTTTTTAAAATATTCGTAAGGAATTATTTTAAAATTTAAGTTTTTTTTTTATCAGCTAGTGTTAGGGAACCTAGCTGCATAATAGTTAATTCGACTAATAATCTTTGATTTATACTTGATCTATAATTAATTTCACATTTATTTAATAATTCCAAGCAATGTATTATAACTTCTGTTGTTACTTTTTTGGCTTGATCTATCATTTTATCTTTAGAGCTTTCAGAATAGTCTAATAATATGATTGTCTTGTCATTTTTTGAAATCAATAGATTTCTACAGTAAGTTGATAATCCTGAAATAAAATTAACTCCTTCAAATCCTTTAGAAATTACTCCGTCGATTAGTAAAAGTAATTCAGGAATATTATTTTCTAATATAAGGTCTATTGATTTTGAAAAAACCTCTTGATCTAAGACATTTAAATTAAGACTTACATCTTTTACAGTAATTTCTTTATTGTTATAACTTAATATTCTGTCAAATATCGATAGTGCATCTCTCATTGCCCCATCTGCTTTGTTTGCAATTATTTCTAACGCTTCAGTTTCAAACTTAACCTCTTCTTTATTGCAGATATTAATTAAATAACTTACAATGTCTTTATTATTAATTCTTTTAAAATCGTAAATCTGACACCTAGATAAGATTGTTGGAATAATCTTATGCTTTTCAGTTGTAGCTAAAATAAATATACAATGCTTAGGAGGCTCTTCTAAGGTCTTTAAAAAAGCGTTAAAGGCAGAGGTTGATAGCATGTGAACCTCATC
>CAJVXR010000048.1 GCA_913009535.1 uncultured Flavobacteriales bacterium | reverse complement strand
TAGGAGTTGCTTTAGGTAGAAAATGGATAAATCGAAAGGGATATTCATTTGAAATACTTATAGGTTTAGGTAAAAATTTACTTTATGATAATGATCAATTAGATAGATCTGAAACAATGGGTAGATTTAGTGCATCTATTGGCAAAAGATTTTAAAATATTCAATCGTGAATGAATTATCAACTATTATTTCAATTGTTTTAATTTTTGATTACAGTTAATTAATTTGTATTAATTTTTTTAAAAAAGAAGTAATCTGTCGTTAGGTTACTTCTTTTTTTATTTTATCCCCTTCTTGATAACTCCATTTGTAAGAACTAAATATTTAGTCGTATATTTGCATGCAATTATAACTTAATTGCAATGAAATCACACCAAAATAAAATTATTGGAGAAGGACTAACATATGACGATGTATTGTTAGTACCCAACTATTCTCAAGTTCTTCCCAGAGATGTGTCAATAAAAACTAAATTCTCAAAAAATATATCTATAAATATTCCTATCATCTCAGCTGCTATGGATACAGTAACTGAAAGCAGAATGGCTATAGCTATAGCTCAAGAGGGAGGTATTGGAGTTTTACACAAAAACATGACTATCAAAGCGCAAGCTGAGAAAGTTAAGCGTGTTAAAAGAGCAGAAAGTGGAATGATTATTGACCCAGTAACTCTTCCTTTGGATTCTACTGTAAATGATGCTAAATCTTACATGAAAGAATATAGAATTGGAGGTATTCCTATAGTTGATGGAAATAAAAAACTAATTGGAATAGTGACTAATAGAGATTTGAGGTTTGAAAAAAATAATAGTAGACCAATTTCTGAAGTTATGACAACTAAAAACCTTGTAACAGTTTCAGAAGGAACTTCTTTACAAGAAGCTGAAGTGATTTTACAAGATCATAAAATCGAAAAACTTCCAGTTGTAGATAAAAATAACACGCTTGTTGGATTAATAACTTTTAGAGATATAACGAAATTAACACTTAAGCCAAACTCTAATAAGGATGTTTACGGAAGGTTAAGAGTTGCTGCTGCTATTGGTGTTACTTCAGATGCTTTAAGTAGAGCTGAAGCATTGGTAAAATCTGAAGTTGATGCAATAATAATTGACACAGCACACGGCCATACTAAAGGAGTAGTAGAGGTTTTAAAAACAATAAAAAATAAGTTTCCAAAATTAGATGTTATAGTTGGAAATATAGCTACAGCGGAAGCGGCTAAATATTTAGTTGAGGCTGGAGCAGATGCGGTTAAAGTAGGTATTGGACCTGGTTCTATTTGTACAACCCGAGTAATAGCAGGAGTAGGTTTTCCACAATTATCTGCTATAATTGAAGTATCAAATGCTATAAAAAATTCAGGAGTTCCAGTAATTGCAGATGGTGGAATTAGATACACTGGAGATATATCTAAGGCAATTGCTGCAGGTGCAGACTGTGTTATGTTAGGTTCTTTGATCGCTGGCACTGAAGAATCTCCTGGTGAAACAATAATCTATGAAGGTAGAAAGTTTAAGACATATAGAGGTATGGGCTCGGTAGAAGCCATGAAGGAAGGTAGTAAAGACAGATACTTTCAAGATGTAGAAGATGATATAAAAAAATTAGTACCTGAAGGAATTGTAGGTAGAGTGCCTTTTAAAGGTAAACTTAATGAAAGTATTCATCAGTTCATTGGGGGGTTAAGAGCGGGTATGGGTTATTGTGGATCTAAAGATATCGAGACTTTTAAAAATACATCTAAATTTATAAAAATCACTTCTTCAGGAATAGTAGAAAGTCATCCACACGGAGTTAGTATAACCAAAGAAGCTCCAAACTATTCTAGATAATAGAGATGTTAATTATTTTAACTATGAAAAATTTTATTTCATTAATTTTTTTTACAACTTTCCTGTGCTATTCACAAAATAATTCTAACGATATACTTTTTACAATCGGAGATGATTCTGTGAATACAAAAGAATTTTTAAGAGTCTACAATAAAAACTTAGATTTAATTACTGATAATTCTCAAAAAGACATAGATAATTACCTGCAGCTTTATATAGATTATAAGTTAAAGGTATTGGAAGCTTATGAAAAAGAATATCATAAAAAAGAAAGTTATATTTCAGAGTTAAATAAATACTCTTCTCAGTTAGCATCTAATTATTTATTTGATAAAAACTCGCAAGATTCAATGTTAAATGAAGCCTATCTAAGGACTAAAACTGAAATAAAAGCAAGTCATATTCTAATAAGAATTGAAGATAAAGATTTAGATACATTAGATATTTATAATAAACTTATCTCATACAGAGAAGATTTTAAAAATTATGATTTAGCATATTTAATAAAGAAATATCACGATGGGAAAAATATTTTCGTTGAAGATCTAGGATACTTTTCTGCATTTAAAATGATTTATTCATTTGAATCAAAGGCCTATGAAACTAAAGTAGGAGATATATCTATGCCATTTAGAACAAGATTTGGTTTTCATATTTTAAAAGTAGAGGATAAAAGAGAGTCTCTTGGAGAAGTTATCGTTGGGCATATTATGTTATCAAAAGATAATAATAATTCTCAATCAAAAATCAATTCCTTATATGATTCAATTATTAGAGTTGGCAATTTTGAGAGTTTTGCTAAAAAATACTCAGATGATAAAAACACATCTAGTGTAGGAGGAAGACTTAAACCATTCACAAGTGGTCAGTTAAATTCACTTCCATTTGAAAAAGCTGCTTTTGACTTAACAGAGATTAATCAAATTTCAAAACCTATAGAAACTAAGTTTGGTTGGCATATTTTAAAGCTCTATTCAAAATCTAAATTAAGTTCCTTTAAAGAAATGGAATCATCATTACTTAAAAAAGTAAAAAATAACTCTAGGTCTTCAGTAATCTCTAATTCATTTTATAAAAAGTTATTAAATAAATATTCTATAAATTATGATAATGACTTAACTTATTTTACAGATCAACTAAATGGTCATAATGCTAATAATATTTGGAAAATACCATCTACAATTAATAAAAAAAAGATGTTATTTAAGATTAATGATACCATACTAAATTATTTAGATTTTGCAAATTATATAGTTAATACATTTATTAGTAACGGATCAATTTATAACTCACCCACTGATTTATATAAAGATTTCATAAATCAATCCGTTATGGATTATTATAAATCAAACTTATTGTCTGAGAATACGGAATATCGTCATATTTACAACGAATATAAAGAAGGGTTAATGTTGTTTGATTTAATGCAAAATGAAGTTTGGAATAAAGCTAAGGAAGATACAATTGGTTTAAAAAGTTATTTTAAAAACAACAAATCACTATTTAAAATTACTAATAATGTTAATCCTTTGTACGAAGATATCTCGGCTGAAGTTATTTCTAAATATCAAATAACATTTGAAAATAACTGGATTAAAACACTAAGGAAAAAAAATGCTATTTTTATAGATAAAAAAGTTATAAAAAAAATTAAAAAAACTCTAAAAAAGTAATGCGTTATCTGTTAATATTTTTATTATTATTTTCTTGTGACAGTTATTTTAAAAACTCTTCAAATGCAGACTTGGCTAGGGTAAATGACGATTATTTATCTAAAAGCGAAGTTGAAAGTGTATTAAGTTCTAGTTCTAACTTAAATGATAGTACCATTATTATAAATAACTATATTAATAATTGGGCTGCTAATAAATTATTAATTCACAGAGCTTTAATTAACTTACCTGAAGTTAATCAGAAAAACATACAACAGCTAGCTGATAATTATAGAAATGAAAGTTTAATTAATTCGTATATTGATGCACTTATTGAAAAAAATATGAATTTAGCAGTTTCTAAGATCGAGTTAGATAGTCTTTATGAAACTTATAAAGAAACCTTCAGATTAAGTGAAGATCTGTTTAAAATTAGATTTATTTATTTACCTAAAGTTAATCCCGATATAAAACTATTTAAATCTAAAATAAAAAGATTTAACAATGATGATTTAAAGTATTTAGATTCTCTTTCTTTTCAGTTTGATAGATACTCTTTTAATGATTCTGTTTGGAGAAATAAAAATGAAGTTTTTTATCAATTACCAGAATTAAAAAAGGTCAAAAATTATATGTTAAAAAAATCCAATTTTATTGAAATCAAAGACTCATTAGGTTTATATTTGATTAATATAAAAGATGTTCTTAAAAGTAATCAATACGCTCCTTTAGATTATGTTTCCGAAACACTTAAAAGAATGATTATAAACAGTAGAAAATTAAAATTTATAGATCAATTAAGAAAAGATATAACTAAAGATGCAATTAAAAATAAAAGATTTGAAATTTACTAAATACATATATCAAACTAGTATAGTTGTTATTGCTATATTAAGTAATAACTTAATGTTATCTCAAAACAACTTACTAATAGACGATAGTAAGAAAAAAATAGACGGAGTCGCTGCGGTTGTTGGTGATTTTTTAGTTTTAGATTCAGACATAGATAAGCAGTTCGATCAACTTAAAGCTTCAGGAATTTCTACAGATGATATGACTAGATGTCAAGTATTTGGAAAATTACTAGAAGATAAGCTTTATCAGCATCATGCAATTCAAGATAGTATTGTTGTTAATAATGACGAAATTCAATCTTTTGTAGATCAACAAATTGATGCATTTGCCCTACAGATTGGTTCTATGGATAAATTAATAGCATATTATAATAAAAATTCTGAACAAGAGCTAAGAAATGAGATGTTCGAATTAAATAAGAGTTCGGAATTAGCTAAAAAAATGCAAGAAAAAATAATTGAAGAAATAGAAGTTACTCCTGAGGAGGTTAGACAATTTTTTAATTCTATTCCAGTGGATGATCGTCCTCTTTTTAACACAGAGTTAAAAGTAGCTCAAATTGTAGTTATCCCTCAAACAACTCAAGAAGAAAAGAAAAAAGTTATTGAAAAGTTAGAGCAATTTAAGGCTGATGTAGTTGATAACGGATCTAGTTTTACTACTAAAGCTGTATTATATACTGAAGATTATGCTTCAAGAAAAAATGGTGGTAAATATACTTTAAATAGAAAAAAACCTCAAATGGACAAAAAATATAGAGAGGTTGCTTTTTCCCTTCAAGAAGGTGAAATATCAGATCCGTTTGAAACAGATTTTGGTTTTTTCATAATACTTCTTGAAAAGGTTAGAGGTCAAGAATATGATGTTAGAAGTATACTTTTGAGACCTAAAATTAATTCTGCTGAGATATCTGAAGCCAAAAATAAGCTTGAGAATGCCAGACAAAGAATTGTGGATGGTGAAATTAGTTTTGCTGATGCTGCATTAGAAGTTAGTGACCAGGTAGAGACAAAATACGATGGAGGTCAATTAATTAACCCTGAAACTCAGGATTATAACTTCGAGTTAACTAAAATGGATCCAGAGTTATATTCACAAATTGAAAAATTAAAAGATGGAGATGTAAGTATTGTTCTTCAAGATGAAGACAGAATGAATCCAGTCAAGTTTAAACTTTTATCTGTGACTGATAGGACTGACGAACATGTAGCCAACTTCGCAAATGATTACTTAAAAATACAATCATTAACGCTTCAAAATAAAAAATTAAAAGAGATTGAAAAGTGGCAAAACTTAAAAATTGAAGATACTTACATCAAAATTGCTAACGAGCATAGAGATTGTATATTTTACGGAAATTGGTTAAAAAATTAATAAAATAAAATTAAAAACATATGGCGTTTGATATTAATATGATTAGAGATGTTTATAAAAACATTTCTGAGCGTGTAGATATAGCTAGAAAGATTACGGGTAATCCACTAACTCTCTCAGAAAAAATTCTATACTCACATCTTTGGGATTCTAAACCTAACACTAAGCTAATAAGAGGTAAAGATTATGTTAATTTTGCCCCAGATAGAATTGCTTGTCAAGATGCGACTGCACAAATGGCACTTCTTCAATTCATGCAAGCTGGAAAAAATAAAGTGGCAGTACCAACAACTGTTCATTGTGATCATTTAATTCAAGCTAAACAGGGAGCTGCTATTGATTTAAAAAGAGCAAACTCTGTAAGTAATGAGGTTTTTGAGTTTTTAGCTTCAGTTTCAAATAAATATGGTATTGGTTTTTGGAAACCTGGAGCAGGTATTATTCATCAGGTAGTCTTAGAGAATTATGCATTTCCTGGAGGAATGATGATAGGTACTGATTCGCATACAGTTAATGCTGGTGGACTTGGTATGGTTGCCATTGGAGTAGGTGGAGCTGATGCTGTAGATGTTATGGCCGGTATGGCATGGGAACTAAAATTCCCAAAGCTTATAGGAGTTAAATTAATAGGAAAATTAAATGGGTGGACATCCCCAAAAGATGTTATATTGAAGGTAGCAGGAATATTAACTGTAAAAGGTGGTACTGGTGCTATTATTGAATATTTTGGTGAAGGTGCTAAATCCATGTCTTGTACAGGGAAAGGCACTATTTGCAATATGGGTGCAGAAGTTGGTGCAACTACTTCAACTTTTGGTTATGATGAATCAATGGAGAGATACCTTAGAGCTACAAACAGAAATGATGTAGCTGATGCAGCAAATGAAGTTAAAGAATACCTTACAGCTGACCCTGAAGTTTATGTTAATCCTGAGCTTTATTTTGATCAAGTAATTGAGATTAATCTAGATCAGTTAAGACCACATCTTAATGGTCCATTTACACCTGATTTAGCAACTCCTGTTTCTGAAATGGCTAAAAAAGCTAAAGCTAATGATTGGCCTCTAAAAGTAGATTGGGGCTTAATAGGGTCTTGTACAAATTCATCTTACGAAGATCTAGATAGAGCAGCTTCAATTGCTAAGCAAGCCGTTGAGAAAAAGCTTGTTATTAAATCTGATTTAGGTATTAACCCTGGTTCAGAGCAAGTTAGATTTACAGCTGAAAGAGATGGTCTACTAAAAACGTTTCAAGATTTAAATGCGACAATTTTTACAAATGCATGTGGCCCATGCATCGGACAGTGGGATAGAAGTGACCTGAAAGGGGAAGAGAAAAACACTATAGTTCATTCTTTTAATAGAAATTTTTCAAAAAGAGCTGATGGAAATCCTAACACTCATGCTTTTGTTGGTTCTCCCGAAATGGTAACAGCAATTGCAATTTCTGGAAGGCTAGATTTCGACCCCCTTAATGATTTTTTAATTAATGAAGATGGTGAGAAGGTTAAATTACAACCACCATATGGAAAAGAATTACCTCCTTCTGGTTTTGATGTAGAGGATGCTGGATATATTGAACCTATCAAAAATGGTAAAAATATTGATATTACAGTTAATCCTAAGTCTGAAAGGTTACAGCTCTTAACACCCTTTTTACCAATAGGAAATAAAATAGTCAACGCAAGACTATTAATTAAAGCATTTCAAAAATGTACTACTGATCATATCTCTATGGCTGGTCCATGGTTGAGATATAGAGGTCACCTTGATAATATATCAAACAATTGCCTAATTGGAGCTGTGAATATATTTAATAAGAAAACAAATTTTGTTAAAAATCAACTCACAGGTGAATATGCAGGTGTTCCTGACACGCAGAGACATTACAAATTGGAAGGTATTAAAACTATTGTAGTTGGCGATCATAATTACGGAGAAGGTTCATCAAGAGAACATGCTGCTATGGAGCCTAGACATTTAGGAGTTTGCGCTGTAATAGTTAAATCTTTTGCACGTATTCATGAGACTAATCTAAAAAAACAAGGAATGTTAGGCCTAACTTTTAATGATGAATCCGATTATGATTTAATACAAGAGGACGATATATTTAATTTTATAGATTTAGATGCCTTTAAGCCTGGTAAACCATTAATTATAGAAGTTCTTCACTCAGATAAGACTAAAGATTTAATTGTTGCCAATCACACGTATAATCAATCTCAAATTGATTGGTATAATGAAGGTTCCGCTCTAAATCTTATTAAAAAACAAAATCAATAATTTTATAATTGCTTTAGACCAGAAACTAAGAATGGAAATGTTGGTAGACTTTTCATGATTAAAAGATCTTCAGATATAGTACTTTCATTGCCTAAAAATGCTAGAATTTTGTATGCGGGATTTTTCTTAAATATTTTTGTAAAAACTTCTTTGCCAGACATTTTATTTGTTAATAAAACATCAATAAGCGTTCTGTCATACCATCGATAAATTTTATTTTTAAAAGATATTCTTTGAACTGGACTTCTCCCTGCTATTAGGTTTTTTACTATATCTAATACATTTTTTTGAATGAATTGAAACGTGTACCCTGTACTTGCTTTTGTATAACCACCAGAAGTCCCAATATTAATAACAGACTTCATTGGATTATTTTTAAACTTTTCTAATGACATAGGAATAATTCCAAATTCTTCATGTTCAATTGTATAATTTTCAATTTTCAAAACCTCTTTTATGTATTTTTTTAGTGCCCTAACATATGTTTCTTTTTCTAAAACATTAGGACTAAAAAGTGTGTATTCCACTAGTGCTTCATTAGAAGATGTTGGTAAAACATACATGAATGTCGCTCCATTTTCTTGAGATAAATCAAAGTCCATTAAGCATCCGATTTTTGGATTGAAAGATTTAGTTTTAGTTTTGATCACCCATCCGTTAAAATGTTGTAATAATGAATTTTGTTTTGTGATTATTGGATTAAATAGATTTGTTGAATTAAATATATATTTTGATGTATATCGGTTTGTATTTGTTACTAATACAGGATTTTCTAAGGCTGAATCTATGCTCTTTATAGTTTCTTGTACAAACTTTACTTTTTTAAATTTACTAGCATATTTAAGAACAAAATCATAAAAATCAATACCTTTAATCATTTTGTAGGTATAAGACTGCAAGTCTAATTCTTTTTTGAAATCTGTAGATTTAAATTGTAAAGCTTTCCATTTGGCATATATAATAGATTCAAAAGGCCCTGGATTTTTTTCCCAGAAACACCATGTTCTATCATTACTTTTTTTTTGATCTTTATCAATAACTAATATCGACTTGTTTTGTAATGAAGGAGTTAGTAATATTTTATATAATAAACTTAATCCCGCACAACCCGAACCAGCAATAATATAATCGTATTTCATTTATCTTATTTGAAATATTTAAAAGGGACAACTAACATACCAAAGCATTCACTTTTTTCTTTGCCAATATTTTTGTGATGTATTTTGTGAGCTCTTCTTACTCCTTTTGCATACCAGTTATTCGCTTTTTTAAAAAACTTAAATCTCTGATGAATAAATATATCGTGTACAACAAAATAAGATGCTCCATAAGCCATTATACCAAAGCCTATTGGAAGTCCATACCAAAATCCTTCATAACTCCATAAATAAAAACAACTCATACTTACAACAGCGTAAAAAATAAAAAATAAATCATTTCTTTCAAACCAACTATCGTGTTTTTTGTGATGGTGATCTCTGTGTACACTCCACAAAAATCCATGCATGATGTACTTGTGGGTAAACCAGGCCATAAATTCCATTATTAAAAATGTAATTATAAATGTAGCAAACCAAAAAATTATATTCATAATAAATTATAATAGGTTAAGTTGATATTTAACATAGCTTCTAGTTAGGAGTTCAAATTTTTTATAGTTTGGAACTCTAATTCTAGTATTTTTAATTTCTAATGCTGGAGTTTTTTTAAGTTTTTTTAATAATTGACTGTAATACCTATATGCCATAAATACTCCAAACTTTGCTTCAATAGGTAATTTCTTTATTCCATTTAATCCTTCTTTGAAGTCTGCCTCTATTTCATTAATTATCTTAATTTTAGATTCTTCATTTAATTCGTTTAGGTCTGTTTCTGGAAAGTAAGTGCGGTTTAAAATTTCAAAATCATCTTTTAAATCTCTTAAAAAATTTACTTTTTGAAATGCTGAACCTAGGCTCATAGCAAATGATTTTAATTCTTCATATTTTTTAGAATCACCATTTACAAATACTTTTAAGCACATTAAGCCTACAACATCTGCTGAACCATAAATATATTCTTCATATTCTTGATTAGTCATGTACTTTTTCTTGTGTAGATCTTTTTCCATACTACTCATAAAAGAGTCCACTAAATCTTTATCAATATTAAACTTATGGTATGTAGCTTGAAAAGAATTTAATATTGGATTTAAATGAATTTTATTTTTAATAGATTTTTCTAAATCAGTGTAGAAGTCTTCGAATAAAACCGCTTTATCATAGTCGTGAAATGAGTCGACAATTTCGTCTGCAAATCTAACAAAACCATAAATATTATAAATATGTTGACGAATACTTTTAGATAACATTTTTGTAGCCAAAGAAAATGAAGTGCTATATGTTTTAGTAACAATTTTACTACAATCATTGGATACTTCATCAAAAATCTTTTTCATGATATCATTAATTTAGGTTAAAGCTAATACAATTTATTTGTTATTTATTAATTCTGCTACAAGTTTCCCCGAAACTATTGCTGGGGGAACTCCAGGACCAGGAACAGTTAACTGTCCTGTAAAATACATATTTTTTACTAATTTACTTTTTAATTTTGGTCTAAGGAATGAAGTTTGCATAAGTGTATTTGCTAATCCATAAGCATTTCCTTTATATGAATTATAATCTTTAATAAAATCACTTACACAAAAAGATTTTTTATATATAATATTTTTTTTTATTTCTTGTTTTGTTATTAATTCTAGTCTATCCAAAACAATATTAAAATACTTTTCTCTAAGCACTTCTGTATCTTCTAAACCAGGTGCTAAAGGAATTAAAATAAAACCATTTTCACATCCTTCAGGAGCTGTGTGTTTATTAGTAATTGAAGTAAAATTTGCGTAAAATA
>CAJVXR010000047.1 GCA_913009535.1 uncultured Flavobacteriales bacterium | reverse complement strand
AATCATCATTTAATTGTTTAAATCCATCAATTAAAGGCATGTCCATTCCCATTCTCGATAAATCATGGAATCTAAGACCTTCAAATGCAAATTCTTTTCTTCTTTCCTCTAGAATATTTTCTAAAGTTGCAGAAGCATAATATCCAGCTCCTAATCCTCTTATTGCAGGAATGTTATTTAGGTATGAAAGTGCATCAGTAGCATTTCCAGCTCTAAGGCTAGTTTCTGCAGCAATTAAATGCATTTCTTCAACTCTGAACAATGTTACATTATCAGCTCCATTCATTGAAGGAAATTTACCAAGCATTGTTGGATATCCTTGAGCAGTACCAATCATATCAGCTGCACCTCTAACATCATCAACACCATAAATATCTAATAGATCTGGATTAGCTCCAGTTCCAGTTAATATTCTAACATCTCCATAAGAAGTTCCTCTTAATATGTAAGCGATTCCGTTAATACCTCTATTATCTGTTCCAGAAAAAGCTAATTCAAATAAAGAATTTGATGCATTGTCTGTAGTGTAAGAAGAAGCAAAAGCAGCTGCACTTACAGGTGAAGCTCCAGAATTAGCGATT
Organism: uncultured Flavobacteriales bacterium; assembly: GCA_913009535.1. Next base: position 10,587 of record CAJVXR010000047.1, on the reverse strand, counting down.
ACCCACTTAGCTGCTGAATCTGCAGTTGCATATAAGCTAGGATCAACTGATCCAGCATATAAAGTTGCTCTAGCTAAAATAGCGTAAGCTCCTGCTTTACTCATGTAACTTGTTGATGAGTTAAACGAATCGTTCATCATACCAATTGCAGATGTTAAATCTGCTGCAATATCACCAATATTAGATACAACAGTTCCTCTTGCTGGCGTTAAATAATCAGCATCTTTGTAAGTTTTAACGTATGGAATTCCTAATGAGCTAGCTCCACCTTGACCAGTAATAAAATGTTGACCATAGTCTTGAAGTAAATCAAAATGAGCTAAAGCTCTTAGAGCGTGAGCTTGACCTTGGATATGTGTAATTTCATCTGCACTTCCAGTTAAATTGGAAGTGTCAGCATTAATTACAATATTAGTAATTGCTATAACTCCATAAACCGAACTCCATGGTCCAGCACCATTATTGCTGTAGTCCATGTCAGAGTTTGCAAATCTTCCAGAATTCATATTAGAATAAGCGTTGTCAGTTCTAACATCACCCATAATAATTTGATCTCTTCCATAGTACCCTGACCCACTCATTCTGTCGTAAGCACTATTTAAAACAAAACCTAAATCAGTAGCAGAATTTATTCCGCTATCTAAGTCTTTATCTAAAGCCAATGTTGGTTCTAGATCGCTTTCACCACACGATACTACTAGAGCAGATGCGGTAAATATTAATAAGTATTTATATATATTTTTCATATTATTAAAATTTAAGATTTAGTCCTAATGAAATAGACTTGATTATTGGCGTATAAATGTTCCAACCTCCACCAAAACCAACTTCTGGATCAAATGATACATTGTCATCTTTAACCCAAGTCCAAATGTTTGTCCCTTTAACATTTAATGCTATACTATCGAAACCTAGTCTTTCTGTTGCCTCTTTATTTATATTATAACCAATAACCAAATCTCTTAATCTAACATAGTCCCCATCATATAAAAATCTAGTTGAAGTTGCTGAACCAGTAAGTGTTGAACTAGAGCTAAATCTCACTTTAGGAACATCTGTTATATCACCAGGTTGTTGCCATCTTTCCATTAATTTTTGGCTACCATTGTAAGACAATAAAGATCTTGTACCTGTTTGTTGGTTATAACTTGCCCAACTTTCCCAAATCTTATTTCCACCAGAGAAATAAAAATTCGCATCGGCATAAAACCCTCCTAGAGTAATTCTAGTTCCAAGTCCACCAGTATATTTTGGTAATCTATTACCAACAGCTGTTTGCTCAGCATCATTCCAGCTATTTACTATTGACATGTCATTTTCTTGATCACCACCTTTATACCACATTGGAGTTCCATCTTCTGAGTTGACACCAGCCCATTGTCTCATGTACCATGTGTCTACTTCTTCTCCGACTCTTGTTCTACTAAGACCTCCGTCTAAGTTAATGTCATTCCCTGCAGCGTCTTTTGCAAGTCTAGTGACTTTGTTTTCGATAGCAGTGTAATTAGAATAAATAGTCCAAGTGATATCATCTGTTTTGATTACATCAGCCGAAATCTCTATTTCAATTCCTTTATTTTCTACTTCACCGATATTTTTAGATTGAGACGAGTGACCAGTTGTAAGTGATAATGGTACACTTTGTAATAAATCACTAGTTTGTCTATTAAAATAATTTATAGTACCAGAAATTCTATTATCAAGAATACTGTAGTCAACCGCAAGATCGTACAGAGTTTGCTTTTCCCAAGTTAAAATAGCATTACCAAAAGATGATGGATAGACTGCTCCATTATCATTGTAAGACCCTCCATAACCAAATAATGATTGGTATGAGTTAAGTCCAACACTGTTACTACCGGTTTCACCAATAGAAGCTCTAATTTTTAAACTGTTAATAATATCACTATCAGCTAAAAAATCTTCCTCATCTAGATTCCATGCAAGTCCAGCAGACCAAAATTCTCCAAATCTATAATCACGAGCAAATCTAGAAGATCCATCTCTTCTCCAAGAAAGGTTTGCTACATACTTATCATCATAAGAATAATCAAAAAGTGCTAAGTAACCCAATTCTTTCCAGTCACTAAAATAACCATATCCAGTTTCATTAGTATTGAAACTACCAACATAAAAAAGACCATCAGCAGCTACATTTTCACCACTAGCAGAAAGTGAATCGTATTTGTTTTTTTGGAAACTCATTCTAGCTAAAGCAGAAACGTAATGAACATCATTAAATGTTTTGTTCCATTTTAAAGTATTAGTAAGCCCCCATGTTAAATTTCTTCTGTTTGATTGATAAGCGTAACCATTTTCGGAAACACCTCCACCATGATCTTTATTTTCAAAACGGTGAGAATTAGTAATATTGTAATCCAATGAATAAGTTGAAGTAAACTTAAAATTGTCATTAAATTTATATCCAAAAGTAGAATTACTTAATGCTCTTGTGGCATCTGCTTTTTGAATGTTATTTTGAGCAGTATGAACAGAGTTGAATATACTTGTTTCAAGATCGGTATTTGGTGTTCCGTCAGCATTAAATGGTTGAAATTGCGCAGGCATAAATATTCTAGTCATTTGTGGAGCAGCAAAATATGCTGAGCTCTCAAACTGACCGTTTTGAATTGAATTTGCAACTCTAGTACTGGTTGAAAGTTCAACTTTCCCAGCGATTTTTTTGTAATCAAAAGCACCTGAAGTCATTTCATAATTAATTCCAATTGAAGTACCCATAGTTTTTCTATGTCCTACAGAAAGTCTAAAGTTTTCAGTAGCATTTCCTCCTTGAGCAGAAAAACTGTACGTAGCATCAGGAGCATCCTTTACTTTTACAGCATTCTCCCAATCTCCATCAACTCTTCCACCTTCATCCCATGTTCTATAGCCAGCTCTACCTAAAATATTATTAGTAGCTCTATCTCTATCCCAACCATAATCGTTTACGATCATTTCTGCTGCAAGTTCAAGTCTTTGATCTCCTGTAAGCATAGGGCGTTCGTCCATTGCATAGTTTTGAAAACCATAATTAGATGAAAAATTATACTGAACTTCTCCAGCGTTTCCAGTTTTAGTAGTAATAACAATAACACCATTTGATCCTCTTGCACCATATGGCGCAGTAGCAGACGCATCTTTTAAAACAGTAATACTTTCAATATCATTAGGGTTTATCATAGATAATATACCTAATCCAGCAGTAGGTCCAACAGATGAGTAAGAACCGTTAACGACAGGAACTCCGTTTATTACAAATAGTGGAGAGTTTGAACCTGTGATAGATCCTTCACCTCTAATTCGAATTGAAGTTGGTGATCCAGGTGTACCAGAATTACTTACAATTCTTAATCCGGCTACCCTTCCTTGTAAAGCTGCAACGGGAGAAGTTGTAGCAACACCTTCAATAAGTTCCGCACCAATTACCACTGTACTAGCTGTTGAGCGTTTAAGGTTTCTTGTTGTAATTCCAGTGACAACTACTTCCTCAAGTTCATTACTTGTGTTTAGAAGAATATTAATTGTTCGGTCTCTTCCAACAGTTACGGTTTTAGTTTCAAAACCTACATAGCTAAAGACTAATACGTCTCCAACACTTGCAGTAATTGAATAATTTCCGTCGAAATCAGTTGTAACACCATTAGAGGTGCCTTCAACTATAACTGTTGCTCCAGGGAGAGCAAGACTACTATCATCAGCTACACTACCAGTAATGGTAACTTGCTGACTAAATCCCCAGAATGACACTAACATCAAAGATAATGTCACCAAAAAGTTTAGTTTTTTCATATATAATTATTTGATTTATAACAAATATGTTAAAATAATGTTAAGAATAAAAGTTTTTTACCATAAATTTTATGAATTTTTATCATTCTGGATCAACAGATTATAAGATTATATTAAGAATATTCAATTTTTTTTGTGAATTTGTTAAAATTATTTAAATTCATTATAAATTTAAAATATCAAAACAGCAAGCTTTAACATATTAAAAAATACTGAAATTGAGGGAGGTGTTTCTATATCACTTTTTCCTTCAAACTCCTCTGATATTATGTTTGAATATAAAGCATTAGCCCCAAATTTTAGATTATTAGACAATTTTAAAAAGAAAAAAATAACTGAGGAAAAATTTATTATCGAATACAATGATATGCTCTTAGAATTAAATGCTAATAATGTTTTAGAACATATAAATTCATTAACAGGAAGCACAGAACCTGTTTTGATGTGTAACTGTGCAAAAACAAAATTTTGTCACAGACATTTAGTAGCTGAATGGTTAGAAAGTAATACAGGTATAATTATAAAGGAACTTAATTATCCAGATTATATTAGAAAAAAAGGTTATTTAGTTAAAGAAAAAAACCCTTCTCTGTTTCCTGAGTGAAATTTAGAAAAAGAAATAGATCAATAATCTAAGTAGACGATTCTTTTAACAAAAATAGCCATAACGCAGTATAATTAATTATTTTAAAACTACATCAAATAAGTAATTTTCAAAATCATTTTGATTTTCAATATGTGGAAGATGACCTGAATTTGGTACAATATATTCAAATCTATTCGGTAATAGTTTGTTTAATTTATCCTTGATTTGATTATAAACGACCACTGAATCACTGTCCCCCCAGATAGTATAAACAGTTTTATTTGAATCACTTATTTCTTTATTCTCAGAATCTAGGTTTACATGATTTTTTAAAGTAGAAATTAAGGCTCTAGCAAATCCATTGAATTTTAATAGTTCTTCGTACTTATCGTCCCAATTAGGATAGTTTTCAGGATATTTGAAATCTGATAATTGTCCAGACGATATTGTAGGATATTTGTTTGCTATAAAATTATTTATCTCATCTTCAGAAACATTTTTATTTTCTAACTCTTTATGACTGTTGAAGCTTGAAGCAGATACATAAACTAGTTTATCTACAATATTTGGTTTTAAATCTGCTATTTTTGAAATAACTCTCCCGCCGTTAGAAAGACCCAAAAACGTTGCGGTTTTAATCTCTAAGGCTTCAAGTAGTTCTATCACTTGATTAGCAAATAATTCATCTGTATAATCTAAATCTGGATTATCAGAAAAACCTCTTCCATATAAATCCAATTTAATTACTTTATAACCTTTTTCTTTTGCTGAATTGTATGTTTTGTCCCAAATGTAAGAGGGAACTGAAAACCCGTGTATAAATACTAAAGTATTTTCACTTGAACTATTATTGATATTAAAATAAGTATATCCATTTTTTAATTCTGAAAAATTTCCATTTTTTATTGTTGTTCTAAACAAATCGTCTTTAATAATATATTCATATTTAGGACTTGAACATGATAAAAAAACAGAGAGAGTTACTAATAAAAAAAATCTTTTGATTGTCATTGTTTTATATAATAGAATTACCTTTACAAGGTATAATAAACTTATTAATTGAGTAATAGATCATTAGGATTTTTGGCCGCTTTTGGAGCTACATTAATTTATGGCTTAAATCACACTGTTGCTAAAAATGTAATGCCAGTTTATATAGGTCCCTATGCTTTTATACTTTTAAGAGTTATTGGAGCTTCATTATTATTCTGGACTGTTAGTTTATTTGTTAAATCCGAAAAAATTGATAAAAAGGATTGGCCTAGAATAATTCTTTGTGCTTTCTTAGGAATGGTTATCAATATGCTTGCGTTTTTTAAAGGACTTGAACTTTCAACCCCAGTTAATAGTTCAGTAATGATTACTCTTTCTCCGATTGTTGTATTTATTTTTTCTGCAATATTATTAAAAGAAAAAATTCAAAGCATGAAAGCCTTCGGAATAATATCTGGTTTTGTGGGTGCTCTAATATTAGTACTCTACACGGCAAAGACAGGTGAAAATGCTCCTAATATTCCATTGGGAAATTTTTTATTTATCGTCAACTCTTTTGCATACGGTCTTTATTTGGTTTTAGTTAAACCGTTAATTTCTAAGTACAATATAATTACTTTGCTTAAGTGGCTGTTTTTATTGGGAGTGATTATGAATTTTCCAGTAACAATAAGTCAATTTTTAGAAGTAGAATGGACAAGTCTTCCTTTAAAAGAAGCTGTTATTCCGATGCTTTTTGTTGTGGTAGGAACTACATTTTTTACTTATTTGTTTAATGCTTACGCTTTAACAAAATTAACAGCCTCTTCATTAAGTTCGTTTATATATCTTCAGCCTATTGTAGGAATTGTTTTTGCAATCTCAACTAAAAGCGATTCTTTATCACTTGTTAGTTTGATAGGAATGATCTTGATTTTTATTGGAATTTATTTAGTAACAAAACGAACTGTAGAAATATAGTTTCGATTTGTGTAAATAAAAAAGGCTGCTTCAATGAAACAACCTTTGTCTTTTTATATATCCTTAAATAAGGATTTATACTAAAGTTTAACTAATACTAATTAGTCAATTTTCTTTACGTTGACAGCACTTAGGCCTTTTGGACCATCCTCTAACTCAAATTCTACTTTGTCGTTTTCATCGATTCTGTCAATTAATCCTGAAGCGTGAACAAAATGATCTTTTTCCACTCCTTCTTCTTTGATAAAACCATATCCTTTTGATCCGTTAAAGAATTTTACAATTCCATTTTTCATATCTTAAATATTTTATTAATTTTTGGCGAATGTAGTTTAAATTTACTAATAAGAGTCTATTTTTAGAAAATATTATTAAAATATGAAAAAATATCTTGAAGATCATTGGCAAAATGTTTATGATAAAAAAAATGAAAACGAAGTTAGTTGGTATCAAAAATCTCCAAAACTCTCTCTGGAATTTGTTAAAAGCTTAAATTTAAGTCTAGATGCTGAAATAATTGATATTGGAGCTGGGGAGAGTAGATTAGTTGATAATTTACTTGAAATGGGTTTTGTTAATTTATCGGTTTTAGATATTTCATCAAAATCTATTGAAAAAACTAAGAAAAGATTAGGTCTTAAATCAAAGCTTGTGAACTGGATAGTTTCTGATATTAATAATTTTAATCCTACAAAAAAATATGATCTTTGGCATGATCGTGCCGCATTTCACTTTTTAAAAGACAGTGTAGAAATTGATAACTATGTAAAACTTGTAAAAAGTTCATTACATAATCAATGTAATTTAATTATTGCTACATTTTCAGAAAATGGTCCTTTAAAATGTAGTGGGCTAGAAGTTTCAAGATACAGTGAGAACTCGATTTCTGACTTATTTAATAACGATTTTGAATTAATTAAATCTCAAAAAAGTATTCACAAGACACCATTTAGCACTTCACAGGAATTTTTGTTTTCAAAATTCAAAAAGAAATAATTCTAATTTGATACTGGAACAAATACTGCTTTTAGATCAGGATCTTTTGTAAATGAATCTATAGGAAACATTGGCCTTTTAATTCTTTTATAATCTAATCTAAAAAGATCTTGATCAACTCCACCTGGTGTTAAAGCCATTATCCACCCTTTATTTATATCGTAAAGTTCAGGAACTAAGTAACCGATTTTAACAACGACAATATTTGATTCCCTTGGCTTTAAATTCAAATCTGTAAAATCCTTTATGTAATGATAAGGCTTTCTTTTTTCGGTGACAATAACGTTAATGCTTCCTGTTTTGATCACTAATTCAGTTTTGGCATTTACATCTCCCTTTTTAATAGATTTAATTATACCCTTTAAAAGAATAGGAGCTGAGTATCTATTATCAACTTCAGCACCAACATATCCTTCAACATAATCTCCAATATTTAATTTCAAAGCTTTTTTTATTAGTTTAGGTCCTGGAATTGAGGCATATATTAATGATGGACCATTTTCATTTTTAAATTCTTTTCTTTTTAATAATTTATCAAGTGTCCATGTAACATCTCCAGCTCCTCCTGCTGTTGGATTGTCACCCATGTCACTTATTATAAATGGTTTGGTCTTGCTTTCTAAAGCTAAGTTTATACTTTCTTCTAAAGTTCCAACGGGTGCTACAAATTCAAATTCATTTTTTACATCCCAAAAACTTTTTGCTAAGTACTCTGAAGATTCTTTAACTGCTTCTTTATTATCTCCGTAAACAACAACTACTCCGTGATTTCTTGGCTCATCAGCCCAAGGATACCCCATCCATATCGCAGCATCTATAACACCCTCTTTTTTAGTTTCCGGATTTACTTTTGCATATAAACTTTTTCCAGGTTCTATTCTAGTACTAGTTTTTTCACCTGGCAACAAAATAGGAACTTCAATTCTTGACTTGTATAACGGTTTTCCTTTTCCTGATTCTAATCTATCAAGCAAGTTAGTGACTGCCCTTCTTTTTGACTCAATTGCATCTTCATGAGGAGCCATTCTATAACAAGTTATTAAATCTGATTCTTTGGTTAGTTCATGTGAAACATTTCCATGTAAATCCATTGATGTTGATATTAACGTGTTGTATCCAACAACTTCTCTAACTCGTTTTATAAAATTTCCTTCTGGATCATCAATTCCCTCAACACTCATTGCGCCATGAATATCAAAAAACAATCCATCGTATGGCAGATTCTCTTTCAATCTTTTTAATGTTTGAGTTACTAATGACTCGTAAGCTTCTCTTGTCACTATTCCACCAGGAAGAGCATGACCTCTTAACGTAGGAACCCATTCTGCTCTTTGTCTGTTAATAGAATCTTTTTGTAAAAATGGGTAGTAACTAAAAACATCATCTCCGAATCTAGCTTTAAAGTCAGATTCTAAAGTTTTTGCAGGTGAGAAAGTACTTGATTCTATAGCAAGTCCTGCTATTGCAATTCTTGGTTTTTGTACTTCATTACAACCGTATAATATTGTGATTAATAATATTGACACAAAAAAATTCTTCATGATTGTTAATTTTAATTCCTCTAAATTTAAAGATACAAATTTTAAAAAATGATAAGACAGACTTTTTTTTATTTATTAATTCTAATGATTTTTAATTCATGTTCTAAAGACACTGTAATTTCAAGTCTTGAAATAAATCCAGTTTTAATTGATTCAGAAATAAACATTAGAGCTTTAGAAATTAAGAACAACAGGGTATATTCTGCAACTTCAAACGGAACTGTTTTATATTTTGATATAGATAAAAGTGATGTTATTTCAGAAATCACCTATAAAATTGAAAATGATTCAATTGTTCCAAATTTCAGATCTTTGGCTGTAACCGAAAATGATGTTTTTACTATTTCAATTTCAAACCCAGCTCTATTATTTAAAAACGGTAGACTAGTGTATAAGGAGGAACATCCAAAAGTCTTTTACGATTCAATGGAGTTTTGGAATAATAAAGAAGGAATTGTAGTTGGAGATTTTACTGATAATTGTATTAGTGTTTTAGTTACTCGAGATGGGGGAGACTCTTGGGAAAAACTAGATTGTTCTGTTTTTGGAGATGTAAAAGATTCAGAAGGTTTTTTTGCAGCTAGTGACACTAATATTTCCATTGTTGATGACTATACTTGGATTGCAAGTGGAGGAATTAATAGCAGAGTTTATTTTTCAAAAGACAAGGGTAGGAGCTGGGAAATTTTTAATACTCCAATTTTACAAGGAGAATCTACAACAGGTATATTTAGTATTGATTTTTATGACAAGAAGAATGGTTATGCTATTGGAGGAGACTATACTAAGCCTGAAATAAATAGCTTAAATAAAATTATTACTAGTGATGGTGGAAAGACTTGGAAATCAATTGCTGATAATCAAAATCCAGGGTACAGAAGTTGTGTTCAATATTTTCCTAATGGTGATGGAAAAAAATTACTTGCAGTTGGTTTTGATGGAATTGACTATTCGTCTGACAGTGGAATGACTTGGAAACATTTTAGTGATGAAGGCTATTATACCGTAAGGTTTTTAAATGATACTGTCGCTTTTGCAGCAGGAAATGGAAAAATATCAAAACTTTATTTTAAGTAGTTTCTTTATGGGACAAACTAAAACATCTTTAATTACAACAATTTCTCAAAAGTATTATACTACATTAAATAGCAGCTGAATTTTCAATAAAAAAAGCCCTAGTAACTAGAGCTTTTTTTAATAAAATTTATATAAGATTGTTTTAATTTTCGATTTGCATCATTTTTACTTGTGCTGGAACTAAAGCCAATTCTTGGTTCATCAAAGTAGGGTCAAATAAATGTACTTCTTCAACGATTTCGCCATTTTCCCATCTAAATGATATATGAGCAGGAAATTCAATTAGGTTTCCACTTGTTTTACCAACTGCTGACCATTTAAACCATGTATTAGTCCATGTTTGTCCACTTTCATATGCTTTGGTTTCAACATATATAGGTTCATCTGCACCTTGTATATTAAGCATTTGAATATTATCAAAAGCAGCATGTTGAACTCCAATTAATCCAATTAGTTCAGAAAGTGGAGTTTGTTCCACACTTCCAAGAAATAAAACGATTTTATCATCATCAGCCCAAAGTTTTTTTAACCCATCAATATCATTGTTTAGATAATGTTCGTAATGTCCTCTAATTGCATTTGATTTTTCATCTTCAAATTCAACGATAGTAACGCCAGTTTGATTACAACCAACAGTTGTGATAA
>CAJVXR010000046.1 GCA_913009535.1 uncultured Flavobacteriales bacterium | reverse complement strand
TTGTTGGTTGGGCAATTTATCCTTTAGGATATATGGCTGGTACTGATGGATGGTATAACGGTATTGAAGCATTCTTACCTTCTATGGAAGTTATCTATAACATTGGAGATGCAATCAATAAAATCGGTTTCGGTTTAGTTGTTTACAGCTTAGCTGTTAAAGAATCTTAATTAAAGATTCCAACAAAAAATAAAAAAAGGCTACACATTGTGTAGCCTTTTTTTTATACAATAAATTCTATTACATTTTTTGAACTACACCAATACCTAATAGTTCTAACGCATTTTTAATAGCAAAAGATACTGCCTGCGAAAGCTGAAGTCTAAACATTTTTCTATCCTCAAAAGAAGTCTTTAGAATCGGTGAAGAGTGATAGAAAGAATTAAATACCTTAACTAAATCATATAAGTAGTTAGCAATTAAAGCAGGACTATGGATATTAGCTGCTTTTTGAATTGCTGCTGGAAATATAAGTAATTGTTTAATTAAATCTTTCTCTACAGCATCTACTTTTCCATAATAATCTTCATCACTAACTTTATCAATCTTTCTTAAAATAGCCTGAATCCTTACATAAGAGTACTGAATGAAAGGTCCTGTATTTCCTTGAAAATCTACAGATTCTTTAGGGTCAAATAAGATTCTCTTTTTAGGATCTACTTTTAAAATAAAATATTTTAAAGCCCCTTGACCTATAACATTATATACCTTGTTTTTTTCATCTTCATTTAAGTCTTCTAATTTTCCTAGCTCTAGAGAAATATCTCTTGCAGTAGTTGTCATTTCTTCTAGTAAATCATCTGCATCTACAACAGTGCCTTCTCTACTTTTCATCTTTCCACTAGGAAGATCTACCATACCATAACTTAAATGATGTAGATTATTAGACCAACCAAAACCTAATTTTTTAAGTATTAAAAACAATACTTTAAAATGATAGTCTTGCTCGTTACCAACAGTATAAACCATTGAGTTTATATTAGGATAATCTTTAACTCTTTGAATTGCTGTACCAATATCTTGTGTCATATAAACAGCTGTACCATCAGATCTTAAAACAATTTTTTCATCTAACCCATCTTCAGTTAAATCACACCAAACACTTCCATCTTCTTTCTTGAAAAAAACATTTTCAGAAAGACCTTGTTTTATAAATTCTTTACCTAACAAATAGGTTTCACTTTCGTAATAGTAGTTATCAAAATCTACCCCAAGAGTTTTATAAGTTTGCGCAAAACCTTTATAAACCCATTCATTCATTGTTTTCCACAACTTAACAACCTCATCATCTCCAGCTTCCCACTTTAAAAGCATTTTTTGGGCTTCAACTAAAATAGCTGCATTTTTTTTTGCGTCCTCCTCAGAATTACCATTTTCAACAAGAAGACTAATTTGTTTTTTATACTCCTTATCAAATAAAACATAGTATTTACCGACTAACTTATCACCCTTTACAGACGTAGATTCCGGGGTTTCCCCATTTCCAAACTTAACCCAAGCAACCATACTCTTACATATGTGTATCCCTCTGTCATTAATTATTTGAGTTTTTAGAACATTTCTGCCAGATGCTTTTAATATCTGAGATACACTAAAACCTAATAAGTTATTTCTAATATGACCTAAGTGAAGTGGCTTATTTGTATTCGGCGAAGAATATTCTACCATAGTATAATCAGAAGTAGTAGGTTTTACAAAACCAAAATCACTTTTTTCTTTAATAGAATTAAATTGATTTAAGTAGTACTCATCTGAAACAACAATATTTAGAAAACCCGAAACAACATTAAAAGATGTGAAGTAGTTTTCAGCACCAACTATATACTCACCTAACTTATTCGCAAGCTCCTTAGGGCTTGTTTTAATGGACTTTAACAAAGGAAATACCACTATCGTAAGATCACCTTCAAATTCACTTCTAGTGGGCTGAATTTCAACAGTAGCTATATTTATTTTGTACAAATCATCAATTGCTCTTATTGCAAAAGACTTTAATGTTGACTCAATATTCATTTCGTTCATTATAACTATAAATATAACATATTAATAATTCTATTTTGTTTTTGGCAAAAACACTTCTGCCATCATACATCTAGCACTTCCTCCACCATAAGTTTCAATTGTACTAAGTGAACTAAATACAATTTTAGCATATTTATTTATAGTGTTTTTTTGTTGGTTAGTTAACACATTATATGCTGATTCACTCATAACTAATAATGCGTTATTATTTCTATCTAATAGTTGCAGCATGTTACCTGCGAAAGAATTAACTTGATTTTCAGATATTTCAATAATTTCTTTTCCATCACTTAACAAATGAGAAATTACATTTTTTTTCTCCTTTTTATCATCAATGCAATCCAAACAAATAACCGCAAAATCATCCGCAACACACATCATAACATTTGTGTGATAGATCAACTCCCTGTTATCTTTAATTGACTGATACGCATTGAAGATAACTGGAGTATATTCAAAATCTTCACAAAACTCAATCAATAGATCTTCATTAGACCTCTCAGAAACTGCACAATAAGCTTTTCTATTTACTCTGTCTAAAACTATACTACCCGTTCCTTCTAAAAATAAACCTGCTTCTTCTCCAGAAGAATAGTCAATAACATTATTAATTAAATGGTTGTTTTTTTCGACAAACTCCATCACATCTTCTCTTCTTTCCTGTCTTCTATTTTCAGCATACATAGGGTATAGTGCTAAATCACCATTTGAATGAAAAGACACCCAATTGTTAGGAAATAAGGAGTCTGGAGTATCAAACTTATTATCATCCTGAAATACTATAACATTGATTCCAATAGATCTAAGTTTTAAAACTAAATTATCAAATTCAGATTGCGCTTTTAAGTTAATTTGATCAGAACTATTATTAGGCTCTACAAGCTTTTGATAATGATTATTAACAGCTGTTTGCACATTGTAATTAAATGCAAAAGGTCTAATCATCATAATTGTATTTGTACTTTGTTTATTCACAGTCATTACTTTCTTATTAAAGGCATGGTTGAACACCTTAACAAACCTTCTTGCTTAGCTATTTCTGAATATTTAATAGTCTCAACTTCAAATCCATTTGAATTTAGCCATTTATTTAGCCTATAGAATTTATTTTCCGACACTACTATATTTTCAGATATAGAAAATACATTACAGTTCATATTACACATCTCTTCTTTTGTAGTTTCAAAAATATTTTCCTTGCCAAAAAAATCTATTAGCCAATCACACTCGTCTTTTATTAAAAAACCTTCTGGATGTAATATTGCTTTGTTGTTACCAAGTGGCTGAAAACAACAATCAAGATGAAGAGCATTGTCTTTTGGTGAGTTATTTGACTTTCGTAACTCAAAAGTCTTAATAGTTTTGTTAGGAAAAATTTCTATCAAGGCATTAACAGCATTAATATTAGTTCTAGCGGTTATATAATTAGAATAATCTTCACCAGTATAGATTCCAATAAAAACATGATCATTACAAATTATCACATCACCACCCTCAATATGACAATCAGAACTAAGTCTAATTACGTTTTTGGTAGGAATCTGATCGATTATATAATTAATAGCAGACAATTCTAAAGATCTATTATCAATCATATTAGATAAGATAATTTTATCTTCAATTACAAATGAAATATCTCTAGTAAATATCTGATTATAATCAATTATTTCTTTAGGTCTATAAACTTTTACTTTGTGTTTTTTTAAAACATTCTCAAATAAACCTAACTCGGCTATCATATCATCCTCGGTTGGGTAAGTACCATTTAAAATATGCTCTTTAGACTTTGGATCATAGCAATCTTCAATTTTTGGAATTGACCCATTAGAAACAGCAGTGCCTAAAATTACAGATACTAATTTAGAGGTCTCATTGTTAATATTAATTTTTAACATATGTAAATATAATAATAAAGATATTCAGAATGTTGTCTTTAATTATCTGTCAGAGATTGGAAAATATGGTCTGTGTGTCTCACCTGTATAGACTTGTCTTGGTCTACCAATTGGTTCATTACGCAGCCTCATTTCTCTCCAATGAGCTATCCAACCTGGCAGTCTACCTAAGGCAAACATAACTGTGAACATATCTGAGGGAATACCCATGGCTCTATAGATGATACCTGAGTAAAAATCAACATTTGGATATAAATTTCTATCCACAAAATACTGATCACTTAAAGCTTCTTTTTCAAGTCCCTTTGCAATATCTAAAATAGGATCTACAATTCCGAGATCATTTAAAACTTTGTCAGTTGCAACTTTTATTATTTTTGCTCGAGGATCGAAGCTTTTGTAAACTCTGTGACCAAAACCCATTAATCTAAATGGATCTTCTTTGTCTTTAGCTTTTTGCATGTACTTATTTGTATCTCCACCATCTTCATTAATTGATTCTAGCATTTCTAATACAGCTTGATTTGCACCACCATGAAGTGGACCCCATAGAGCAGAAATCCCTGCAGAAATTGAGGCAAATAAACCAGCATGAGAAGAACCAACTATTCTAACCGTTGATGTAGAGCAGTTTTGTTCATGATCTGCATGAAGAATTAAAAGCTTGTTTAAAGAGTTAACTAAAACAGGATTTTGAACATACTGTTCGTTAGGCTTATTAAACATCATTTTCAAAATATTTTCAACATAACCTAAAGAAGAATCCCCATAATCTAATGGTAAGCCATTCTTTTTTCTAAAAGTCCAAGCGATTAAGACTGGTATTTTACCTAAAACTTTAACAATAGTATCATAGAGTTCAGATTTACTTCTATCGTAATCTATATTTTTTGAACTAGGGTTAAATGCCGTTAAAGCACTAGTTAACGAAGACAAAATACCCATTGGATGAGCTGATTTTGGAAAGGCTTCTAATATTTTCTTAATATCCTCATCAACAATACTTTCTTTTTTTATGTCATCATTGAACTTCTTGTACTCGTCTTGAGTTGGAAGATTACCATATATTAGTAAATAAGCAACTTCTAAAAAACTAGCATTATTAGATAAATCTTCAATAGAATAACCTCTATATCTTAAAATACCCTTCTCACCATCCAAATATGTGATTTTACTTTCACACGATGCAGTATTCTTAAAACCTGGATCAATAGTAGTAACACCACCCGTAAGTGATCTTAAGTTTTTTACATCAATAGAAATTTCATTTTCAGAACCTAAAACAATAGGAAAATCAAATTCTTGGTTATTTATAAGAAGTGTAGCTTTTTTTGACATTTGAATTTTTGTATTAAGGAATGCAAAAGTACAAAATATCTGTGAATTATTAAAAAATAAAACCGACTACGATTTAAACGCGCTAGCTTTAGGGTAAACAGCTCGTGAGCCTAATTCCTCTTCTATTCTTAGTAATTGATTATACTTAGCCATTCTATCACTACGAGATGCTGAGCCTGTCTTAATTTGACAAGTAGTAAGTGCTACAGCCAAATCAGCTATTGTATTATCTTCTGTTTCACCTGACCTGTGTGACATAACTGATGTAAATCCAGCATTGTGTGCCATTTCAACAGCTTGAATAGTCTCTGTCAAAGTACCTATTTGATTTACTTTAATTAAAATCGAATTAGCTATTGACTCATTTATTCCTTTAGATAACCTATCTACATTGGTAACAAATAAATCATCACCAACTAATTGAATTTTGTCTCCAATAATTTCAGTTAAATACTTCCAACCGTCCCAATCATTTTCATCCATTCCATCTTCAATTGATATAATTGGATACTTAGAAGTGAGGCTTGCTAAGTAGTCAGCTTGCTCTTTACTTGATCTAACCTTACCCTGTTCACCTTCAAATTTTTTATAATTATACTCATTATTTTCATAAAACTCAGCGGCAGCACAATCAAGAGCGATCATTACATCTTTACCAAAACTATAGCCTGCATTTTCAACAGCTAAAGCAATTGTATCTAAAGCGTCCTCTGTTCCGTCTAAAACAGGAGCAAAACCTCCTTCATCCCCGACAGCTGTACTTAATTTTCTGCTTTTCAATACAATTTTAAGATGATGAAATATCTCACTTCCCATCTGCATTGCATGAGTAAAAGACTCAGCAAGTACTGGAACTACCATAAACTCTTGGAAGGCAATAGGAGAGTCACTATGAGATCCTCCATTAATAATATTCATCATAGGAACTGGTAGTGTGCAAACATCTTCCCCTCCAATATATTTATACAATGGTATATTTTTTTCATTTGCTGCAGCTTTTGCAACAGCTAATGAAACACCTAAAATTGAATTTGCTCCTAATTTTGACTTATTTGGAGTTCCATCTAAATCAATCATTATATTATCAATTTCAGTTTGATTAAAAACTGAAATACCTAAAACGGATTGTGAAAGAATTTCATTAACGTTACTAATAGCAATTTTCACACCTTTACCCATATAATCAGATCCACCATCTCTTAATTCAACAGCTTCATGTTCGCCTGTAGATGCCCCTGAAGGAACAGCTGCCCTACCCAAAGTGCCATTATCGGTGACAACATCAACTTCAATAGTTGGGTTACCTCGCGAATCAAAAATTTGTCTAGCGTGAATTTTTTTAATATTTGACATAAGTATAGAAATGATTATTAATTGACAAAAATATCATATATAAATAGATTTTAATCCATTTATAAGAATAAATTGACGAAAACGTAATAGTGAAATATATTATTTCTTCATGTTCTCAACAAACTCATCAAACAAATACGAGGAATCATGAGGGCCTGGACTAGCCTCAGGATGAAATTGGACAGAAAAACAATTACTATTTTTAAGCCTAATACCAGCAACAGTATCATCATTCAAGTGAATATGAGTGATTTCTATATCCTCATTAGCTTGAGCATCTTCTTTATTTACTGCAAAACCATGGTTTTGAGAAGTTATTTCGCCCTTGCCAGTAATTAAGTTTTTCACAGGATGGTTTATACCTCGATGACCATTATGCATTTTGTATGTAGCTATTCCACTTGCAAGCGCAATAATTTGATGTCCAAGGCAAATTCCAAAAAGAGGCAAGTTCTTTTCTATTATTTTTTTAGCAACTAACTGAGCACTTTTCAAAGGTTCGGGATCTCCTGGGCCATTTGACAAAAAATAACCATCAGGATTCCATTTACTCATTTCATCAAAAGATGTATCAAAAGGAAAAACTTTTATATAAACATCTCTACTCGCTAAATTCCTTAAAATATTTTTTTTAATTCCTAAGTCTAGAGCAGCTACTTTAAACTTAGATTTTTCATTTCCAAAAAAATATGCAGATTTAGTTGAAACCTTTGACGCTAATTCAAGCCCTATCATAGAAGGAACAGAAAGTAGTTTTTTTGATAAGCTTTCTAAACTATCAATATCAGTAGTTATAACAGCATTCATAGCTCCATTCTCCCTAATATAACTAACTAAAGCTCGTGTATCAATATCAGAAATTGCAAAAAGATTGTTCTTATTTAAAAAATCCTCAAGAGAACTATCTGCCAATTCTCTAGAGTAATTATAACTAAAGTTTTTACATATTAAACCTGAGATTTTGATAGAGTCTGATTCAGACTCATCATTATTTATTCCATAATTACCTATATGTGGATTGGTCATAATCATTAACTGACCAAAATAAGAAGGATCAGTATATATTTCTTGATAACCAGTCATGCCGGTATTAAAACAAACTTCTCCATAAGCAGTACCATCTCCAAAAACAGACTTACCATAAAACATAGTACCGTCAGATAATAATAATATAGCTTGCTTTCTTTTTTTATATTCCATGATATCTAAACTAAAACAAAAATAATTATAATAATTAATTATATAAAAAAAGAGGTTAAATTTCTTAACCTCTTTATTAACAATTTTGTGTCACATGAAATCAAATTCATGCAGTTAAACAGAAATACTAAATACTGTTATAATACTCAAGGAGTTTAACTACATCTTCTACTTTCTTTAATGAAAGTGAATTTGAGTCCACAAACATATCTAGATTAGATGAATTTAACTTATCTAATTTCAAGGTCTTAAAAATTGATTTCTTTTTTAATTTTACCTGACTGATCGTACCATTAATCATAATAAAATAATCTTCTCCACGAACATACTTGTCATTTGGTCTATTAACTAAAGGGTTAGCTGAAGCTGTGATTAACGTAACTTCAAAACCCTTCATAAATTTGTAATCATCAGACTCGTATAACATTTCGTAAACTCTATTATCATCGTCATAATAATAGTTCTTATAAGTTTTATTATTGACAACAATTTTTTTTATGTTATTGAACGTAAATGAGAATATGGAATCAGATTCATTCATTTTAGCCTCAAAAGAATTTCTCTTAATATTTAAATTAATTCGTTTTACCAAGAACTTATCATCTGAAAGTGTGTGAATAACTGCTGTATTGCTCCAGTCTTCAAATAGATGAAACTTACCGTCTATTTGTCTTTTTGGATTATAAAACATCATAGAATTACCAAAATTACTACCATTACCAGAAGCTAATTTGGCATAATTCTCCATGGCTTGACTTCCTCCAGAATCAACGGTATTAGTCTGAGCTAATGCTACAAAACTAAACAACAAAAACACAATAAATAAATTGATATTCTTCATAAAGATTTTTTTTACAAAAATAATATTATATATAATTCTAAATGTTAAGGATTTATTAATTAAATCTTAAAATTTTTAAATATTTACAACTTTATTTTTCTTCTGGTGATTCAGTTTCAGGGGATTCAACTTGTGGAGCGTCAACTATTTCAGTAGACTCTACTTCAGGGGTAGCGACTTTAGCAGTAGTGCTTTTTTTACGTCGTCTAGTAGTCGATTTTTTCTTTTTACCAGCTTCATAAGTTTCATTATAATCAACTAACTCGATCATAGCCATATCAGCATTATCACCAAGTCTATTTCCTAGTCTAATAACTCTAGTATAACCACCTGGTCGATCAGCTATTTTAGCAGAAACATCACGAAATAGTTCTGCAACAGCTTCTTTTTGTCTTAGTCTAGCAAAAACAATTCTTCTGTTCTGAGTAGTATCTGATTTTGACTTAGTAATTAGTGGTTCTACAAATTGCTTTAAAGCTTTAGCTTTAGCAGTAGTAGTATTTATACGCTTATTTTCGATTAAAGAACAAGCCATATTAGCTAACATAGATTTTCTATGAGCAGTTTTTCTTCCTAAATGGTTAATTTTTTTTCCGTGTCTCATTATTAAATTTATTTATAGTCTAATAAATTAATCTTTATCTAATTTATATTTTGTTAAATCCATTCCGAAATTCAACCCTTTTACGATCACAAGTTCCTCTAATTCAGTTAGAGATTTTTTACCAAAATTTCTAAATTTCATCAAATCGTTTTTATTAAACGAAACTAAATCTCCCAAAGTGTCTACTTCTGCAGCTTTTAAACAGTTTAGTGCACGAACAGAAAGATCCATATCAATTAACTTAGTTTTAAGAAGTTGACGCATATGTAATGATTCCTCATCATAAGTTTCAGTCTTAGCAATTTCATCTGCTTCAAGAGTAATTCTTTCGTCAGAGAAGAGCATAAAGTGATGTATTAAAATTCTTGCAGCATCAGTTAATGCATCTTGTGGGCTTATAGAGCCATCAGTCATTATTTCAAATACTAATTTTTCATAATCAGTCTTTTGTTCAACCCTGAAGTTTTCTACAGCATATTTCACATTTTTAATAGGTGTGAAAATAGAATCTGTAAAAATCGTACCTATTGGAGCACTAGATTTTTTATTTTCCTCAGCAGGAACATAACCTCTACCCTTTTCGATAGATAATTCCATTTGAATCTTAACTTTAGAATCTAAATTACAAATAACTTGATCTGAGTTTAAAACTTGAAAACCAGAAATAAACTTCTGAAAATCACCAGCAGTTATTTTGTCTTGACCAGAAAGAGATATAGAAACAGTTTCATTATCAACTTCATCAATTTGTCTTTTAAAACGAACTTGTTTTAAATTTAAAATAATTTCAGTAACATCTTCTACAACACCTGCAATAGTTGAGAATTCGTGATCAACTCCTTCAATTTTTACTGAAGTAATTGCAAATCCTTCAAGAGAAGATAATAAAACTCTTCTCAGAGCATTACCAACTGTTAAGCCATAACCAGGTTCAAGTGGTCTGAATTCGAATTTACCTTCAAAATCAGTTGAATTGATCATTATTACTTTGTCCGGTTTTTGAAAATTTAATATTGCCATAATACTTTGTATATTAATTATTATTTTGAGTACAATTCAACAATGAACTGTTCATTAATGTTTTCAGGAATTTGAATTCTTGCAGGAATTGAAACGTATGTTCCTTGCATTAAATCACCATTCCATGTAATCCATTCAAATACACTTGAGGAGTTAGAAAGAGCTCTATCAATTGTCTCTAAAGACTTCGACTTCTCTCTAACAGCTACTACGTCTCCAGGTTTTAAACTGTAAGAAGGTATGTTAACTATTCCCCCATTGACAGTAATATGTCTGTGTGATACAAGTTGTCTTGCTCCACTTCTTGAGTTTGATAAACCCATTCTAAATACAACATTATCTAACCTTGATTCACAAAGTTGTAATAATACCTCACCGGTAATTCCAGTTGCAGCGGTTGCTTTTTTAAACATATTTCTAAATTGCTTTTCTAATATACCATATGTATATTTAGCTTTTTGCTTCTCCATAAGTTGTACAGAGTACTCAGATTTTTTACCACGTCTACGGGTATTTCCGTGTTGACCAGGTGGATAGTTTCTTTTCTCAAAAGATTTATCTTCTCCGAAAATTGCTTCACCAAATTTTCTTGCAATTTTTGTTTTTGGACCAGTATATCTTGCCATTGTTTTTTGTTTTTTTAGAGTAACTATGAATTAAGGTCTTAATCTAATCCTTCGATAGTGTTTTGTCTCTGATTATACTTATTATAATTGTTATTTAAACTCTTCTACGTTTAGGTGGTCTACAACCATTATGTGGAGTTGGAGTCACATCAATTATTTCTGCGACTTCAATACCTGCATTATGAATAGATCTAATTGCTGACTCTCTTCCATTTCCGGGACCTTTTACATATACCTTAACCTTTCTCAAACCAGCATCTTTTGCAACACCAGCTGCATCTTCAGCAGCTAATTGAGCAGCATAGGGAGTGTTTTTCTTCGAACCTCTAAAGCCCATCTTACCAGCAGATGACCAAGAGATAACGTCTCCTTTTTTGTTAGTTAATGATATAATAATATTGTTAAATGATGCAACAATATGTGCCTCACCTATAGATTCAACTATTACTTTACGCTTTTTAGTACTTGACTTTGCCATATTACTAATTATTATTTAGTTACTTTTTTCTT
>CAJVXR010000045.1 GCA_913009535.1 uncultured Flavobacteriales bacterium | reverse complement strand
TCATAACTAGACCATTGATTAGTGTCTAAATTATATGATTTTAAGGGGCTATCAACTCTAGAATTCATTAACCACAACATTCCTGAATCATCAAAAACACTACTGGAGATACGAATGCTATTATAACTTATGTCAGATGTTACTAATGACTCTAAGCTGCTATTAGACTCATCATATAAGCTTAAGGACTCTCCAGAGATCTCTAACAAGCCACCGTGATAAGAACTAATGAATACGTTATCTAAGTTAAATGGATTAATAGATATATTATTTAGGTTAACTGCTTTCTCAGGTATACTATCTACATTGATATTACTCCAAATATTATTAGTTAAATGACTAATTCCTCTTCTCTTAAGAGGATAGGGGTTATATGTATTAGTGTAGTCACCAAATGTAGCCCAGAGATTACCATAAAGTGAATTAATAGAGAATACGTTATTATTAAGTGGGCCGACTGGAAGTATTGAATAGTTTTGTTGGATATTATTTAGGTTTATTTTTAATAAACCCTTTTTAGAAGTAGCTATGTAAATATTATCATTATACAAAGCAGAGCTGTTAAAAGTTGTGTTAAATAAACTACTATTAATTGAACTATTTGTTAAATCAAAGTTACTATCATAAATAAATATTTTATTTTCAGTGGTAATTATTATCCGTCCTTCATTTATGACAATATCATTTATGGGCTGAGGAAGAGAAATCACTTCTACATAGCTATTCCCTTGAGAAAGAAAGACGCTATTTTCATCTGTAAAAATAAAACCTTCATTCAAATTTAAAATAAAATTAAAATTACCAGTATGAAATATATCCCAATTTTGATAATTAATTATGTCTAAATCTAAACTTACTCGTTTAATTCCTCCAAAATCAGGGATTGTGGCATACAAGTAATTGTCCCCTATTATAGTTTGATTAACTTTTTGTTGACTGCCACCAACTCCTATAAATAAACTGTCTCCAAACTCTAACAAATTTAAATCATAAAGAGATATTCCATAATCAGTAGCTATATAAATTATATCTCCAAATTCTGTTAATTCATTTATTTTCTTTTTGTTTGGAGCTATAGTTTCCTTTTCAATTATATCATAAATTGTTAAGACGCTATCAGAACTGAAATCTACAATTTGAAGTAACCCATTTTCATAGCCTATTAGTAACTTATTAAAGTTTGAGCTATAATGAATATTAGAAATAAAATCTCCAGATAAACCGTCAATTGTTGAAATTTCTTCTAGTTGATCAGTTGAAGTTGAATAAATATAAATGGCATTTTCAGAGGCAGTAAAAATTTTTCCATTTCCAATGGAAGTATCTATAGAATTGTTATAAGAGAAGTGTCCATTCCATTCTTGAGAAACACATAAAGGGATACTCAGGAATGAAAAAAAAACTAGAACTATAAATTTCATGTAAATATATTATAATGATACACTCTATAAGAACGACAAATATATCATTATAATATATTAATTTAAAACTAAACTACTCCTTGGGCTAGCATGGCATCTGCAACCTTTACAAATCCTGCAATATTTGCTCCTTTAACATAATCTACATATCCGTCTTTATGAGATCCATATTCAATGCAAGAATTATGAATATCCATCATTATAACTTTTAGTTTTTCATCAACTTCTTCTCTAGACCAATTATATCGTAAAGAATTTTGAGTCATTTCTAAACCAGATGTAGCTACTCCTCCAGCATTGGAAGCCTTTCCAGGAGCAAATAATATTTTTGCTTTTTGAAATTCATGTACTGCATCCTTTGTCGATGGCATGTTGGCTCCTTCGCTAACACAGATACATCCATTATCTAGTAAGGTCTTTGCATCACTTGCATCTAACTCATTTTGAGTAGCGCAAGGTAGGGCTATATCACATTTGATAGACCAAGGGGTTTCGCCCTTTACAAATATGCTTGTTGGGTATTTTATGCAATATTCACTGATTCGTTTTCTTTCAACATTTTTCAAATTCATTATATATTCTAACTTTTCAGTATCAATACCTTCAGAATCATAAATATACCCTGAAGAATCAGACATAGTAACTACTTTAGAACCTAGTTGAATACATTTTTCTGCGGCAAATTGAGCAACATTTCCAGATCCAGAAATAACAACTGTTTTGTTTTTTAAATCATCTTTTTTAGTATTTAACATATTTTGAGCAAAATATACGGTACCATACCCTGTAGCTTCTGGACGAATTAATGACCCTCCCCAAGTCACACCTTTACCAGTAAGAACTCCAGTAAATTCGTTACTCAACTGTTTGTATTTTCCAAAGAGAAATCCAATCTCTCTGCCTCCAACACCAATATCTCCAGCAGGGATATCTGTATTTGGGCCAATATGTCTAAACAATTCACTCATAAACCCATGGCAAAATCGCATTATTTCATTATCACTTTTTCCCTTAGGGTCAAAATCACTTCCTCCTTTACCTCCACCCATAGGAAGAGTTGTAAGACTGTTTTTAAATACTTGTTCAAATGCTAAGAACTTAAGAATACTCATATCAACAGTAGGATGAAACCTTAAACCTCCTTTGTAAGGACCAATAGCGGAATTCATTTGAACTCTATAACCTCGGTTTACTTGAATTTCACCAGAATCATCAACCCATGATACTCTGAAAGATATAACTCTTTCTGGCTCAACCATTCTTAATAAAATATTTTTTCCACTATATATCTCTTTATTTACTATGTAAGGAATTACAGTTTCAGCAACTTCTTCTACAGCCTGCATAAACTCGGGCTCATTACCATTTCTCTTCCTAACTAAATCTAAAAAACTTTTAATTTTATCTTGCATAATTTCTTTTATTATAAATTATATTATTCTTTATTTTACTAGATAAAAATAATAAATTAGTAATTATCTTGCTATAAATAACAACAATATTATCATATTAATAAAATACTTAACCTATTGCCTGTTTTAGATCTTCAATTAAATCATAAATATCCTCTATACCAACGCTAAGTCTTATTAAAGAATCCACAACCCCAGACTTTTCTCTTTCTACTTTAGGAATACTTGCATGAGTCATACTAGCTGGATGACCTGAAAGTGACTCAACTCCACCAAGAGATTCCGCCAAAGTAAATATTTTTAATTTTTCGAGGATATTAATTGTTTTATTATAATCATTTCCCTTTGTGGTAAAAGAAATCATACCTCCGTAATCATTCATTTGTGCCTTAGCAATATTGTGGTTTTTATGACTTATTAACCCAGGCCAAAAAACTTTTTCAACCTTCGGGTGATCGTTTAAAAACTCTGCAACCATTTTTGCATTTTCACAATGCCTTTGCATTCTTATGTGCAAGGTTTTAATTCCTCGAAGAACAAGGAAACTGTCTTGCGGGCCTGGTATTGCGCCACTAGCATTTTGAATAAAATATAATTTATCTGCTAAATCTTTTTCATTGACAACAAGAGCACCCATAATGACATCACTATGTCCTCCTAAATACTTAGTTGCTGAATGCATTACAATATCAGCTCCAAAATCTAGAGGCGCTTGAATATAAGGGGTGGCAAATGTATTGTCAACCGCAAAAAGAATATTATTATTTTTTGCTATTTTTGATAAAGCATCGATATCCACAATATTTAACATAGGGTTCGTTGGAGTTTCTGCCCATAATAGTTTTGTGTTTTTATTTACAAAAGATTCTATATTAGAAGTGTTTTCCATTCCTACGAAATGAAACTTAATTCCGAAATCTTCATATATTTTAGTAAACAATCGATATGTCCCACCATATAAATCATTTGTAGATATAACTTCATCACCAGGCTTTAATAATTTGAGCACAGCATCTATTGCTGCTAAACCAGAACCAAATGCTAAGCCATATTTTCCATTTTCTATGCTAGCAAATGAGTTTTCTAAAGCATTTCGAGTAGGATTATGGGTTCTTGAGTACTCAAAGCCTTTGTGGCCACCTGGTGTTGTTTGAGCATACGTAGAGGTTTGGTAAATTGGAGGCATTACAGCCCCGTAAGCTGGATCATGCTTTTGACCTCCATGAATGGTTTTAGTATTAAATTTCATAGGTTTAAATTTTTTAACAAAAATAGATATTAATTAGTACTATCTAAAACTATATAATACCTTTAATTGTAAAATAAAATGCAATTGAATATGAAGATAATTTTTTATCTAAAGACATGCAATACTTGTACAAGAATAATTAATGAACTTAACTTAGATAGCTCTTTTGTGTTTAGAGAAATCAAATCTAATCCCATAACTATAAAGGAAATAGAAATGATTCATGATTTGTCAAAAAATTATGAATCTATTTTCAATAAAAGAGCTAAACTATTTAGTGAAAAAAAGCTGAAGAATATGATTTTAACTGAGCTTGAATATAAAAATTACATTTTAGAAAACTACACATTCCTGAAAAGGCCAGTCATAATTACAGGTAATAAAATTTTTATTGGAAATAGCAAAAAAAATGTCTTAGAGTTAAAAAAACATCTAAGTGAATAATCGACTACTTGCAATTTTTGCTGCATTATCAGCCTCATCAATTTTTGGGCTAAACCATACTATTACAAAAAACTTAATGCCATTTTACATAACACCTTCAGCCTTACTGTTCGCCAGGGTATTAGGTGCTTGCACTCTATTTTGGATTATTTCTATATTTAGCAAACATGAAAAAATTGAAAAAGAGGATTGGTCAAAATTTTTATTCTGTACTGTTTTTGGCATGTCCGTAAATATGATTTCTGCCATAAAAGGGTTAGAGTTATCTACTCCAATTAATAGCTCAATAATTTCAACCATTTCTCCTATAATAGTATTCATTATTTCTATTATTATGATAAAAGAAAAAGTAATAAAAACTAGGGTAATTGGTGTTGCTATAGGATTTATTGGGGCGATTTCGATAATACTTATTAATACCAGAACCAATATTAATCCTGAGGATATAAGGTCTGGTAATTTATTCTTGTTATTAAATAGTATTTCTTATGCGATATACTTAGTCGCTGTGAGATCTTTGACTAAAAAATATTCTGTAATAACAATTATGAAATGGTTATTTCTTTTAGGAGTGATATTAAATGCACCATTTTCTGTTCAGCAGTTTTTAGACATTCCTTGGCAAGTCTATGATAGAATCACTTTCCTAAAACTTGGTTTTGTCATAACAGGGGCAACATTTGCTGTTTATTTACTTAATGTATATGCGTTAAAAACACTGAAGGCATCTACGGTTGGAATGTTTATATATCTTCAACCAATAATTGGAATTATTTATGCAATTACATCAGGAAGCGATGTTTTAAAATTGACAGATATAATATCAATCTCACTTGTATTTACAGGGATTTATTTAGTTTCCTTAAAGAAAAAAACTAATTGAGTTTTCTATATCTTTGTAAAATAAAAATAAAATCTTATGATTCAATCGATGACTGGATACGGAAAATCTACCGTACAATTGGAAAGTGGAAACCTAACCATAGAAATAAAGTCACTTAATAGTAAAAATATAGATTTAAATACAAGAATAACAAGTTCTGTAAGATCTAAGGAACTGTTTATAAGAAAACATTTATCCGACAAACTAAAAAGAGGAAAAGTAGAGTTTTCATTATATATGGAGTCTAGTACTAATAAAAAACACTCATTGTTAAATTCAGAACTCATCAACACTTACATAGATCAATTGAGAGAAATTGTAGATGGGTCTGCTGTTGAACTATTAAAAATTGCTGTTAAGATGCCTGATGCAATTATAAATGAACAGATTGAAGATAACAAAGCAGATTGGCCTATAATTTTTAATGAAATTGAAAATGCCCTTAGTGAAATTATTAAATACAGGAAAGATGAAGGGTTGGTTTTAGAAAATGATTTTATAAACAGAACAAATACAATTAAAGAATTATTAGATGAAATTGAAAAAATTGATTCAAAAAGAATTGATAATATTAGATCCAAAATTCAAGCCGAAGTAGAAAAGTTAAATATTGACCATGACAAAAATAGATTTGAGCAAGAGTTAATATATTACATTGAAAAAATTGATATTACAGAAGAGAAAGTGAGACTCAACAATCATTTAAACTACTTTTTATCATCTCTAGAAAATAATACTTCAAATGGTAAAAAATTAGGGTTTATAGGTCAAGAAATTGGTAGAGAAATAAATACCATAGGCTCAAAAGCAAATAACGCAGAAATGCAAAAAATTGTAATTCAAATGAAGGATGAGTTAGAAAAAATAAAAGAACAGTTATTAAACGTTCTGTAATGAAAAAAGAAAAATTAATTATAATTGCTGCTCCTTCAGGATCTGGTAAAACTACGATAGTGAAAAAACTATTATCGATAGAGTTATTAAATCTAGGGTTTTCAATCTCATCTACTACAAGAACTAAAAGAGATAATGAATTAGACGGCAAAGATTACCATTTTTTATCTGTAGATAATTTTAAAGAAAAAGTTCAAAATAATGAATTTGTAGAGTGGGAAGAAGTTTATAAAAACGTTTACTACGGAACTACTAAGTCAGAAATAGTTAGGTTAAATAAAAATGATAAAAATATTGTTTTTGATATTGATGTTGTGGGCGGATTAAACATTAAAAAACAATTTCCAGAAAAAAGTATTTCTATTTTTATAAAACCTCCGGATTTAAGGGAGCTTAAAAATAGATTAATAAACAGAAAAACTGACTCCGCATTAAGTATAGAAACTAGACTAAGTAAGTCTGAAAGCGAACTTACCTTTTCAGATAAATATGATTTTGTCATTGTCAATGATGATTTACAAGAAGCAATTGAGGAGACTAAAAAAATAATCTATCAGTTTATAACAAACTAATAATGAATATAGGACTATATTTTGGCGCATTTAACCCTGTACATGATGGACATGTTAGTGTTGCCAATTACGTTTTAAATAATTGTAAATTAGATAAAGTATGGCTGATACTAACTCCGCAAAGTCCACATAAGAGAAATAATATACTTATTGATTTCAAACACAGATATAGCATGTTGCAAATTGCATTTGAGAAACATAAAAATATCTTACCAAAAGATGTGGAGAAAAATCTACAGTCCCCTAATTACTCAATAGACACACTAGAGTATTTAAAAGCTAAAAATGCAAAAAATATTTTTAGCGTAATAATCGGAAATGATAATATGGACAAATTCACAACTTGGAAAGAGTACAATAGAATTATAGAAAATCACAAGATTTATGTTTATCCAAGAAAAAGTTTATTAGGTGAGTCCAAAATGGTACATCAAAATATCCATTACCTGAATGGCCCACATATTGATGTTTCAGCTACTGGAATTAGAAAGAGCATTGCTGCTAATCAAGTAAGTAATTTAAAAATACACCCAAAAGTTTTTAAGTATCTAACTAGTAATAATATTGAAATAAATATCTAAAAAGAATGAAATCTAATTCAAAATATGCAGTAATAGGAAGTGGTAGCTGGGCAACAGCAATTGTTAAAATTCTTTCTGATAATCTGAAGTCAGTTACTTGGTATATTAGAAATGAGGATAACCTAGATTATATCCTTAATAATAAGCATAATCCAAATTACTTAAGCTCTGTTGAATTTAATCTATCAAGAGTACATGTTAATAGTAACATAAATGAAGTTGCAGAAAATGCAGATGTTATTATTCTTGTAGTACCGTCGGAGTTTATAAATTCTGAACTCCATAAAATTAAAGTAGATATTTCGAATAAAGTTATTATTTCTGGAATAAAAGGAATAATTCCAGAAAGCGGGCTTTTAGTAGGCGAGCACATGGTAAAAAATTTCCAAATAAAAAATGAAAACTTCTTAGTCATTGCTGGACCATGCCATGCAGAAGAGGTTGCATTAGAAAGACTTTCTTATCTAACTATTGCATGTGCTAAAAAAGCTTTAGCTAAGAATGTTTGTTTAGATTTTAATAATGATTATATAAAAACTAAGGTCAGTGATGATGTTATAGGAATTGAGTATGCAAGCATGTTAAAAAACATATATGCCATAGCGGCCGGTATTGCACATGGTTTGGGTTATGGAGATAATTTTCAAAGTATATTAATGAGTAATGCTATTAGAGAAATTAGCAGGTTCATCAAAAAAAGACATAAAATAAAAAGGAATATTAATAATTCTGCTTATTTGGGAGATTTACTAGTTACTGGATATTCTGTTTTTTCAAGAAATAGAATGTTTGGAAATATGATAGGAAAAGGATATACTGTTAAGGCAGCTCAAATGGAAATGAAGATGATAGCTGAAGGGTATAGTTCAACAAAAAAAGCGATGCAATTAAATTCTGAAAGTCCGAAAAAAGC
The DNA here is from genome assembly GCA_913009535.1 of uncultured Flavobacteriales bacterium. The sequence continues at coordinate 3,124 of CAJVXR010000045.1, read as the reverse complement.
TAAGACTCCGATTATTGAAGCTGTACACGATATTCTATACTTAAAAAAAAGTCCAAAAAATACTTTTAAAAATTTAAACGAAAAATTGAATTAGAATGTTGATTTAAATTGCTTAATAAATCTAGTGTCATTTTCACTTAGCAATCTAATATCTTTGATTTGATGAAGTAGAAGAGCTATTCTGTCTATACCCATTCCGAATGCAAATCCTGAATATTTTTTAGAATCTATTCCACAATTATCTAATACATTTGGATCAACCATGCCACAACCCATAATTTCTAACCACCCTGTGCCTTTAGTCATTTTATAATCTGTCTCATTTCTTAACCCCCAATACACATCCACCTCTGCGCTTGGTTCAGTAAAAGGAAAATAAGATGGTCTTAATCTAATCTTTGATTTACCAAAAAGTTGCTTAGTGAAAAATTCTAATGTTTGTTTAAGATCTGCAAAACTGACATTTTCATCAATATAAAGTCCCTCTACTTGATGAAAGAAACAATGGGATCTAGCGGAAATAGCTTCATTTCTATAAACTCTTCCTGGTGATATTGTTCTAATTGGAGGCTTATTGTTTTCCATGTATCTAACCTGAACAGAACTTGTATGTGTTCTTAATAACAAATCAGGATTAGTTTGAATGAAAAAGGTATCCTGCATATCTCTAGCGGGATGATACTCTGGTAAATTTAATGCAGTGAAATTATGCCAATCATCTTCAATTTCAGGACCTTCACTAACATTATATCCTATACTTGAGAAAATATCGATTATTCTGTTTTTTACAATTGTAATTGGGTGTTTAGAACCAATTTCTATAGAATTTCCTGGCCTAGTAAGATCATTTAGTGAATTTGAATTAGCTGAATTACTAGACAGTAAAGAACTTAAATCATTAAATTTATTTTGAGCAGATATTTTAAGTTTATTGATGCTTAAACCATATTCTTTTTTTCTGCTATTTTCAATATTTTTAAATTCTGAAAAATAATAACTAACTAAACCTTTTTTACCAAGAAACTTAATTCTAAAGTTTTCAATTTCATCCTTATTAGTAGATTTGAAGGATTCAATTTCTTTTATATTATTTAAAATTTGTTCAATCATTTTTTTTTAATCAGGACCCAAATTTAATCATTCTTATTGAATATAATTAGATTTAAGGAAATAGTTGACAATAGCGTCTTTCATTAAAATAGATTGCTCACCAGCTTTTAAACTTGGGAGTTCCTTGAGGCATTTATAATGTGGCCAACCTTGCTCATCAACATAATCGAATTCATAATACCCATAATCACTTAACAATTTACATATAGCGATATGCATCAAATCCAACTTTTGATTTTTGCTAAATTTGGAGTGAAGTTGTTGTAGTTCTTGAACCCCAATTAAATAAATTATAGAGTCTAAATCAATATCATCCCCATCACGAAAATCAATTGATAACTTTTGAGTCAATAGTCCCCACCTTTCTTTAAGTTTTGAATTAATCATTATTAAGTTTAATATACAAAGTTAGTATTATCATTTATGTTATTCAATAAATAAAATTTCTTTTATTTGTAAAAACATTTTAATGGGTTATATCGATATATTTATTTCACTTTTCCTTTTATATGGGTTTATAAAAGGTCTGTTTAAGGGCTTTATAAGTGAGGTTGCTTCTGTGATCGGATTACTTTTAGGAATATACTTAGCCTCTAAATTCAATGATGACTTGTCCTATTACCTACAAAAATTTATTAAATGGGAAGATAATTACCTTCTCTTTTTGTCTTTTTTTATATTGTTAGTATTAACTATTTTTATATTTTCAATTGCTGGGAAGTTAATTACAAAATTAGCAAAACTGATAGCTTTAGGTATATTCAACAAATTATTAGGAGGTTTTTTTGGAGTTCTAAAAAATGTGCTAATATTAAGTGTTCTGTTTTTTATGTTTAATATGCTTAATCGTTCTTTAAAATTAGTAGAGAAAAACAAACTAGAATCATCTATATATTATAAGCCTTTAAATGATTTTAGCATCCGAATATCAACCTATGTGTTACAAGAAAATAATTAGTTTAAGATTTTAACTTTTCCTGTTTGTAAATTATACATTGCCCCTACTAGTTTTATTTTATTAGATTTTTCAAGATTACATAAAAGTGCGCTTTTAGAGCGGATTCTATCTAATGTTAAAAGAATACTCTTTTCAGAAACTTTTGAGATAAAATTAGATCTGTTAGCTGTAAAACTTATACTATTTGAGACCTCACTAATAGCTGGAGAAACATATGGCTTCAGATTTGTAAAGAGTTTTTTATGATCGTCACATACAGCAGTTACAGCACCACAGTCTTCATGACCAAGTACTAATAACACTTTACAACCCTTATAATCACAAGCAAATTCAAAAGAATTAATTATATCCTTATTTTCTATATTTCCAGCTATTCTAGTTACGTATATATCACCAATTCCTTGATCAAAAATTGCTTCTGGTATGACCCTACAGTCAATACAAGATAATATAATTGCCTTGGGGTCTTTACTTAAAAACTCTTTATTATTGACAATGGTACTACTCTGGTTTTTTTGGAATCTCGAGTTACCTTGAAGTAACTCCTCGAGAACAAGACTAGCTGAATGTATACTCATTATATGATTTTTAATTTATTTTTAATTATCCAGCCAATTTGACCGTCACGTAATTTTATTTTTAACCAATCATTGTCAAAATCTTCTATAATTTCTAACTTAGTTCCTTCATAAATTTTAAATAAAACTTCACTATTACTATTTGGTTCTAAGTTAACATCAATACTTTGATCAAATACTATTGCATATTGAAAGTCAGTTCGAGAATTATAATTCTGAAAACTGATAAATAAAATACTGCTTGTCATTATGTAAGATAAAACAAATAACGTAAATGTTATTCTCTTAATTTTTGATGATCTTGAAAAGTAATACAATAAGAACAAAAAAGATGAAACTGTGCCTAAAATAATACACAGGATAGACCAATAATGTAAAGAAAAGTAATTATAAATATAATTAGCTTTATTACTTAATACATCGACATTTACAGGATCTATATTGTTGATGATAAGATTATTTAAATATTGTAAATTTT
>CAJVXR010000044.1 GCA_913009535.1 uncultured Flavobacteriales bacterium | reverse complement strand
TCGTTGGAGAAAAACTTTTAAGTATTATACTTTAAATAATTTAAATGATTTATTAACAGAAAACGATTCCATAAATTTATTAGTGAAAAATAATCAAGATTTTAATTTTATCATTAAAGATTTTGAAGAAAAATCTAGAGCCTCCACTCTTGAATTTTGTAATGAGATCTACCAATACTACTCTGATCGTTCTAGGCAAGAATGGTTTAGTGAGTATGTTAATTCTATTGTTTATCAATTCGATCCACATACATTTTACTTTAACCCAGATGACAAAGAAGATTTCGATGTGGATATGTCTGGGAATTACGCTGGAATAGGGGCTAGGCTTCAACAGAAAATGGATAAAATATCAGTTGTAGAGCTTATATCAGGTGGACCGGCTTGGAGGCAAAATGAATTAGAGGTTGGGGATATTTTACTCAAAGTTAGGCAAACTGATCAGGAAATTCCAGTCAGTATTGTGGGAATGAGAATAAAAGATGCAGTAAAGTTAATCAAAGGTCCAATTGAAAGTAGTGTCATATTAACTATCAAAAAAGTAGATGGTCAAATTATAGATTTACAAATCCCGAGAGATATTGTTCAATTAGAAGAAACTTACGCAAAATCTTCCATTGTAGAAAGATCCAATTCTAAATATGGTTTAATTAATTTACCTAAATTCTACTTTGATTTTGAAGACTACTCTGAAAGAAATGCAGCCAGTGATATCAAAAAAGAAATTATCAGATTAAAAGAACAAGGTATTGAAGGTTTAATTCTTGACTTACGAAATAATGGTGGGGGAGGACTAAAACCAGCTGTTGATATGGCAGGACTTTTTATTGAAGAAGGTCCAATAGTTCAAGTACAATCTTTTGAAAAAAAGAAAGAGATACTTAAAGATCGAGATAGATCAATTGTTTGGGAAGGACCATTAGTTATTTTAGTTAATGAATTTTCTGCTTCATCATCTGAAATACTAGCTGCTGCAATGCAGGATTATAAAAGAGCTATTATAATTGGTAGTAATCAAACCTATGGAAAAGGTACTGTTCAAAATGTAGTGGATTTAAACAGGATGATTAGAAGTAACACTAATGGAGATATGGGGGCCTTTAAGTTTACAATTCAAAAGTATTACAGAATTAATGGAGGCTCTGTGCAGTTAGAAGGAGTTAAAAGTGATATTGTGATCCCTAACAGATATAGTTATATTGATTTTGGAGAAAAGGAACAAGATAATCCTCTTGAATGGGATAAAATAACACCTGTAGATTATACTCCATGGACTAGTAACTTTGATTACTCTAGTGCAATTCAAAAAAGTAAAATAAGGATTGAGTCTAATGAATATTTAAAGTTAATTGATAGTAATGCAAAATGGATAAAAACTGTTAGAGATACGGAGGATTTTAGTTTAAATTATTTTACTTATAATGATAAAATTAAAGCAGATGAGTTAACTGCTAAGAGTTTTGATAAGCTTAAAGATTTCAACACAGACTTAGAGTTTAAATCTTTACCATATGAAATTATGTTGTTTGAAAAAGATTCTACTTTAAAGCTAAAAAGAAACAGATGGCATAAAAACCTTTCTAAAGATCTTTATATTGACGAAGCTTTAAATGTTCTTACAGATCTTAAAATAAGTTATAATAATTTAGATTAATAAATTTACCTTTTTGATAAAAAACATAAGTATAGCGTATATATTACTGATAGCTTTTTTATCAATATTTGCATACTTTTTTATCCCTGATAAATCCAGTAATGCTAATCAAATGCATTTGTCTATTCATTCTGAATCTCCAGGTTTTGAAGTTGATTTATTATTAATTGATAATTCTACTAATTATGAGCAAAATTTATTTGAAAAATTATTCTTTGGTGATAAAAACCCACCCTTAGAGATTCCTTTACAGCAATACGTATTTATAGATGATATTTTTTATTATAACGAATATGGAAATCTTTCTGATTCCTATGACAATAGTTTAATAGTTGAAAGCCCTAGAGAATTTAAAAGTAATAGTGTAATAAACAGGGTTTTTTGGTTAGGTACCGATAAATTTGGAAGAGATGTTTTAAGTCGACTAGTAATTGGTGCCAGAATATCTTTTTTCATTGGTTTTGTCTCTGTTTTAATTTCATTAATTATCGGTTTATTTTTAGGTGGTTTATCTGGGTATTACTCTGGTAATATAGATAGGTTAGTTATGTGGGTGATTAATGTTACTTGGTCTATTCCTACTTTATTATTAGTTATCGCTATTACTCTAGCCCTAGGTAAAGGATTGTGGCAAGTATTTATAGCTGTTGGATTAACCATGTGGGTTGATGTTGCTAGAGTGGTAAGGGGGCAAGTAATGATAATTAAAGAAAGACAATATATAACCGCAGCTAGAGTACTTGGATTTAGTGATTTAAGAATTTTAACTGTACATATTTTACCAAATATTATATCACCACTTATAATTATTTCTGCTGCTAATTTCGCAGCATCTATATTAATTGAGAGTGGTCTTAGTTTTTTAGGTTTAGGCGCTCAACCCCCTGTGGCTAGTTGGGGATCTATCATTAAAGACCACTATAACTATATAATATTAGGAAAACCTATGCTTGCGCTAATTCCTGGAATATGTATAATGTCGTTAGTTATGGCATTCATGTTGTTAGGAAACAAATTAAGAGATAATTTAGATGTAAGAAATTAATTTATTTCGTGGGGTATTGTAACAAAATCTTATTTACAAATGTCTTTATTTGTTCTTCTTTCTTTGAAACATTATCTGATATATATCCTTTCCCAATCCCTTGCCAAACTAATTCGTTTTTGTTATAATCGATTATATCAATATATAGTGTACCCTGAGTTGTTGATGTATTGTAATTGAAGTCATACCATGAACCTAGCCCATAACCTAAATAATTATATGAGTTATAAACATTTATTTGCTCATTGACTCCAGTAAAAATACTAATAACTATGTCTGGATTAATAGAGTTTTTTCTAAGACCAATAGATGACAACTCAACTTCTAACGCTTTTAGTATTCTTTTTTTATCCAACTCATTTATTTTTGCTTTGTCAATTCCTTTTTTAGTAAAGGCATAGGTCTTATAAGACGAAAAGTCAATTTCGTTATTGTAGTCTGTACTTACCCTAACTGAAGAGCAAGATAAAAATATTAATGAAATTAATAGAATTAAAAATTTGTTATGAGCTTTCATAATTATATGTTTTTTAAATATTTATCCTCAACCTCGTTAGGTAAAGTTACCACTAGATCTGAATTAGATTTCATTGCTTTTTTTATAGCAAAAATCGCCCCACTATTTCTAGCCCAGCCTCTTCTTGCTACGCCATTGTTCACATCCCAGTGAAGCATTGATTCAATCTTCTTTTCACACTCTTTAGAACCTTCAATAACCATGCCAAACCCTCCGTTTATAACTTCTCCCCATCCAACTCCGCCTCCGTTATGTATACTTACCCAGGTAGCTCCTCTAAAACTATCTCCAATCACATTTTGAATTGCCATATCTGCTGTAAACTTAGATCCATCATATATGTTTGAGGTTTCTCTATAAGGAGAGTCTGTTCCTGAAACATCATGATGATCTCTACCAAGAACAATAATTCCAATCTTATTTTCAGCAATAGCATTATTAAAAGCTTTTGCAATCTCCACTCTTCCAATAGAGTCCGCATATAAAATCCTAGCTTTTGAACCAACAACTAGAGAGTTACTTTTAGCAGATTTAATCCAATCGATATTATCTTGCATTTGGACTTTAGTCTCTTCAGGTGAATTGACCATTAACTTTTCAAGTACTTGACATGCGATTTCATCTGTTTTATCTAAATCTTCTTGCTTATTAGATGTACATACCCACCTAAAAGGTCCAAATCCATAATCAAAACACATAGGCCCCATTATATCTTGTACGTAACTAGGAAATTTAAAGTTAATTCCGTCTTCAGCAAAAACATCTGCACCTGCTTTAGAAGCTTCTAATAAAAATGCATTACCATAATCAAAAAAATAAGTTCCTCTTTGACAATGTTTGTTTATTAAATCCGCATGAAGAAGAAGGCTTTGTTTTACTTTTGATTTAAATAATTCAGGATCCTTTGAGATCATTTTATTTGCACTATTAAAATCAAGGCCGTATGGGTAATAACCACCTGACCAAGGATTGTGCAAAGATGTTTGATCACTTCCAATGTCAATAAAAATATTATGTTTATAAAATTCTTCCCATATGGTAATTATGTTACCTTGGAAGGCAATTGAAACGACCTCTTCGTTAGATTTGGCAACTTTAACTCTTTTTATTAATTCAGCTATATCAGTAAAAACTTCATCTATCCAGCCTTGGGTATGCCTTGTTTTTACAACTTTATCATTAACTTCTGCACATACTGTAATACATTTAGCTATGTTTCCAGCTTTTGGTTGAGCTCCACTCATCCCACCTAAACCTGAAGTTACAAATACTTTTCCTAGTGGATTCTTATTAATTTTTCTGAAAGCATTTAAAACTGTGATTGTCGTTCCGTGGACAATTCCTTGAGGACCGATATACATATAACTTCCAGCTGTCATCTGACCATATTGAGTAACTCCTAATGCATTAAATTTTTCAAAATTTTCTTTAGAAGAATAATTTGGAATCATCATTCCATTGGAAACTACTACTCTTGGCGCGTTATTATTCGATGGAAAAAGTCCAAGCGGATGTCCAGAATTAATAACTAGAGTTTGGTTGTTATTCATTTGAGAAAGGTATTTCATGCATAGCCTGTATTGAGCCCAGTTTTGAAATACTGATCCGTTCCCTCCATAAGTAATTAATTCGTGTGGGTGTTGCGCTACATCTTTATTTAGATTATTCTGTATCATCAGCATAATAGCGCCTGCTTGTTTTGTTTTACAAGGGTACTCTTCTATGGATCTAGCATACATTTTATAAGAAGGTCTTAGTCTATACATATAAATTCGACCAAACTGATTTAATTCATCACTAAATTCTTTAGATAATTCCTTATGATGAATTTTGTCGAAATATCTAAGAGCATTAGAAATAGCTAGTTTTTTTTCAGTTATTGATAATACTTCTTCCCTTTTTGGAGCGTGGTTTATTGTTGGATCTAAATCTATTTTTGTAGGTAAAATATTAGGTATACCTTCTTTAATTTGATCTTTAAATGTCATAAATTAATTAGTTTTTGGGTCATATCCATATGGGCAATGTCTGCAATTGCTTTGACAGCAATAGCCTCTTTTTAAATGATATTTTTCTGTAAAACACTTATAACCTTCCTTTGTTATATAGTAATTTTTCTCCTCCATTAACAGAAAATAATTGTTGACTACAAATATAAAGCAATTTGAATTATCTTTGATTATATGGATGTAATTTTAAATAATAGTAAGAATGAAAAGCTGCCTTTTATTAACGATTATGGTATTAAGTTATACTTAAAAAGAGAAGACAAAATTCATAATATTATTTCAGGAAATAAATACCGAAAATTAAAATATAATTTAATAAATGCTAAAGATTTAGGGTTTAAGGGTGTTTTAACTTTTGGAGGAGCTTATTCCAACCATATACCAGCTGTGGCATATGCTGCAAAAAAACAGGATTTACAATCTATAGGACTTATAAGAGGTGAGGAACTACATAGTAAGTATTTAAATAATCCAACTCTTAAATATTCCTCTGACTTAGGAATGAAGTTTATATTTTTATCACGAGATGTTTACAAAAGCAAAAATGATGTAAATTATCTATCTGAATTAAAAAAAAAATATAAAGATTTTTATTTAATACCTGAAGGTGGTACAAATAAATTAGGAGTTTTAGGTTGTCAGGAAATTTTAACTAAAGAAGATGAAGTATTTGATTATATATGTTGTTCTGTAGGAACTGGAGGGACATTAAGCGGTTTAATTAATAGTTCTTTAGATAGACAAAAAATAATAGGATTTTCATCTATTAATAAAAAGTATTTATTAAATGATATTAGTAGATTTGTAACAAATAAAAACTGGCTGATAAATGACAGCTTCCGATTTGGAGGGTATGGTAAAGTAAATAAAGAATTAATTGAATTTATGAATGATTTCAAATTAAAATATGACATTTTATTGGACCCTATTTATACATCTAAACTTGTTTATGGAGTTTTTAGTATGATAAAAAACAGTTATTTCAAGCCAAAATCCAAAGTTCTGATAATTCACACAGGTGGACATCAAGGTATATTGCCAATGAATAACTTTTTGAAAAGTAAAAATTTAACAACTATTAATATCTAATGATAAAACTTAGAATACTAATACTACTATTAATATTTAGCTGTGGATCTAGAAAGGTTATTATTAATTCTACAGCAAATAAGATCAATAATAAAAATATAGCAAAGAAATTAAAGTCCTCTGATAAAAACAAAATCTTAGCTCCAGTTATAAATAATGTTAATGATTATATAGATTATTTTAGCCAAGTTGCTATGGATGAAATGAGAACTTATAAAATACCTGCAAGTATTACGCTCGCTCAAGGAATTCTTGAGTCCGGTTCTGGAAAAGGTAGGTTATCGGTAAAGGCAAATAATCATTTTGGAATTAAGTGTCACGACTGGAAGGGTCCTAAAATATTTCATGATGATGATGAGGAGCAAGAATGTTTTAGAAAATATAGTGCTCCAGAATATTCCTATAGAGATCATTCTATTTTTTTAACATCAAGACAAAGATATTCTGATTTGTTCGATCTTTCTATTAGTGATTATAAAAACTGGGCAAAAGGGCTTAAAAAAGCTGGTTACGCGACTGATAAAAATTATCCGAAAAAATTAATAAACCTTATAGAAAGCTATAAGCTGTTTATATATGATGATATAGTTTTAAAAAAGAGAAAACAAAAAAAAACAAACAATAAGGCTAACTATCTTAAACATGAAGTAAATAAAGGAGATACTTTATATTCTTTATCAAAAAAATACAATGTTGCAATTGATGATTTGATGAAAATAAATAAATTAAAAGATGGAACATTAATTATAGGTCAACTATTAATAATAAGTAAATGATATATCAAAGAAGTAGTTCGTTATTTAAAAACGCTTTAAAATTTATCCCAGGTGGAGTTAATTCACCAGTAAGAGCTTTCAAAGCTGTTGGTGGAACGCCTATATTTATTAAGCAAGCAAAAGGAGCTTATTTGATTGATGAAGATGATAATAAGTACATCGAATATATAAACTCATGGGGTCCTATGATACTTGGACATTCTTACTTACCTGTTGTCAATGCAATAGTTGAGAAAGCCAAAAAAGGCACTTCATTTGGCGCTCCTACTGAAATAGAAAGTAATATTGCTGAATTGGCTGTTAAAATGGTTCCTAATATTGATCAAATTAGGTTTGTTAACTCTGGTACAGAAGCTTGTATGAGTGCTATTAGACTAGCTAGAGGTTTTACCAAAAAAGATAAAATAATTAAGTTTTCTGGTTGTTACCATGGTCATAGTGATTCTTTTTTAATTCAAGCAGGAAGCGGAAGTATCACTTATGGAGAACCTAATAGCCCAGGCGTAACTAAAGGAACAGCCAAGGACACATTAATAGCAGTATATAATAATATTAAAAGTGTTGAAGATATTATTTTATCTAATGAAGGTGAGATTTCTTGTATTATATTGGAGCCTATAGCGGGTAATATGGGATGTATTCCTCCTTCAAAAGGTTTTTTAATAGGGTTAAGAAAACTGTGTGATAAACATAGTTTGTTATTGGTTTTTGATGAAGTCATGACTGGTTTTAGAGTTGCTAAAGGTGGTGCACAAGAACTTTATGGTATAAGGGCGGACATCGTATGTTTTGGAAAAATTATAGGAGGTGGATTGCCAGTTGGAGCCTTTGCTTCTACTCACAAAATAATGTCTTATTTATCACCAAATGGACCTGTTTATCAGGCTGGTACATTAAGTGGAAATCCATTGGCAATGGCAGCAGGTTATTCATTGTTAAATGCAATTAATAATGATAAGGAACTATACCAAAGGTTAGAAGAAAAAACTAAGTATTTAGATTCTGGAATTACTGAAGTATTAAAAAGAAAAGGAGTCGAATTCTCAACTAATAGAGTAGGTTCAATGTTTTCAATTCATTTTACTTCAAAAAAAGTAGTTGATTTTAATTCAGCGAAAAAAAGTGATAACAAAGTATTTCCTATCTTTTTTCATGAAATGCTAAAAAATGGAATTTATATCGCTCCTAGTTCATATGAGTCCTGGTTTTTGAGTGATGCATTAACATACGAGGATTTAGACAAAACAATTGCTGTAGTAGAAAAGATATCAACTAAGCTATTGTAATTAGAATATTTTTTCTACTTTTAAAAAAATTATCATACCATGAAAAAAACAATTTATACTCTTTTATTTTTTCTTTCCATAAGTCTAAATATTAATGCACAATCTCAAAATAGTTCAATTGATGATGTGAAAAGATTAAATTATGACCTTTTACAGGAAATTGGGTTTGATGATTCTCAAATTACTCTTGTATCTAGACTATTATATTCAACTGCGAAAAAAGCAACTTATGTTTCTGAAAAAGGAGTTTTTCCTAACAAGGAAATTCTTGATAATGAATTTAAAACTAGTTTTTTAAAATTCTTTACAGAAAAAGACTTTACTAAATACAAAACTATTCAGCATAAGATAAAGTTTTAAATTACTTTAACTCTACAAATAATTTATTATCAGTTTTAGAAACTAGTGCTAGACCATTTTTGGTCAAGCCTTTAATTCCTTTGTCCCAAGCTTTGTTACTTAAGTTAGATTTAATTTTTAAATCACTAAGTTCAATTTTTTTGATTTCTTTTAAGATATTATAAATAGCTTTTTCATTTTCTGAAAGTTCTATCGATTTTTTCTCTGGTCTCATTTGTGGAAAAAATAATACCTCTTGTATTGAACTATTGTTTGTCATTAGCATAACTAATCTATCTATTCCTATTCCAATTCCTGAAGTTGGGGGCATTCCGTACTCTAATGCACGAAGAAAATCATTATCTATAAATTCAGACGCTTCATCATCACCTTTTTTTGATAATTTTAATTGCTCTTCAAACCTAACCCTTTGTTCAATTGGGTCATTTAATTCACTATAAGCATTAGCTATTTCTTTTCCATTTATTATTAGTTCGAATCTTTCTGTAAGTTTTGGATTAGATCTATGTTCTTTAGTTAATGGACTCATTTCTTTTGGATAATCTGTAATAAAAGTCGGTTCAATAAATTTTTTCTCACACTTTTCGCCAAATATCTCATCAATTAATTTTCCAACACCCATAGTTACATCAACATCGATCCCCAGTTTGCTAGCAGTAACTCTCAGTTCACTTTCGTCCATATTTGAAACATCTACACCCGTATGTTTTTCTATAGCGCTAAATATTGGTACTCTTGGGTAAGGTGCTTTAAACTCTATTTCATTATCTCCAACTTGAATTTTAGATTTACCATTAGATTCTATTGCAACTTTTTCAAGTAAGCTCTCTGTAGTTTCCATCATCCAGAAGTAATCTTTATAAGCCACATACAGTTCCATTATAGTAAATTCAGGATTATGAGTTCTATCCATACCTTCATTTCTAAAATCTTTAGCAAACTCATAAACTCCATCAAAACCACCAACTATTAGCCTTTTTAAATATAATTCATTTGCTATTCTTAGATAAAGCGGAATATTTAATGCATTATGATGAGTTAAAAATGGTCTAGCAGTTGCTCCTCCAGCTATAGGCTGTAATATTGGAGTTTCGACTTCTAGATAATCTTTTTCGTTCAAAAAGTTTCTAATTGTATTGGTAATCTTTGTTCGTTTTAAAAATGTATTTTTAACATGAGGATTTACTATTAGGTCAACATATCTTTGACGGAATCTTTGTTCAGGGTCACTAAATTCATCATATATATTTCCTTCAGCATCTTTTTTAGGAAGTGGTAACGGTCTTAATGATTTACTAAGTAGAGAGAATTTTTTTACTAATATTGTTTTTTCACCTACTTGAGTTTCAAATAATGTACCGTGAATACCAATTATGTCACCAATGTCTAATAATTTTTTGTAAACTTCATTATATAATGTTTTGTCTTCTCCTTCACAAATTTCGTCCCTGTTAAAGTAAACTTGTATTTTGCCATCTTTATCTTGAAGTTCAGCAAAACTAGCTTTACCTTGAATTCTTCTTGACATTAATCTTCCAGCTACAATTACTTTTTTATGCTCATTGAAATTATTAATAATTTCTTTACTAGTATGATCAATATTAAATGTTTCTGCTGGATATGGGTTTATTCCTAAAGAAACTAATTTCTCTAACTTCTCTCGTCTTACTAATTCTTGTTCTGAAAATTCACTCATTATTAATATGATTTATCAAAACAAATATAATTCTTATTAATAAGGATATCAATAATAAAAAATGAAAAGTCAAATTAATGTAATCAAATACTATTATTTATATTTGATAAAAAAATAATGAGTCTTGTTAGAGTTTTTCTTTCTGTTATATTTCCTCCTTTAGCGGTTTTTGATAAAGGATGCGGTTCTATACTAATTGTATTAATATTAACAATACTTGGATGGATTCCTGGAGTTATAGCTGCTCTTATAATTTTAAACAATTCAAATAATGAAAATTAAAAATAAATTAATCAAAATTAAGGATCTTGGATTGGTTGACTATAAGGATTGTTGGGATTACCAAGAAGAGCTTTTTAAAGGGGTTATTGATGTTAAAATAAAGAACAGGAGAGAGGGATTAAATTTAATAACTTCAAATTATTTATTATTAGTTGAGCACCCTCATGTATACACCCTTGGTAAGAGTGGGGACATGTCTAATTTATTAATAAGTGAAGCCCAACTTACACAAAAAGATGCTAAGTTTTATAAAATAAACAGAGGAGGGGATATCACTTACCATGGGCCTGGCCAAATAGTTGGTTACCCTATTCTTGATCTAGATAATTTTTTCACAGATATTCATAAGTACTTGAGATTTTTAGAGGAGGTTATAATACTAACGCTTAAAGATTATAACTTGATAGCTTCTAGGAACATTGGAAAAACAGGTGTTTGGCTAGATGCTGAAACTCCTTTTGCAAGAAAAATATGCGCCATGGGTGTAAGAGCAAGCAGATGGGTTACCATGCACGGTTTTGCTTTAAATGCAAATGTTGACCTTAGTTATTTTGATAATATAATCCCTTGCGGTATAACAAATAACTCAGTAACTTCTATTAATAAAGAATTGGGTGTTGCAAAAGTTGATGAAGACGAAGTGAAACAAAAAATTATAAATAATTTCAAAAAACTATTTGAAGCGGAGATTAATCAATAGCATAGACAGATATTGATTTCTTAATCTTAGAGGCTATAACATGAATTTTTTTGTCATTATTCATATCTCCAAATTCAGTAGGAATTAAAGAATATATTGGAAATGAACT
>CAJVXR010000043.1 GCA_913009535.1 uncultured Flavobacteriales bacterium | reverse complement strand
ATTCTCTAGATGCATGTTGTAAATATAGAGATCCAGCAGTTGTTATGGATCATCAGTAAAAACTACTTTCTCCAAAAAACAGTTGACTAAATAGTATAAATTTAGCTATTAATATTTCTAATAATGAATATGAAATATTTTAGTATTTTTGAATATAAATAATTTAAAATTAGCTTATGAAAACATTGAAGTTTATTGCAGTTCTATTTGTGCTTAGTTTAAGTACTAATTCCATTTTAGCTCAGGAAAAAAATAAAGAATCAAGTGAAGATAAAAAAGAAGAAAAAACAAAATCTATATCTGATCTTACTAAATCTAGTAATAAAATTGAGGGATTATTTACTATTTTTCAAGACACAATCAATGGTAAACTTAAAATGTTGGTTAAAGAGGATCAACTTAACAAAGATTTTATCTATTTCTCTCAAATTGCAGATGGTGTTACTGAAGCTGGAAGTTTTAGAGGCTCTTATGGGGATGATATAATTTTCAATATGAAAAAATATTTTGATAAAATTGAAATTATTGCACCAAATACAAACTTTTATTTTGACTCTGAAAATCTACTGTCAAGATCTCATGAAGCAAATTTGAGTCATGCAATTATATCAAGCAATAAAATTTTAGCTGAAGACAAAGAAAATAACACTTTTCTTATAGATATTAATGATTTATTTATTTCTGAGAAATTTAAAAGAGTCAAGCAACCAAAAAGACCGAAATCCTCACCTAGTTCTTTTAGTTTAGGTAGTTTTGATAAAGAAAAGTCTAAGGTTTTACATATTAACAATTACCCAGAAAATACGAATCTTAAAACCGAGTACGTTTATAATAACCCTACTTTTTTAAATGGCGGTTCTGAAGCAGTTACAGATGCTAGATATGTTTCCATCCAGGTATTTCATTCTCTTATAAATATGCCAGATGACTCTTACAAACCTCGTTTTGATGACCCTAGAGTTGGATATTTTTTAACAATGAAAAATGATATGACCGAAACTGGTACTACTAATTATAGAGATATGATTAATAGATGGAGGTTAATTAAAAAGAACCCAGATGCAAAAGTTTCCGAGCCAGTAGAACCAATTACATGGTGGATTGAAAACTCCACGCCAGTTGAATGGCGAGAAATTATTCGTGAAGGTGTTTTAGAATGGAATAAAGCTTTTGAGAAAGCTGGTTTTAAAAATGCCTTAGTTGTTAAAATACAGCCAGATAATGCTGACTGGGATGCGGGAGATATAAGGTATAATGTCTTACGTTGGACTTCTTCACCTAACCCACCTTTTGGAGGTTATGGCCCGAGTAATACTAACCCAAGGACGGGGGAAATTATTGGAGCGGATATAATGCTCGAATTTGTGCATTTCACTAACAGAGTTTTTTATGATAAACTACTTGGTAACGCTTCCTCAAATATGATTCTTTCTGAGGATGATGAGTTTAAGGATTTTTCTAAAAAAGATAATTCATTTTACTGTTCGATGGGACATCTTATGCATGAGAATCTTTTATTTGGAAAATCTTTTTTAGAAATCTCTGGAGCATCAGATTATGATTTAGATAGAATTGAAAAAGAAGGAATGAAATCATTAATAATGCATGAAGTTGGTCACACTCTTGGATTAAATCATAATATGAAGGCAAGTCAATTGTTTTCTCCTGCACAATTATATGACAAAGATTTTATTGAAGGAAAGGCCCTCACAGGATCTGTTATGGATTATGCTAGTATCAATCTAACTTTAGATGAATCATTACAAGGTCAATTTTATGATATGTCTGTGGGTCCTTATGATGATTGGGCTATACAGTTTGGTTATTCAGAATTTAATGATGAGTTAGAAAAAGATGCTTTATTAGCAAGATCAACAGAGCCTGAACTTATTTTTGGTAATGATGCCGATGATATGAGATCTCCTGGGAAAGCTATTGATCCAAGAGTGATGACAGGAGATCTTTCTAATGATCAAATAACATATTCTGTTGATAGATTTAAACTTGTTAATGATATGATGACTAAGATCGTATTAAAGTTTAACGTTGAAGGTAATACTTACGAAGACTTACGAAGAGCCTATTATACATTAAATTCACAAGCAGCAAGAGCAGGTGATGTAATTTCTAGATTTATTGGCGGTGTTTATGTGGATAGGTCAATGATTGGTCAAAAAGGAGGAGTTAGGCCATACACTCCAGTTAGTCTTCAAGATCAGAAAAGAGCAATAAATGCACTTAAAACTTATGTTTTTTCTCCAAATGCATTTAAAGTATCTAGTGAAACATATAATTTATTAGCAAAACAAAGACGTGGTTTTGATTTCTTTTCTGGGCCTGAAGATCCAAAGATTCATGACCAGATATTAGGTTATCAAACAAGAGTTTTGTCACATATTCTTCACCCAAATACTCTACAAAGAATTATAGATTCAGAGTTATATGGAAATATGTACAAATTACCTGAATTTATGATTGATCTGAACGAAGCTATTTTCAAAGAAGATATGAATTCTAATGTCAATACTTTTCGCCAAAACTTGCAAGCTACATATGTTAAAAGACTGATTGATATGGTTTCTGGATCAAACGCTAGTAAATTTGAAGTACCGGCTCAATCAATGGCTCTTTATAATTTAGAAAAAATATTAAAAGACTATAGAAGACTAAGTGGAGATATATCTACAGTTGCCCATAAAAAGCACTTAAAAACTTTAATAAAAAACACTTTAGATAATATTAAATAATATAAGTTGATAAAATACATATATAGCTACTGACAATAGAGTCAGAGTATAGAATAAAAAAAAGGCAATCAATTATTGATTGCCTTTTTTTATAATATTAAATAATATAATTACATCATTCCTGGCATACCACCACCCATTGGAGGCATTGCGGCAGCAGGTGACTCCTCTTTAATATCAACAAGTGCGCATTCTGTAGTAAGTATCATACCAGCAACTGACGCTGCATTTTCTAAGGCAATTCTAGTGACTTTCTTAGGATCAATTATACCAGCCTTCAACATGTCTACATATTCCTCTTTTTTAGCATCATAACCAAAGTCTTTTTTGCCTTCAGAAACTTTTGCTACTACGACACTTCCTTCTCCACCAGCATTGGCAACTATTGTTCTAATTGGAGCTTCAATTGCTCGAGACACAATTTGAATCCCAGTTAGTTCGTCATTGTTTTCTCCACTAAGATTAGCTAATACTGATTTTGCTCTAATTAAAGCAACTCCTCCACCGGCAACAATACCTTCTTCGACAGCAGCTCTAGTAGCGGCAAGAGCATCATCTACTCTATCTTTTTTCTCTTTCATTTCAATTTCACTGGCTGCACCAACGTACAATACAGCAACACCACCAGCTAACTTAGCTAAGCGTTCTTGTAATTTTTCTTTATCATAATCACTTGTTGTAGTTTCAATTTGAGCTTTGATTTGATTAACTCTAGCTTTGATATCGTCTTCTTTACCAGCACCGTTTACAATAATAGTATTGTCTTTATCTACTGTAACTGTTTCTGCTGTTCCCAGCATAGTTAAATCAGCGCTTTCAAGAGAAAATCCTCTTTCTTCTGAAATAACAGTACCACCTGTCAAAACAGCTATATCTTCTAGCATTGCTTTTCTTCTATCTCCAAATCCTGGAGCTTTCACAGCAGCAATTTTTAATCCTCCTCTTAATTTATTTACTACAAGAGTTGCTAGTGCTTGACCATCAACATCTTCAGCTATAATTAATAGTGGTCTTCCAGATTGAGAAACAGGTTCTAATATTGGAAGAATTTCCTGAAGATTAGATATTTTTTTATCAAATAATAATATATATGGATTCTCTAAATCTGCAATCATTTTATCAGCATTAGTAACAAAATAAGGAGATAAAAATCCTCTATCAAATTGCATTCCTTCAACTACATCTACGTAAGTGTCAGTACCTTTAGCCTCTTCTACAGTGATAACTCCTTCCTTACCTACTTTGTCAAAAGCGGTAGCAATTAAATCTCCAATAGTACTATCATTATTTGCAGATATTGATGCTACTTGAGTAATTTTATCTAATGAATTACCCACTTGAGTGGATTGTTTATTTAAATCCTTAACAATAGCGCTAACAGCATTATCAATCCCTCTTTTTAAGTCCATTGGATTAGCTCCAGCAGCAACATTTTTCAAGCCTTCTTTTACAATTGCTTGAGCTAAAACGGTTGCAGTAGTAGTACCATCTCCAGCTAAATCATTTGTTTTTGAAGCAACTTCTTTAACCATCTGAGCTCCCATATTTTCAAGCTCATCTTTCAATTCAACTTCTTTAGCTACCGTAACTCCATCTTTGGTTACCTGAGGTGGACCAAATGATTTACTAATAATAACGTTTCTTCCTTTAGGTCCTAAAGTAACTTTAACTGCATTTGCTAATGCATCAACTCCTCTTTTTAAGCCATCTCTAGCTCCTACATCAAATTTTATATCTTTTGCCATTTTAATTTTATTTTTCTAGGTTAAACAATTGCTAAAATATCTGTCTCTGACATTATTAAATAATCTTTGCCATCTAACTTTAATTCAGTACCAGCATACTTTCCGTATAAGACAGTATCACCCACTTTAACGGTCATTTTATTATCTTTTGTTCCATTTCCAACTGCCTGTATTACACCTTTTTGTGGTTTTTCTTTAGCTGTATCAGGAATAATTAGTCCTGAGGCTGTTTTTGTTTCTGCTTCTAAAGGTTCAATTAGAACTCTATCTGCTAGAGGTTTGATATTTAATCCCATTGTTATATATATTTATAATTTAGTTATTTAAAAACATAAATTGTGCCAATAGTTAATTACTGACAAACTTGCATGTGAAAGATGTACTATAAAAAATTAATTTTCTTCTACAGGAAGGGTAGTTTGTTGTGAATTATCAAAAGGTAATGCTTGAGTTTCTATCTCATCTGTATTTAATGCTTTTGATTCTAGATTTTCATTAGAATTGTCGATTGCAAAGTTTGAAGCTAGAATTAATAACACTAACATAACCGCTAATGCCCATGTACTTTTGTCAAGAAAATCTGTAGTTTTTTTAACTCCACCTAGTTGTTGAGTACCACCTCCTCCAAAAGAAGAAGAAAGACCTCCACCCTTAGGGTTTTGAACCATAATTACAACTACAAGTAAAAAAGCTACTAATACTATAAGAACTAAGAATATTGAGAAAGAACCCATGTTAAATTATTTTTTGTTTTTAATCTTTTTTATTTGGTCAGCAAAGAAACTACTTTTTTCTGGATATTTCAAACTTAAGATCTTATAAGATTCTATAGCTTTATCAAAATTTTGTTGACTCATATATATTTTAGCTAAAGTCTCAGTCATTAAAGCATCCTCTTTAAATATACTTGAAGATTCATAATCAATTTCAGTATTTTCTTCTTTGTTGGTGAAATTTATCTTTGGATTAGTTTCGATAAATTTATCAATTATCGTTGTGCTACTCTTTTCTTCTACTGACAAGGACCTGTTTATTGGTTTAAAGTTGGAAACATTTAGCCATTCTAAAAAAGATTTTTTTTCATCAATTACTGTTTCGGTATTGATTATAGATTCCTTAGTAATTATATTTTTTTTATCATCAATAGCTTCTTCACTGTTTATAAAATCAAACAAAACATTTCGCTCCGATGAATAAGCAGCAGTAATTTTTAATTCACTATGAAACTTAAAGCTGTTGTTTTGCTTTAATGCCTTGAGGTAAACAGCTCTTGAAGACTGCAAATACGGGAATTCGTCAATAATTGATTTTAAATAGCTTATTTGTTTTTTACTTATTTTATTTGGATTCTTGAGTATTTTAGTAAATTCCATAGTTATATAATATTTACCATTTAGCTAGTGATGCATTAAAAACATCTTGTGTGATTCTTTCAAATATTTCTTCAACAGCAGAATCTTTTTGGGATCCAATAAGTTGAGAGCTTCCAGCATAGTCGAAATAGAATGAAAATCTTTTTTCGAAATCTGCTTCTTCATCATTTTTATCATAAAACCTGACATTAACAGATATTGTTAATCTATTTTGAGCAGCTGTATTATTAGCAGTTGCAGTTGTTGGTGATATTCTATATTCCGTTATTTCACCTTCATAAATCAAATCTGCATTAGATTTAACTAAATCAAGACTGGTTTGGTTAATCAACAAATCTATTAAACTATTTGTGAAATCTCTTTCAATTCCTGGCTCTATTAGGGCAGCAGTATTTTGAAAGTAATTGACTTGGAAAGAGTTTGTTTCAGGAGATATAGAGGCTCCAGTTAAGGAATACTTAATACTGCATCCTAAAAACAGACAGCAACAAAAAAATAAACTTATTAATTTTATTGGCTTCATTTAAATCAGTTATAAATCAAATTGTTTAATTTTTCTATATAAAGTTCTTTCACTAATTCCGAGTTCTTCAGCAGCTAATTTCCTCTTTCCATCATGTCGTTCAAGTGATTTTTTGATAAGCTCTAACTCCTTCTCATGTAAAGATAATGTTTCTGATGAATTTAATTCTTGCACATATTGATAATTATTATCCTTAACAACCTCAATCTCTTTTGAGTTATTGTTCTTAACGTTAATTGTTTGATGGGTTTCACTTTCTTTTCTTTCCTCGTAAATTTTTTGAATTAGGTTTTCATTATTTTTTTGAAACTCTGACATGTTATCATTTTTCATGAGCTCCATAGTTAGTTTTTTCAAATCATTTAAATCGTTTTTCATATCAAACAAGACCTTGTATAATATTTCACGTTCATTACTAAAATCACTTGTGCTTTGTTTCTTTTTTATTAGTGCTGGTAAATTTGATTTTTGACTATTTGGTAAATAATTTATTAATGTAATTTTATCAATATTTCTTTCACGCTCCAAAACAGATATTTGTTCAGCTACATTTTTAAGTTGTCTTATATTACCATTCCATGGGTAGTTTATTAAAACTTCTAATGCAGCTTCCTCAATTCTAATAGACGGCATTTTATATTTTAATGCAAAATCACTTGAAAACTTTCTGAAAAGCAAGTGGATATCTTCTTTTCTGTCTCTTAGGGCGGGTAGTTTTATTTCTACTGTACTTAGTCTGTAATATAAATCTTCTCTAAATTTATTTTCTTTAATAGCCTCGTACATATCAAGGTTTGTAGCTGCAACAATTCTAATATTAGTCTTTTGAACCTTACTAGAACCTACTTTTATAAATTCTCCATTTTCTAAAACTCGTAACAAACGTACTTGAGTTGTAAGAGGAAGTTCACCAACTTCATCTAAAAAAATTGTACCGCCATCAGCTACTTCAAAATATCCTTTTCTTTCACTTGTAGCACCTGTAAAAGCACCTTTTTCATGGCCAAACAATTCACTATCAATAGTTCCTTCCGGAATTGCACCACAATTTACAGCAATATATTTGGCATGTTTTCTGTGAGAAAACTGATGTGTTATTTTTGGAATACTCTCTTTTCCAACCCCACTTTCACCAGTTACTAAAACTGAAATATCTGTGGGTGCGACCTTTAGAGCTTTTTCAAGTGCTCTGTTTAAAATTGGATCGTTACCAATTATTCCAAATCTCTGTTTTATTGCCTGAATTGATTCCATATCTAATTGTTTTTTGAAAATTCAATTGCTTTACCTATTAATGTAGCGCTTGTACAGTTTGTAGTAATTACATTTACAAAATCTCCAATTTTATAATTTTCTTTAGGAAATACTACAACTTTATTATGTTCTGTTTTCCCCGCCCATTGTTTGTCTGATTTTTTAGATTGTCTTTCAATTAATACCTCAACCTTTTTATTTAAAAACTCTTTAGTTCTCTTAAGGCTATGTATTTGTTGAAGATCTACAATCTCTTGTAATCTTTGTTTTTTTACTTTTTCCTCAACATTGTCTTCTAATTTTCTTTCTGCTAAGGTGCCTGGTCTTTCCGAATATTTATACATAAAGCCAAAAGAATAAACAACCTCTTTCATTAGTGATACCGTATCATTATGATCCTCGTCGGATTCATTCGGGAAACCCACTATCATATCATGACTTATGGCACAGTCTGGAATTAATTTTTTTATGTTTTTGACTAAGTTTAAATATTCTTCTCTTGAGTGCTGCCTATTCATTGCTTTTAATACAGAATTACTTCCGCTTTGTACAGGCAGGTGAATGTGGTTACATATGTTGTCGTATTTCGCCATCAAGCTAATAACATCTAAAGACATATCTTGGGGATTAGAAGTAGAGAACCTTATTCTAATTTTTGGCTGTGTGATTGCACATAATTCTAATAGTTTTGCAAAACCTATTGAGCTTACTTTTTGTATTTCAGAAGCTTTGGTAAAATCTTTTTTCATACCCCCTCCATACCAAAGGTAGCTATCTACATTTTGCCCTAAAAGAGTTATTTCTTTAAACCCTTTTGCTGCTAAATCATTTAATTCGTCTATTATACTCTGCGGATCTCTGCTTCTTTCTCTACCTCTAGTAAAAGGAACTACGCAAAATGTACACATATTATCACAGCCTCGTGTTATTGAGATAAATGCAGAAACTCCATTTGAGTTTAGTCTTACTGGACTTATGTCTCCGTAAGTCTCATCTTTGGATAAAAGAACATTTATTGCATTCCTTCCAGTATCAACTTCTTCCAATAAATTAGGTAAGTCTTTATAGGCATCAGGTCCTACAACTAGATCTACAATTTTTTCCTCTTCTAAAAACTTATGTTTTAATCTTTCAGCCATACAGCCCAAGACCCCCACTTTCATTTTAGGGTTATTTTTTTTTAAAGAATTATATTTTTCAAGTCTTTTTCTAACAGTTTGCTCAGCTTTATCTCTAATAGAGCAAGTATTTACAAGTATTAATTCAGCCTCTTCAATTGTATCTGTGGTATTATATCCTTTTTCAGATAGTATTGAAGCTACAATTTCGCTATCACTAAAATTCATTGCACATCCAAAACTTTCTATATATAATTTCTTATCGTTCTTAATTACCTTCTTAGTATTTAGAACCTCACCTTGTCTTTTTTCTTCTAATAATTTATCCACAGATAATTAAATGTTACTATTTATATAGTTTACAAATATACTATTTAATTTATCTTATGACAAATTGTCATATTAAAAAATTAAATATTAATTAGTTAAATAATTAGCCGATTTATCATGGTCAATTAACTATTGACAAGTAATTTTTATTTTTCAAAATATATTTATATAAAAAATTCTTCTACATTTGTACTTCTTAAATTTATAAATATGGCAAAGAATTTAGTAATAGTTGAGTCCCCTGCAAAAGCAAAAACAATAGAAAAATTTTTAGGTAAAGATTTTGTTGTTGCTTCTAGTTTTGGTCATATTTCTGATTTACCTTCTAAAGAATTAGGTGTTGATGTCGAAGGAGATTTTACTCCTAGCTATGAAGTTTCTCAAGATAAAAAAGCTATTGTTAAAAATTTAAGAGACTTAGCTAAGAAGTCAGAAATGGTTTGGCTTGCTAGTGATGAGGACAGAGAAGGAGAGGCAATTGCTTGGCACCTTTTTAATTCCCTTAAACTAAAAGAAAATAGTACTAAACGAATAGTTTTTCATGAAATAACAGAAACAGCCATAAAAAAGGCTGTAGATAATCCAAGAAAAATTGACTATAACTTGGTAGATGCTCAACAAGCGAGAAGAGTTTTAGATAGAATAGTTGGTTATGAATTATCGCCTGTTTTATGGAGAAAAATTAGAAGTGGCTTGTCTGCCGGTAGAGTTCAATCTGTTTCTGTACGATTAATTGTTGAAAAGGAACGTGAAATATTAGGATTTACCCCTGTTTCTTCTTACAAGATAGACTGTGAGTTTGAGACCTTAGATGGTGCTCCATTTAAAGCTAGACTTTCTAAGTCATTTAACTCAAAAGAGGATGCGTTAGTTTTCTTAAATAAAAATATTAACTCTAAATTTTCTATTAAAAGCTTAGAAAAAAAACCAACTAAAAAAACCCCAGCTCCACCATTTACTACATCGACTTTACAACAAGAGGCGTCCAGAAAATTATATTTTTCTGTTACCAAAACTATGACATTAGCTCAAAGACTTTATGAAGCAGGATTAATAACTTACATGAGAACTGATAGTGTTAATTTGTCTAATGATGCTAAAGAAGGAGCTAAAAATGAAATCATAGATTCATACGGCGATAAATATTCACACCCAAGGACTTTTAAAGGAAAAATAAAAGGTGCTCAAGATGCTCACGAAGCTATTAGACCTACTGATTTTTCAATAAACTCTGTGAATATTGATAGAGATCAATCTAGGTTATATGATTTGATCTGGAAAAGATCTATTTCTTCTCAAATGTCAGATGCAAGCCTTGAAAGAACAAATGTTAAAATCCAATCTGATAAACATCAAGAGTTATTTGTATCCAATGGTGAGGTAATTAAATTTGATGGGTTTTTAAAAGTATACATGGAAAGTACAGATGAGGAAAATCAAGAAAAAGATGATTTATTACCAAGTCTAACAATAAATCAGTCACTTGAAAATAACTATATTAATGCTACCCAAAGATTTTCTAGACCTCCTTACAGATATACTGAAGCATCTCTTGTTAAAAAACTTGAGGAGTTAGGTATTGGTCGTCCATCTACATATGCTCCAACAATATCAACAATACAAAACAGAGGGTATGTTGAAAAAGGAATGGTTGAGGGAAATAGCAGAAATTATTCACAAATATCTCTTATTAATAATTCTGTACAAGAAAAAGACTTAAGCGAGAAACATGGATCTGATAAAGGGAAATTAGTCCCAACTGATATAGGTATTATTGTGACAGATTTTTTAGTAGAGCATTTTGAAAATATTTTAGATTATAACTTTACTGCTAAAGTTGAGCAGAATTTTGATGAAATTGCTGATGGAAAAAAAGAGTGGAAAGATATGATGAAGTCTTTTTATAAAGACTTTCACCCTGTGGTTTTGGATGTAAAAGAAAATGCGGAGAGGGAATCTGGTCAAAGGAAACTTGGTATTCATCCTGAGACTAAAAGAGATGTAAGTGTTCGATTAGGTAAATTTGGACCTATGGTTCAAATTGGGAATGTAGAAGATGAAGAAAAGCCTTTATTCGCTAGCCTTTCACCAGAAATGCAACTTAGTTCTGTAACCCTAGAAGAAGCATTAGACTTATTTGAACTTCCTAAATTGTTGGGGAGTTATGAAGATGAAGAAATTCATGTAAATAATGGAAGGTTTGGCCCATATGTAAAACATGGTGATAAATTCATTTCTCTTCCTAAAGGTATTGCACCTTTATCAGTTTCTTTAAAAGAATCCATTGAATTCATACTAGAAAAACAAAAAGCGGATGCTCCAATAGCAACTTATAACGATTTGCCTGTTCAAAAAGGAAAAGGAAGGTTTGGACCATTTATTAAATGGAATAATACTTTTATCAATGTCAATAAAAAGTACGATTGGGATAACTTATCTCAAGCTGAAATAGTAGAGTTAATTGAGACCAAAATTCAAAAAGATATTGATAAAGTGATCTATGACTGGACCGAAGATAAAATTA
>CAJVXR010000042.1 GCA_913009535.1 uncultured Flavobacteriales bacterium | reverse complement strand
CTGAGTTAGATCGTTTTATAATTGGTCAGGATGATGCTAAAAAAGCAGTTGCTATTGCTTTAAGAAATAGATGGCGTCGTCAGCAACTTGAAGGTGAAATCAAAGAAGAAATACTTCCAAAGAATATTCTTATGGTTGGTCCAACTGGTGTTGGTAAAACTGAAATATCTAGACGTCTTTCAAAATTAGCACAAGCTCCTTTCATTAAAGTGGAAGCAACTAAGTTTACTGAGGTTGGTTATGTTGGAAGAGATGTGGAACAAATCATTCGTGACCTAATTGAAATTTCTATTTCTATGATTAAACAAAGTAAAAGAAAAGAAGTTAAAGCTAAAGCACAACTAGCTGCTGAAGAGCGAGTGTTAGATAGTTTAGTAGGACCTGGTGCTGGCTCTGCCACCAGAGAAAGCTTTCGAAAAAAATTAAGGAATCAAGAAATCGATGACAAAGAAATTGAAATTGAAATTCAAGATACTGGATCATCAACTATTGATCTCCAAGGTAGTGGTGGCAATGGAATTGGTATGATTAATCTCAATGATATGCTTGGTAAGGCTATGGGTGGGAAGACTAAAAAGAAAAAAATAAAAGTCAGTGATTCATATGAAGTTTTAGTCAATGAAGAGTCCGACAAATTAATTGATCACGATCAGATAGTTACAGAAGCAAAACAAGCTGTTGAAGATAATGGTATAGTTTTTATAGATGAAATTGATAAAGTATGTGCAAGGTCTGAGAGACAAGGTGGTGATGTGTCTAGAGAAGGTGTACAAAGAGATTTATTGCCTTTAATAGAAGGTACCGTTGTTTCAACTAAACATGGTACTGTTAAAACAGATCATATCCTTTTCATTGCTTCAGGAGCATTTCAATTATCAAAGCCTTCTGATTTATTGCCTGAATTACAAGGTAGACTGCCTATAAGAGTTGCGTTAAATGCTCTTACCCAAGAAGATTTTAAGCGAATTTTAAAGGAGCCTAAATTTAGTTTAATTAAACAATATGAAGCATTAATGCTAACTGAAGATGTTAAAATAACATTCACAGAAGACGGTATAGATGCTCTTGCAACCTTAGCGGTTGATATAAATACTACAATTGAGAATATAGGTGCACGAAGATTACACACAATTCTTGAGCGAGTTTTAGAAGAAATAAGTTTTTCGGCTTCTGACCGAAAAGGGCAAGTAGTTACTGTAGATACTGAATATGTAAAATTAAATACAACTGAATTATCAAAAGATACTGATTTATCTAAATTTATATTATAATTGCTAATGTCAATAAAAGATAAGAAATCCTTCCCTTATAGCTTTCGTGTTCGCTATTCTGAGGTAGATGCTCAGAGAATTGTATATAATTCTCACTACTTAACTTTTTTAGATGTTTCTATTTTCGAATTTTTTGACGCAATTGGTTTTGATCAGGAAAAATATATAAAAGAGACAAATAATGAATTTCATACTGTCAAGGCGGTTGTTGAATATAAGTCTCCAGCAACACTTGGGGACACAGTTGAAGTTTTTACTAGAATTAAAAATATTGGTAATTCCAGTATTACTTTTCAGCAAGAAATTTATCTATTAGATTCTAATAAATTAATAGCTACGGGAGAAATTATTTGGGTTAATACAAATCAAGCAGAAATGAAACCTACTCGTGTACCTGATAATTTAAGAAATTTATTAAAAGAATATCAAGATTAATTAGTCAGCTGAAGTAGCCAATAACAACCAATTGCTATTCTTTTTATTTTTATGTTTTGAAAATGTCCAAACATCTGTAATTTTCTGGATTTGATTTAAACTACCAGATATCACTTCATCTTTATTATTCTTAATACAAGTAATCATTTCAGAGACAAATCTAACAGTTACTTCCATTGGCGAACTATTTAAGTCTTTATAAATAATTTCTGCAGATTCTATTCCTATAAAGCTAAACTCAACTTGTTCACTATTTTGTTTACGCTGAGTTATAACTTCTGAGAAATCATTAAGAACATTATCTTCTAACAATGATTTTAATTCTTTAATGTTACCATTCTCAAAGTTTGTTACGATCATTTCGTAAGCTCCTTTAGCACCATTTAAGAAATCTTCATTATCAAACCAGTCTGAGGCTACGCCTGATTTTTGTTTAGGTGTTGTTATTGGTTTTGCAATATCAGATGGCTGACTTGCTGGTTCATCGTATGAAAAAAGGTTAGGGTCTTTTTTTTCTGAGCCCGTCCGCTTACCTAAAACACTTCTAAGTCTTAATAAAACTATTCCGGCAACAACAGCTAAAAATATTATATCCATATATTGGATTGCTTCATTCATAGTAAATATTTACATTATTTTTTTATAGAGTACCTTATGTAAGTACTTAAAGTAAAGATTCAACCAAAATACATAGCTTGTTTTATATTTTTATATCCATATTCATTATTCTACCAGTAATTGAAATTGCTACATTTATTCAATTCGGTGGGCTTTTAGGCACTTTCAATACAATTTTATTGATATTTTTAACAGCAGTTATCGGAGTTTACCTAGTTAGATTACAAGGTATTTCTACTCTTTTAAATATTCAGAAAGATATTATTTCTGGTAATGCACCAATTGAAAATATTGTTGGTGGTTTTGTAATATTGTTGTCTGGTTTGTTGCTTTTAGTTCCTGGATTTGTAACTGATGCAGTAGGGTTTTTAGGACTATTACCATTTACAAGGAAAATATTTGCAAATCTATTAATAAAAAGGTTTATGGGTCAGTATGGTATTAAACAACCTGAAAAAAATGATAATATAATTGACGCAGAATATGTCGAAATAAATAATGAGGACGAAAAATAATGGATGTTAAAACAAAAATAATTTCACAATATATAAAAGATTTATCTTTTGAAAACCCCAAGGGTCCATTTCCTTTTGCTAATAAAGAAGATCGTCCTGCAATAAGTGTAACAGTTGATGTAAAAGCCAATGCAACATCTAAAGACAATTTATTTGAAGTTATATTAAGTATAAATGTAGCTGCTACACACCAGGACAATAGTGTATTTTTAATAGATTTAGTATATCAGGGTGTATTTGAATTTGAGAATTTAACAGATGATATTAAAGAACCATATCTGTTGGTTGAATGTCCAAGAATTTTATTTCCATTCGCAAGAAGGATTATTTATGATTTGCATGCTGATGGTG
This sequence comes from uncultured Flavobacteriales bacterium, assembly GCA_913009535.1. The sequence goes on along the minus strand of CAJVXR010000042.1, from coordinate 9,014 downwards.
GCTTACCCCCTTTATTGTTAGATACAGTAAACTTTGCAGAGTTATACAAGAACCGAAAAGAGCAAAGTGAAGTAAATTAATTATTTCGATAAATTATTTTTGCAATAATAATAAATATCAATAAAAATATAGTTGCCGCATTTGCAATAACTATTGGAAAATCAATAATTAAAAATCCATATACCAACCAACTAGATACACCTATAAAAAAAATTAGTAACCACCAAGCTGATAAGTCTTTGGCACTTTTGAATCGCCAAACTTTTATTACTTGTGGGATAAAAGATACTGTGGTTAAAACACCAGCAAAAATTCCAATATAATTAATCCAATTCATAATTTACCAGTTTATGTCTTAGCTTGCGTTTGAATTAATAAATTTACTTAACAATTCATTGGTACTTTTATACAATCTAATTGCTTCAAGACTTTTTATTGTAGGAAGTATAATTGGAAATTTCCCCGATTTATACAGACTCAAGGCTTTTTCCGGAGAAATCCACAAGCTATCAACGCCTTCAAACCCATCGTGCACAGCATCTTGTTTGCTTGGAAGTGATGCAAGATAAAATTTAGTGCTATATCTTTTTTTCTCAGTCGTTGGGGTAGTCCAGTGTGATAAGTATGTTAAATTATTAATTGCTGGATATAAATTTAAATTATTCAAAATATTATAAAAACTTATTTCATTATTATTGATTTGGAACTGATATTTTTTTAATATTTTATTTTCTTTTTCATCTTGAGGGATGAATACTTCACCCGAATTTCTATTAGCAATAAGGACACCACACTCTTCAAAGCATTCTCTTATTGCAGCTAATAAATAGCTGACCTCTATATCACCAATTTCTTTTTTGGTGGATACAGGTTGATTAGAAAATTTTCCCATTATGTCTTCTGAATCAAGTTTACCTCCAGGAAATACCCAAGCATTTCCAAAATTGGAAGCTGCGGATCTTTTAAGCATAAAAACTTCTACTGTATTCTTACCATCTCTAAGCAACAGGACTGTAGAAGCAGGAATTGGTTCTGAAGGAATTTTGTTTAAATCTGCTGGCTCAATGTTGATTTGATCAGTGTAATTACTAGTCATTCTTTATTTTATGCCAAATTGCATCTTTACCCAGAGTATTAATAAATTCACTATGCAATCTTTCTTCTTCTGATGTGATTTGTATTTTTAAATTTCTTTCTTGTAAAAGTGAAATATCAAAATCTGTATCGATTAAATGATCTTCTACATCAATTGCTAGATTTAGGGATGGTTCTCTAGCATCATTTAATTCTATGTATACTCGAGCCAATAATTCAGCATCTAATGTTGCAGAGTGTTTTTCACGCAATGTATTATCTATCGAGAGTCTCTTACATAGAGCATCTAGCGAAACACTTTGCCCTGGAAATTTTTCTCGTGCTAAAACTACTGTATCGATTGCTTTATTAGATAGCGTGTTTTTACCACACCTTTGCAATTCAAAATTTAAAAATCCGATATCAAAGGGTGCATTGTGAGCAACAATGTTATCTACACTGATAAACTCTAAAAATTCATCAGCTATTTCTTTAAATAATGGCTTATTTTCTAGAAATTTCTCTGTAATGCCATGAATATCAACTGATGATTCAGGAACATCTCTTTGTGGGTTTACATATTTATGGAAGACTTTACCGGTTGGAAGGTAGTCTACAATTTCAATAGCAGCAACTTCTATAACACGGTGATTATCTGAAAATTTTAAACCTGTCGTTTCTGTATCTAAAACAATTTCTCTCATAGTTATTTACTATACTGACTTTCCCATGCTTCACTTTTTATTTTTTTAAATTTATCAATCAACAATCTAACCTCTTCTTCTGTGTCTTCAATACTCTGATCTGTAGAGATAATAAAATCAGATTTTTCTTTTTTTTCTTTGTCTGGCATTTGTTGATCTTTTATACGTTCAAATACTTCGATCGGCAATTGTCTCTCACCTAAAATTCTTTTGCGTTGTGTTTCTTCTGAGGCACTTACAAGCACTATAACATCAACATACTTTTCACCTCTTGTTTCAAATAAAAGAGGAATATCTAAAATACAACCAGCAAAGTTTTTTTTTATACAGTCTTTGATGTAATTAATTTGATATAGTCGTGTGGCCGGATGTATAATATTTTCTAAATCTTTAAATCTTTTAGGATCTTTAGTTAAAATATTTCTTAGTTCACCTCTATCAACTTTATTATTTATTTTAGAACCAGGAAATTTTTTATCTATCTGATCTATTATATTTTGATCGTTTTCATAAATATAATGTACCGCATCATCTGCATTATAAACACCGAACCCAAACTTCTTAAACATATTGGCTGTGGTACTTTTACCCATACCTATTGAACCAGTTAATCCCACTAGTAACATTATTTTAACTCTCTAATTATTGAAAATATTTCTTCATTTATTGTTGGATAAATACCATGCCAAATAAAAAAAGATTCTGCAGCCTGATGAACCAGCATATCTAAACCATTTTGATAAGTACAACCACTCATCTCTGCATCTATTAATAATTTTGTCTGTTGTGGATTATAAATTAGATCATAAACATGTAGGTTGGCTTTAGATTTATCAAAATCTATTTCAATATTATGGTTATCTTTCATACCTAAAGATGTAGTATTTACGATTAAATCAATATCTGAAATAATATTATTAATTTCTTTATAACTCTTTATTTTTAGCGGTATATCTAGATCCTTTGAAATTAATTCAACTTTTTCAGCAGTCCTATTTATAACAGTAATATTAGACTCCATTTTATTTAGAGCATAAATAATTGATCTTGCTGAACCACCAGCACCAAACACTAAACTATTTTTTTTGATGATATTGTTATTTTTAATTTGATCATTTATAGAATTTATAAATCCAGCTGGATCAGTGTTATATCCAGTAATTATATTATTTTTATAAACAATAGTATTAACGGCTTTTAGTTTTTGTATTGGCAAATCAACATTATCACACAACTTATAAGCTAATTCTTTAAATGGTATTGTTACATTTAAACCGCCAAAGCCACACTCAAATAAATTCTTAATTTCATCTGCTGCACTCGAAATATCTATCTTTATTTTTTCATAATTTGTGGTGTTTACTTTGTTTTGCTTTATCCAATAATTATGTATTTGTGGAGATAAACTATGTTGAATTGGATTTCCAATAACTGCTGTTTTTATTGTGGTTTCACTCATAGAATAAAATATTATTTTGCCATAGAAATTGTGTTAATGGAAGTAGTGGTAAACCTAAAATTGAGAAATAATCACCCTCAATTTTATTAAGTAGCTTAATACCCTCTTGTTCAATTGCATACACACCAACACAGCCCAAAATACTCTTATCTATACTATTCAAATATTCATCAATTTGTTTCTCATTTAAATTTCGCATTGTAATATTTGCTATATCACTATGTTTCCAGACAATGGCACCATTTTTTGCAACAGCAATGGATGTTATTAGTTTGTGGTTTTTACCTTGAAGTTCTAATAGTTGATTTTTTGCCTCGTGCATATCTGTAGCTTTGTTCATTAATACACTATTTAATTCTAAAACTTGATCGCCACCAACTACAAAGCTATCAGTGAATTTTAAGGATGGTTTTATAGCTTTAATCTCTGATAATTTAATGGCCATATCTTGTGGCGAAAGATTAGAATAAGAAATTTTCGCCTCTTCTTCATCTACCCCATGTTCAACAACTTGAAATGATATCTTTGCGTTTTTAAGTATATTCGCCCTTGTTTTACTTCCTGATGCCAGTAAAATTGTCATGTATATCCTGTTTATAAGTGTGTTGGTTGTGTTATTGGTTTTTATATATTGTTAATGGTTTATCTTATCTTAATTATTTAAGGTCTTTGTTAGATTATTGCTATCATTTTATCCACCTGTTGATTATATAATAAAAGATAATCAGTGGTGTGTATAAGTTAATTAATTTTTTAAAAAATAGGTAAAATAGTTGGTATTAAGTGTGAGTATATATTTTTTCCAGTCTTATAAACAAATTCACAGGACCTACTACTACTACTATTCTATATATATAAATATATGAGTATTATATTAGACGTTTTAAATAACAAGAAATTTGAAAAACCTCCAGTTTGGTTTATGAGGCAGGCAGGTCGACATCTTCCTGAATATATGAATGTTAGAAGAAGATTTTCCAATCTAATGGAAATGTTTAAAGATTCTGACATTTGTGCAGAAATAACTGTTCAACCTGTCCAGAGGTATAATTTAGATGCTGCGATAATATTTACAGATATATTAATGATACACATGGTGACAGGAGCCGATGTATCATTTGATAATATAGACGGACCTAAAGTTATAGAAGCTCAAAAAAAAACAGTCGACTTTAATAATATAAAATTTTTATACGAAGCAATTAAAAAAACTAAAAGTATTACCAATAAACCACTCATAGGATTCGCTGGCGGTCCTTGGACAACGTTGACTTATTCACTATTAAATTCTACAGAACGAAAAGATCCACAAAAAGCCATAAAAGAAAAAGAAAGAGAAATAGATTTACAAGTTAAAGAATTTACAGAGCTAACAATAAAACACGCCTTAAAGCAAATAGACGCCGGCATAGATATATTTCAACTATTTGAGTCATCAGCTGGAATGTTAAACGACGAACAGTTGATGAAATGGTGTATAGAACCAAGTAAAGAAATTTTTAAAGAAATAAAAAAATTCAAAGAAGTACCAACAATAGTATTTCCAAGAGGTGTTAGTTTAAAAAACTACATCACCTATTCAAATATAGAGAATTTAAACTGTCTTTCATTAGACCAGTTTTTTGATTTAAAAAATATTAACAAACTTAACCCAAAAAAAACTCTACAAGGAAACCTAAATCCAGAAATCTTGCGAAATGGGGGTGAAAATTTAAATAAAGAAATATTAGAGATTTTACTTGCCTTTAAAGAAACGCCACATATTTTTAACTTAGGGCACGGGGTCATTAAAGACACCCCAATTAAAAATGTGGTTCAAACATTGGAGTTAATACGGAGTTAAAATGAAATTTATTGGTGAAGAAAATTTTAAACATCAAAATCGCCAAAAAATAGGTATTTTGATTTGTAACCTAGGTACTCCAGAAAGCTATCAAACTAAGGATGTTAGAAAGTTTCTCAGACAATTTTTATCCGATGGAAGAGTAATCGAAATTCCAAAAATCATATGGTGGTTTATTTTAAACGGCATTATTTTAACATTGAGGCCCTCAAAATCAGCTAAGCTTTATAAGTCTGTGTGGACAAAAGAAGGTTCACCACTATTGGTTTTTTCAAAAAAATTAATAGAAAAGCTAAAGCTTGTAACCAACGATGATTGTGAGGTTGAATTAGCAATGAGGTATGGCAACCCAAATATGGAAGAAGCCCTTTTATCGTTAAAAAACAAAAATTGTCGCAAGTTAATTGTTTTACCAATGTTTCCACAATATTCAGGTACAACGACAGGCAGTATTTTTGATGAGGTAACAAGAGTATTGTCCAAGTGGAGATGGGTGCCAAGTTTAAATTTTATTAATAGTTATCATGATAATGATTATTATATAAATGCACTTGCAGACTCAATATCAACCCATTTACAAAAAAACTCTCCACAAAAAATAATATTTACCTACCATGGTATTCCAAAAAGAAACTTTGATTTGGGTGATCCGTATCAGTGTTACTGTCAGAAAACAACGCGACTAGTTGCAGAAAAACTAAATTTAAAAGAAGATGGTTATATGACAACTTTTCAGTCACGGTTTGGCCCGGCGGAATGGCTTAAGCCATACACCAGCGATACAATGGAAGAGTTGCCAAAAAAAGGAATAAAAAATATTTTAGTGGTAGCTCCGGCATTCAGTGTTGACTGTTTAGAAACAATCGAAGAAATTGACGAGGAAAATAAAGAAATTTTTTTAAATAGTGGTGGTCAAAATTTTACATATGTTCCTTGTCTCAACGACTCTGATGGGCATGTTAATTTCCTAAAACAACTCATAGACAAACACGCATCAATTTTAAAATAAGATAATGTCAAAGTGTTTAATTTTATATTCAACAACAGATGGTCATACAAAAAAAATATGTGATCGCATTGCCCATATCTTAAATAAAAACAATAATACAGCCATCACATTAAACTTGGCGACATTTGATCAAACAAAACTTAATGATTGTGACAGTATAATAATTGGAGCAAGTATTAGGTATGGAAAACACCAAAACTCCCTCTATAACTTTATTAGTCGAAACAAAGAAATTTTAGAAAATAAAAAAAACTCATTTTTTACCGTAAATGTTGTCGCTAGAAAGATGGAAAAAAACTCTCCTGAAACTAATCCATATATGAAAAATTTTCTAGATAAGTCTAAATGGAAACCACAATCACTAAGTGTGTTTGCGGGTAAAATTGAATATCCAAAGTATGGCTTTATCGATAAGTATGTTATAAGATTTATAATGTGGATTTCAAAGGGACCAACCGATACTACCGGTACATTCGAGTTTACTGATTGGCAAAAAGTAGATGATTTTGCAAATAAATTCTAATTTTAACTATTTTACTACAAATAATATATATATATAACAAATACTTAACCAGTTTTGATTCTTAAAATGTTGTATTTTATCTGTATCTTTAGTAAGTAATGAAGCAATTATCTATAAGTTATTATATATAATTATCTCTGATCATTCCCAAATTTAAAATTACTCAACCTCAATATAAATTAAAACCAAAAATATAAATATGAATCTAAAATTAAAAGAATTAAAGAAAAAAACTCCACAAGAACTTCTAAGTTATGCTGAAGAGCTTAAAGTAGAAAATGCTAGCTCACTTCGTACGCAAGATATGATGTTTGCTATTTTGAAAAACCTTGCTGCTGACAACAAAGAAATTGATGGTGCGGGTGTTTTAGAAACATTACAAGATGGTTTTGGTTTTTTAAGATCAATGGAAGCCAATTATTTGCCAGGTCCTGATGATATTTATGTTAGCCCAAGTCAAATTAAAAGATTTTCTTTAAGAACAGGTGACACCATTGAGGGCCCTATTAGAGCACCAAAAGAAGGTGAGAGATATTTTGCTTTATTAAAGGTAGATACAATTAATTACGAAACGACAGATAAAAAAGATAAAAACAAAATTAATTTTGATAATTTAACACCTTTATATCCAGAAGAACAAATTAGATTAGAAACTGAAGAGCCAAGGAAAGACTTAAGCGCTAGAGTTATTGATTTAGTTGCTCCAATTGGTAAAGGTCAAAGAGCTATTATTGTAGCTCCACCTAGAACTGGAAAGACAGTTTTGCTTCAGAATATTGCACACTCTATAACTGAAAATCACCCAGAAATTTTCTTAATGGTTTTGTTAATTGATGAAAGACCAGAAGAAGTAACGGACATGCAAAGGTCTGTAAAAGGTGAGGTTGTAAGTTCAACTTTTGATGAACCTGCATCAAGACATGTTCAAGTTGCAGAAATGGTTATTCAAAAAGCAAAACGTTTAGTTGAACATGGAAAAGATGTTGTCATACTTTTAGATTCCATTACACGTTTAGGCCGGGCATACAACACGGTTGTTCCTAGCTCAGGTAAAGTTTTAACTGGTGGAGTAGATGCAAACGCACTGCAAAGACCTAAAAGATTTTTTGGTGCCGCAAGAAATATTGAATTTGGTGGTTCACTGACAATCATATCTACAGCATTAATTGATACGGGCAGTAGAATGGATGAGGTTATTTTTGAAGAATTTAAAGGAACTGGTAACTCTGAAATTATACTTGATAGAAAGGTTGCTGATAAAAGAACTTATCCCGCAATTGATATTGCTAAGTCTGGCACTAGAAAAGAAGAGATATTGTTGGCACCAGATGATCTTCAAAAAATGTATGTTTTACGAAGAATTCTTAATCCAATGGGAACAATGGATGGAATTGAATTTTTACTCACTAAGCTGAAAGATACCAAGAGTAACGCTGAGTTTTTCCAAGCAATGAATAAATAATTTTAATTAACCTTCTGCCTGTAAAATAAAATTTGATTTATAATTTCGTTCTAGTTTTTTTAGTCCATCTAAATTTACCAAATTAATTATAAAATAAAACTCTATACTTTTGGGATTAAACTTATTTATTAATTTAGCTGCAGCAATAGCTGTGCCACCAGTTGCAATTAGATCATCAATTATTAAAACCTTATCTTTATTGTTTGCAGCATTTTTATGAACTTGTATCTCATCTTCACCATATTCTAACTTATATTTTTGTTTATATGTTGTGCCTGGTAATTTATTTTTTTTTCTTATTGGTATAAAGGGTAGGCTACATTGTATTGCGACTGCTGACGCAAAAATAAAACCTCTTGCTTCGATACCAGCCACTTTTGAAATTTTATTTTTCTTTACGTAATTAGATAATTCAACAATCACTTTTTTAAATAACTTACTGTCATCTGTAATAGAAGTAACATCCTGAAATAAAATTCCTTTTTTTGGAAAGTTAGGAATTATTCTTATTTTTTCTTTTAATTCCTTATTTAACTTTTTACTCATAAATATTTTTTTAATAAGTTAACATCTGTAAATGGAAGTGAGCAGGTATTATCTTTACAAATATAAATTAATGTTTGGTCTTCTACATTTATATCTTTGTAGAAACTAAATTTTACATCTAACTCCGATTTTTTATCAATTAAAATAATCATAATGTTATCTAAATAATGTTCATAAATTCTTTGATAAATAATTTCATTTTGATCTTTATTTTTCCCAGCAATTATTAATAGTTTAGCTGTTTTAATTAAACTAAAATTTTTAAGAAAGCTTGTGCTGCCCAAATATTGATTAGAAATTTTTTTACTTATTTTACCTATTAAATCCTCGTATAATTGAACATATTTCTTATCTGAAGTAACCAAACTAATTTTAGAAAATATTGATAATAAAA
>CAJVXR010000041.1 GCA_913009535.1 uncultured Flavobacteriales bacterium | reverse complement strand
TTTATTGAGCATACAACAACCATAATAAATAATATTGCAATAATGTTTTTATCAAATATTTTAATCCAATCAAAAATGGATGAATACTTCTGCTTCACATTTACAGTGTCATACTGATTAGGAGTTGATAAGTAAATATTTTTTGTAGTCTCACTAATTTGACTAAAATCGTTTATAAAGATTTCTAAAGAACCTGATTGATCATCTTTCCATTTATTTATTTTTCTTAAATGCTTTATATCACCAAAAATTATATTATCATCGATTTCATTAAAACCAGAGTTAAATAAACCAACAATAGTAAATTTTCTTATAATCGCTCTTGTATCTAAATTTCTAGAAAAAATCATTTGAAAGGAATCATCGATACTTAAATTTAATTTTTCAGATAAATTATCTGAGACAAGTACTTGATTAGAAGTTAATTTTGATATTTCAGGGACAAAACCTTTGGACAAATAAGGAGAAATATTATTCCAATTATAGGAGCTATCTACTCCCTTGAACAAAACTCCATCAAAATTGTCAGGAGTTCTAATTATACCAAATTTTAAAGCTGTTTGATTTATTGATTTAACATTATTAATTGAGTCTAAACTTAAAAGTAAATTTTCAGTTATATCAATAGGTAAATTAGATTCATCTGAATTATTAGAATCAAAGTTAGAAATTATTATATGGCCGTTAAAAGCAGAGATTTTGTCTCTAATTTCATTTTGCAGTCCTATCCCCGTTGAAATTGATATTAGCATAACAATAACAGATAATGCAATTGCGATAATTCCAATTTTTATTATTGGAGCCGATATACTACTTTTATAAGCTTTAGTGCTAATAATTCGTTTTGCTAAAAAAAATTCTAATTTCAAAATTAATTATGCTTAAAAAAAGTTTGTTTTTTATTTTCTCAATATCGATTATTTGTTTTTCTCACTCATCCGTGAAAAACAATAATAATAGCCAAATTACAAATAAAATAATTGTTGGAGCTGGCAGCGTCCAGGAATATAAACACTTACTTATTGGAAAAAATGTTGGTATAGTTGCAAATCACACATCGGTTATATTTAAAACTTCAAAGCATACTAATTTCAACCAACTAAATAAAGATAATCAAACAGATTACACCCATATAGTTGATTCTCTTCTTAATTCTAATATTAATGTTATTAAGATATTCACTCCAGAGCATGGATACAAAGGGGAAAAACCAAATGGTGCAAATATATCTGATGATGTGGACAAAAATACTGGCCTAGAAATAATATCACTGCATGGGAAAAAGAGAAAATATGGCGAATTATTAGAAAGTGACCTAAAAGGTGTTGATGTAATGATATTTGACATACAAGATGTTGGAGTTAGGTTTTACACTCACATATCAACACTACACTATGTGATGAAAGCCTGTGCGTTAAATAATATTCCACTTATTGTATTGGACCGACCCAACCCAAACATTCATTATGTTGATGGTCCTGTACTTGAAACTGAAAACAAAAGTTTTGTCGGAATGCATAAAGTGCCAATAGTATACGGAATGACTATAGGGGAATATTCAACTATGATTAACGGCGAAAACTGGCTAGAAGATGGTTTGTTTTGCGATTTAACAGTAGTTAATATTAAAAATTATAACAGAAATTCCAGCTATAGTTTACCAATAAAACCATCTCCAAATTTACCAAATGATAAATCAATAAATTTATATCCAAGCTTGTGCTTATTCGAAGGAACAAATATAAGTGTTGGTAGGGGAACTAATCAACAATTTACTATTTACGGTAGCCCATTTTTAAACAATAAAATCTACAAATATGAATTTATACCAAAACCAAATTCAGGATCAAACAGTCCAAAGAATCAAGACTTAGTATGCTTTGGTGAACAATTAAATGATGAAACTGATTTTAATAAAATTGAATTAAAATACTTACTTAATAGTTATAAAAATAGCTCACGTAAAGATCAGTTTTTTAATTCTTTTTTTGTTAAACTCTCTGGCACAAAAAATTTACAAAAACAAATTGTTGAAGGCACTTCAGAAAAGGAAATTAGATCAAGCTGGAAAAAAGGCTTGAGAGACTTTAAAACTATTAGAACTAAATACTTGATTTATTAATTACTGGGTTTTCTGTACTTTTGGAAAGGCTGCTTTAATAAGCCTAACAAACTAGAATTTATTTTTACATCTGGAAAAGTATCGACTCCATATTTCACAGATTCACGTTCCAAGTACAAATATGTTCCAAATAATCTATCCCATAAAGAGAAAATATTGCCATAATTAGAATCTGTGTAAGGTAATTTATAATGATGGTGAGTTTTGTGCATATCTGGTGAAACCAATAAATAAGATAAGTTTTTATCAAAGGTTTTTGATAATTTTATATTGGCATGTGTGAACTGAGTAGATATTAATGATAAAGATTGATATAGCATTATTAAACCAATAGGTGCTCCTATAATAAAAACTCCTAGTAGAGTAAATGAAAACCTTATTATACTTTCTAAGGGATGGTGTCTGTTAGCAGTGGTTGTGTCTACAGAATGGTCAGTGTGATGAACCAAATGAATCATCCATAAATATTTAAACTTATGTTCAACATAATGTGGCAAATATGCTCCAATTAAATCTAATAAAAGAATTCCAAAAACCGAATAAAGTAACAAGTTTGAAGCAAATAATAAATTTATAATTCCAAAGTTGTTTTCAACTACCCAGTCAGAGCAAGTGATTAACAAAAAAGCTAAGCTAAAGTTGATAATGATAGTTGTGAGTGTGAAAAATAAATTTGGTAAAGCGTGGACAGTCTTATTATACTTAAAATTCATTAAAGGAAGAATACCTTCTAACATCCAAAAAAATGAAATTCCAAGTACCAAAATTAAGCTTCTGTGTAGAGTAGGAATATTTTCAAAATACAATAAAATTGATTCCATATTTTAAGTATTATCTTTTAAAGTTGACTTCAATTTCTCAACGATATTAAATGCTGCTGGACATATTTCTATGTTTTTCATGGTTAAATCTGATATTTTATGAAAATCTTTTCTGTTTGTATGTGGGTATTCTCTACATGCTTTAGGTCTATGCTCGTATATGAAACAACTATTATCTTCATTTAAAAAAGTACAAGGAGACCCCTTTAAAACATAATCATTATCCGAGTCCATAGTTAAATACTGAGAAACGAACTTATCAATTTTAAGATGTAAATGCTTAGAAATGCTTGAAATATCTTTTGAAGTGAAAATTGGACTAGTTGTCTTACAACAATTCGCACAATCTAGACAATTAGTTTTTGAGAATTCATCATCATGAATATCAATCATTAAATAATCAAACTGCTTTGGTAGTTTTTTTTTTAATTTCTTAAAAAAAGAAGTATTTTCCTTGAAATTAAGTTTAGATAACTTAGCAATATTTTCAATTTTATCTTTCATGTATTTGTTACTATTAAAAAAACATCTCTTTGCTAAAATAATACAATTAAGTATTATATTTATATTATGAGTACAAGCATATTAAATATAGATAAGGTTTCTATATATCAACAAGACGAAATTATCTTAGAAAATATTAATATTAATATTAATAAAGGGGACTTTATTTATCTTATAGGCAAGACTGGCTCTGGAAAAAGTAGTCTAATAAAAACTCTCTACGCAGATTTAAAATTAAAAAAAGGATTCATTTCAGTTGGTGGATTTACATTAAAAGACCTAAAGGAGAAAAAAATACCATTTTTAAGAAGAAAGCTAGGTATTGTTTTTCAAGACTTTAATCTTCTTCAGGACAGATCTGTTTTTGATAACTTAAAATTTGTTTTAGAAGCAACAGAGTGGAGTGATAAAAAAAAGATAAAAAATAGAATCAATGAAGTACTAGAAATTGTAAAAATAAAGGATTTGATTTTTAAGCTACCTCACCAATTATCAGGTGGTCAAAAGCAAAAAGTAGCAATATCTAGAGCATTACTAAATAGTCCAGATTTAATAATAGCAGATGAACCGACTGGAAATTTAGATCCAAAAACCAGCTTGGAAATCATGAACTTGTTATTAGAATTAAATAAGAAAGGAAATACAATTCTTATGGCTACTCATGACTTTATGATGATAAAAAAGTATCCACACAAAACACTTTTATGTAATAACAAATCAATAAATGAAATTGACATTACTGGTATGAGTATTGAAAACATATACGAATGATTTCAATTTTAATCCCTTGTTATAACTATAACGCATTCAATCTAATTTGCATCTTAGAAAAGCAGGCATTGACTCTTGGAGTGATTTTTGAAATTATCTGTATCGATGATGCATCTTTTTCTAATTTAAATGAAACCAATCAAAAAATAAACACACTTACTAATTGCAAGTTTTTTGAAAGTAAAAAAAACATAGGAAGATCTGCCAACAGACAACTATTAGCGGATAAAGCTCAATACGATTGGCTTTTATTTATTGATGTAGATGTTATTCCACTTAACAGTAATTTCCTGGAGATATATACAAATCAAATAAAAAAAGATTTTGAAGTTACTTTTGGTGGTTTTTACTATGAAGATAAAATAATAAACTCAAGAAGTTTAAGGCAGACATTCGGAAAATTTAGGGAACAAATACCAAGTGAATTAAGAAATAAAAATCCTTATAAATATACCATATCATCTAATTTCTTAATTAAGAAAAATGTGTTTAAGTCAATCAATAAACAAATAAAAAGTGATAGTTACGGAATGGATTATTTGTTTGGAGCATTATTGAAAAATAATTTAATTTCTATAAATCATATTGACAACGAAGTTAATCACCATGGTTTGGATGAGAATTTAAAATTTTTAACTAAAACTAAAAAAGCGTTAAAAAGCTTACATTATTTAAAAAGAAATAAATTAATTGGCCAGAACGATATCACTATTTTAAAATACTATAATGTACTAAGTTTTTTAGGGCTAAGAAAAATTACAACTGCTATTATTAACTTATTTTCAAAAAGTATTGAATCTAATCTGTTGGGCGCTAAGCCTAGTCTGTTATTATTTGATTTATACCGACTTTCCTATTTGTGTAGTATAAAATAATTATAAAGATTTTTTAAAATCTTCATAATCTCTAATATAGTCTTGTTCATCATAACTCTTTGAAGCTAAAACAAGACAAACAGAATCTTTTGAAAAATTATTCATTTCTCTCCATATGCCTTTGGGTAAGAAAAAACCAACATTTGGACTACTTAAAGTAATAACCTTACTATTAAAACCGTCATCTATCAGTAAATCAAAACTTCCATTTAAAGCAAATAATACTTGAGATAAATCTTTGTGTGCGTGCCCTCCTCTTTCGCCATTTTCTGGGACATCATATAAATAATATACACGCTTAATAGAAAAAGGAACAATTTCATTTTCAACAAAAGACAATGAACCCATACCTTCAGGGGAAACTATTTTTGGTATTTTTATTTCAAAAACATCTTCAATACTACTTCTTTTCATTATTCACTTTTATAAATTGAAAAATCCCCTTAAGTCCAGTTAAATATTTAGGTATTATTTCTGTAACGCTAATATGTTTAAATATAAACATTAAATAAACATAGTGGACTAACTTAAAAAAAGAAAAAAAATTATAATACTTGTAAAACAAAGCACCTTTAGCAAATAAAATTCTATCACTTCCAACATCTTTTCCTGAACTGATAATATCGTGAGATAAAATTACATCATTTTGAAAAATTATATTAAGATTTGAATCCATAGCATCTCTCAAAAAGATATACTCATCGGCTGTTTGAAATATAGATCCAAGCCCGAAGTTATTATCAAATTTAATATTGTTAAAAATAATAGAATCTCTTTTAAATGCAATAACAACTGAATTAACAGAGTTTAAAGTTTTTTTATCGTGAAGTTTCTTCTTGGGGTATTTTTTAAATAGTTTACCATCAAAATCCTTCATCATAAAGGTTATAATATCTGCATTTGGATTATTAGAAAAAGCATTAAGAATAATTTTATCAAAATCTTTTTCGTAAACTACATCATCATCTGCTAATAAACATATATCTGCAGTAGAGCTATGAATTGCTAAGTTTCTACTTTTTGATAAACCAATTTCATTTTTATTAATTAATTTAATTTTGCCAGTAGATGGACAAGAAAAGTTAATATTCTCCGTTTGATTTATAATTAAGACAGAATTAGAATGAGAATTATTATTCACAAAGATATTATGTAAGAAATCAAGATTATCTCTTTGTTTCGTAGAAATTAAAATTTCTAAACTAATATTTTTGTTGTTTACATTACTCATTAAAATTATATTTGAAACAAATGTAGATAAATTAATGAAAATTCTATTAATAGGTGAATATAGTGGACTTCATAATTCTCTAAAAGATGGTCTACAATTAAACGGGCATACAGTTACTTTATTGGGTACGGGTGATGGGTTTAAAAGATACCCAGTTGATATTTTAATAAAATCAACATTTTTTGAAATCCCTATTTTTAAATTTATAGCAAAAATAATTGATAAAATATTCAAAGTAAGTCTTAATGATATTGAGATAGGTATTAAAACATTTTTTAAAATTAAAAAATTAAAAGG
Source organism: uncultured Flavobacteriales bacterium (assembly GCA_913009535.1). Next base: position 5,792 of record CAJVXR010000041.1, on the reverse strand, counting down.
ATTTGATATTGTACAGTTAGTAAATGAAAATTCCTTTAAAACAACTCCTATTTTAGAAGTAAAGTTGATAAAAATAATTAAAAACAATAACAAGAATATATTTTTACTTTCTTGTGGCACAGATTTTAAAAGCATTCAATATGCTTTGAATAAAAATTTTAGATATTCAATATTAACTCCATACTTTAATAATAAAAAACTAAAAAATAGCTATCGCCACATTTTAAAATATAATAATAAACATTTCAAAAACCTTCACGAATATATTTATAAAAATATAAAAGGTGTTATAAGCTCGGATTTAGATTATCACATTCCATTAAAAGAAGAGATCAAGTATTTAGGTATGATCCCTAACCCAATTAACCTAAGTAAGATAAAATACAATAAGCTAAAAATAGATGGAGAAATAATAATATTTCATGGAATTAACATAAAGAACTCTATCAAAAAAGGTAATAATTATTTTCAAAAATCTATGAAAATAATTAAAGAATTGCATGGAAATAAAATTAAATATATTGAAGTAAAGAACTTGAATTATAACGATTACGTAAAATCTTATGACAGCTGTCATATTTTTCTAGACCAAGTATATGCTTATGATCAAGGATATAACGCATTAGAAGCAATGGCAAAAGGCAAGGTGGTGTTTACTGGAGCAGAAAAAGAGTGGTTAGATCACTATAACTTGATAGAAGACAGTATTGCTATTAATGCATTACCTGAAACCAATTATTTAGTAAATAAGTTAACTGACTTAATTAATAATCCTGAAAAAATTGAAAGTATAAGTGTAAATGCTAGAAAATTTATCGAGAATCATCACGACTTTAAAAGCATTGCAAGTATTTATGAAGACAAATGGTTAAAAGCTCTTAAGAATGAAAAATAAATTTTATCCTAATTTATTTATACCAGGAGCAGCAAAGTCAGGTACTACAACTCTTCATGAATTGTTAGATTTACACCCAGATATTTCTATGTCTAGCGTCAAAGAACCTGTTTTTTGGAATAATAAAAAATTCAATAGCTATTCCAATGAAGATTGGACAAAATACAAAGAGTTATTTAACACAGACTCAAAAATAAATGGAGAATCTACAACTTCCTATATGTACTACGAATCATTCATAAGTAACATTAAAATTAATTATGAGGATTCGCCAAAATTTATTTTTATTTTAAGAAACCCTATTGATCGTTTTATTTCACATTTCAGGTGGATGAAAGGTTTAGGTCTAGAAAAAGATGATATTAAAAAAATAATAAAAAAAATACCGAGTCAAGTTAAAGTAATTGACTACAATTATTACCCAAAGCATTATTATGAGTTTGGACTTTACTCAAAATGGATTCAAAACTTTATTGATAATTTTGGAATTGAAAATATTAAAGTAATTACTCTTGAAAGTTTAGTGTCCAATAGACTCCAAACAATTAATTCATGTTTTGATTTTTTAGATTTAAAAAAACTAGAATCATTACCATTAATTTCTTCTAACAAAACAACCAAAATTAAATACCCCTGGTTATATCACTTTATCAGAAAATCTTCAATAAGTAAAATGAAGTATACAAAGCTTGCTAAATTATTTTTATCACAAAAATCTATTCATTTGATTAAAAATAAAATGAAAAAAATAATAGCAAATTGGAAAACTAAAGAATTTAAATACGAGACTTTAACCTCAGAATACAGAAATCACTTAAAAGATGCTGGTTATAATAATGATGTTAAAAAATTAAAAGATATTTTTGATTATCCATTTAAAGAATGGAAAGACTTTAATTAGTTACAGATGAATTTTATAAAAACATCCATATATTCAGCCGCGAGTACAACTATAAGTTTATTAGTAAAATTAATAACTAATAAGGTAATAGCATTATACCTTGGTACGAACGGAATGTTTTTGATGGGTCAATTAAAAGACTTTTTGAAAATTGGCAATACTCTTGGAACTATGGGTATTGAAACTGGGACTGTAAAATACACATCTGAATTAAATAATAAAGAAAAAGATTTCAAAGATCTTGTTGGCACTAGTTTTAAAATACACCTCTACAGTTCACTGATAATAATAGGATTAATTCTTATTTTCTATAACTATTTAACACTATCTATATCAAAAGAAATGAGTGAAATTAACAACTACTCATTTAAGTATCTATTATGTTTCTCTATTATATCTTTTTCAATACAAACATTTATAATGTCTGTACTAAATGGCTTAAAGAAAATTAAAATATTCATTTTAATTAATATAATTGCAACAATTATTTCAGGTGGAGTTCTAATTTTTCTAGTAATAAATTACTTCACTGTTGGAGCATATTATGCTTTAATATTAAGCCCTATAATAACTTTAATTACAGCTTTAATAATCTGTTTATTTTTAAAACCATTTAAATTAAATTTTCTTAATTCAGTATTAAAAATAAAATATTTTAAAAATTTATCTAAATTCTCATTAATGGCAATTATGGCACCAATATGCCTTGTTGGTGCAACATTTACAGTTAGGTATTATATTTATGATGAATTTGACTCTAACCATGCTGGCTCTTGGGAAGCTATGTGGAGAATATCAGCTATATATTTGTTGTTTTTAACTACGACTTTCAAATTCTATTTAGTACCAACATTTACAAACTTAGAAAATAATAGCTTAAAAAAAGAGGTCTTTAAAATTTGGAAAACCATATTACCTATAATAGTTATAATAACATTAGGAGTTTATATAGCTAAAGATTTAATTATTGATATTTTATTTACTAGTGAGTTTAACTTGATTAATAGCTTAATTCTTTTTCATTTACTCGGTGATATTATTAAAATAAACTGCTGGGTACTTGGAAATATTTTGGTTGCTAAGGCTAAAACAAACCACTTTATTTTATTTCAAGTAGAATGGTCAATTGTATTTGTTGTTTTATCAATTATTTTAGCTAATGTATATGGTTTTGTAGGACTTTCAATAGCTTACTTTAGTACTTACATTATACATTTTCTACTATTAAATATATATTTCAGAAAATTATTATGGAGAAATAATTAGATGTTTTTATATAAATAAATCATTCAGATTAACATAATTATTGGTTTCAACTTTATAAAAATCTTGAGTTATAGATTTAGCACCAAAACCTTCCTTCCAATATATTAAACCTTTATTAATCGACTGGCCATTGTTTTCATTTGAATTACCAAAATCAAAAAACTCCTTTGACTTAAATACATTACCAATTAAATGAGAAAATAAAAAATCTAAACTTCCTGTAGAGTTTTTAGAAGAATCCGAAGAGATATATTGAACATGAGCAGTTGTTTTGGATTCAAATATTGTAGTAGCAGCAATTAATGTCTCTTTATTATAAACATTAAATTGTCTGATATTATTATTAAAATTCTTTTTCAGCAGTGTAATTTCACTTAACGTATGCACTGGAGAAACACCATGCTTTAAGTTCAAATTAGGTATTAAAAGAGTTTTCCAAAAGTCATCAAAACTATCAACTTCTTTTACAACTAAATTGTTTTTAATTGCTTTCTTAAGACCGTTTGATCGATCCTTAGAAAGAGATAAATTATTTTTTCTAACAACAGAAAGCACTTCCTTTTTTACAATTTCAGAATTTAACAAATGACTTATATATTTGGACTCTTCACTTGGCAAAACATGGTATATAGATGGAATTGGTTTATAGTTTAAGTTTTTAATATTATTATCAGAAAGATATTTAAGGGTAGTTTTAAAAACTTCAACTACATCATTAAATTTAGATTTCTCATCTAATACAAAACCTCCATAAGTTAAACCTTGATGAGAATAAAGTTGATCATCAACCCTGTTTGCTGGCAGGATGGATATTAATACGTCTTTTTTATATATTAGAAGAGAATAATCAAGAAACCTATCACTGTGATAATCCATAAAATCTCTTAGAAACAAAAAAGTACCGTTTCTAGAATTTAGAACAAATTTGTTCCAGTCTGATTTTAATTCTTTTGAATATGTTTTTAGAGAATAAATAGTATAATATTTTATTTGATATGAAAATACTATTTATTTTTTAAATGCTTTTATTTCTTTTTCTTTCAACCTCTTTTAATAGAACTTTTCTTAGTCTAAGGCTGTTAGGAGTTACTTCAACATACTCATCCTTCTGTATATATTCTAAAGCTTCTTCTAATGAAAATTTTATAGCAGGAACAATTTTTGCCTTATCATCAGCTCCTGAAGACCTAACATTACTCATTTTCTTAGTCTTTGTGATATTTATAACCATATCGTCTCCTCTAGAATTTTCACCAATAACTTGTCCTTCATAGATTTCTTCACCTGGATTAACAAAAAACTTACCTCTATCTTGTAATTTATCAATTGAATAAGGAATAGCTTTACCTTTTTCCATAGAAACTAATGACCCGTTTTGTCTTTCTGGAATACCTCCTTTAACTGGCTTGTATTCCTTAAATCTGTGTGTCATAATAGCTTCTCCAGCAGTTGCAGTAAGCAACTGATTTCTTAAGCCTATAATACCCCTAGACGGAATAAGAAATTCACATATCATTCTTTGTCCTTTAGAAACCATACTTAGCATTTCTCCTTTTCTAAGAGAAACCATTTCTACTGCTCTTCCTGAAACTGTTTCTGGCAGATCAATTGTCATTTCTTCAAAAGGTTCACATTTTTTACCATCAATAGTTTTTATAATTACTTGAGGCTGACCAATTTGTAGCTCGTAACCTTCTCTTCTCATTGTTTCAATTAAGACTGATAAGTGTAAAACACCTCTACCGAAAACCATAAATTTATCAGCACTATCAGTTTCACTTAACCTAAGGGCTAGGTTTTTTTCAAGCTCTTTATATAGTCTATCTTTAATATGTCTTGAAGTTACAAATTTTCCGTCTTTTCCAAAAAATGGAGAATCATTAATAGTAAATAACATACTCATCGTAGGTTCATCTATAGAAATAGTCTTGAGTGACTCTGGGTTTTCAATATCAGCGATAGTATCCCCAATTTCGAAATTATCTAAACCTACTATGGCACATATATCTCCAGGTTGAACCTCATCAACTTTAATCCTACCTAAACCTTCAAAAACATGTAATTCTTTAATTTTAGATTTAACTATAGATTTATCTCTTTTAACTAAAGAAACATTCATTCCAGTAGATAATTTACCTCTTTGTAATCTTCCAATTGCAATTCTTCCAGTGAAGGAAGAGTAATCTAATGATGTAATTAACATTTGCAAAGTCCCTTCTTTAATTGTTGGAAAAGGAACATGATCGATAACCATATCAAGTAATGGCTCAATATTTTCTGTTACATTTTTCCAGTCGTCACTCATCCAGTTTTCTTTAGCAGAGCCGTAGACAGTTGGAAAATCCAGTTGCCATTCTTCAGCACCTAACTCAAACATTAAATCAAATACAGATTCATGAACTTCTTCCGGAGTACAGTTCTCTTTATCAACTTTGTTTATAACCACACATGGTTTTAAACCTAAGTCTAAAGCCTTTTGTAAAACAAATCTAGTTTGTGGCATAGGGCCTTCAAAAGCATCAACTAAAAGTAGAACACCATCAGCCATGTTTAAAACCCTTTCTACCTCGCCACCAAAATCAGCGTGACCAGGTGTATCAATAATATTAATTTTGGTATCCTTATAAACTACAGATACATTTTTGGAAGTAATTGTAATTCCTCTTTCTCTCTCTAAGTCATTGTTATCTAAAATCAAATCACCCTTATTTTCATTCTCTCTAAACAACT